>NZ_JBMPIX010000006.1:0-310646 GCF_049341065.1 Pacificoceanicola algae | reverse complement strand
AGTTGTTCTCCATTGCAGATACCAGCTTGAATCACGATCAGCGCCCGGTGGAAATCCCTTTTGTCAACACGGCCTAGGACCGACCTCAGCCCATATCCAAGCCAGAGATTGCACCTGTCACCGGTGGGTGCCAGGCGCGCCATTCCTTTCTGAGAGGGGGGCTTGTGAAAAAAAGTGACGCTAACCTCATGCACAGCGCGCACGCGGCCCGGCGATGCACTGCCCATTCAAGGCTCTCAGGCGTTCTATGTAAAAAATCCGGCGGTGAGCGGCTGGGCAGTTTGTCGAATGCATGGCGCTGGCGGTGGCGCTGAGCGCGGATCTGCACATCCGAACTATCGCCGCTGTGGCAAGAGTATCGCGGTGCGCGATCTAGCAGCGTTAGCCAGCAGTCTCAGGAAATTAGCCAGAGACTATTAGGCGCCCAACTAGGGAGGGGGCGGCCAAAAGTTTGCCGGGTCTAGCAAAGGACCGGCGAGCATAGGCCATTTTTCATGCGGTCATTTGGGAAAGCAAAAGTTGGCTTTCTGAGGCGGATCAATGGAGGTGCGCAAAGGTGGAGTGAAAAGCGCAACTGCGCTGCAAGTCTCTGACATCAATTGATATTATTATGAATAAATGGTGCCCAGAAGAGGACTCGAACCTCCACGGCCTTGCGGCCACTGGCACCTGAAGCCAGCGCGTCTACCATTCCGCCATCTGGGCACGGGTTGGTGAAGCAGGCGTTTAAGGCCCATAGGCTTGAGTGTCAACGGCCTTTTTCACAAAGATCTTTGCGCGGCGATCCTGCGCCTTGCGGGTCGGCGTTCACAAAGGTATTCCTGAGCGCGAAATGTCCTTGAGGAGACGCTAGATGTCTAAGCTCGTCACCATATATGGGGGGTCCGGCTTTGTGGGCCGCTATATTGCGCGTCGCATGGCCAAGGAGGGCTGGCGTGTCCGAGTCGCGGTGCGGCGCCCGAATGAAGCCATCTTTGTGCGTCCCTACGGCGCCGTCGGCCAGGTAGAGCCGGTCTTTTGCAATATTCGCGATGATGCCAGCGTTCGTGCGGTGATGAATGGCGCAGACGCGGTGGTCAACTGCGTTGGTACCTTCGACAAAGGCGGCAAGAACAACTTTGACGCGGTCCAGCATGAAGGTGCCGAGCGGGTCGCCCGAATCGCTGCCGAGCAGGCTGTCGAGCGAATGGTTCACATCTCGGCGATTGGTGCCAACAAAGACGCAGAAAGCCTCTATGCGAAGTCCAAAAGTCTGGGCGAAGAGGGCGTCCTGAAGCATATGCCGGGAGCAATGATCCTTCGGCCTTCGGTCATCTTCGGGCCGGAAGATGAATTTTTCAATCGTTTCGCCAAGATGACCCGACTTTCGCCGGTGCTGCCGATCGTTGGTGGCACAACCAAATTTCAGCCGGTCTATGTGGACGACGTTGCCCAAGCGGCGGTCAAAGGCGTTCTGGGGACGGCTCCCGGCGGCATTTATGAACTGGGCGGTCCAGAGGTGCGAAATTTCCGCGAACTGATGCAGGAAATGCTGAAAACGATCCACCGTCGCCGCATGATTGTGAACATCCCCTTCTTTGCGGCGGGTGTTATCGGCTCGGTCTCTGACCTGGTTCAGACGATTTCGCTTGGGCTGGTTCCGGCGCAGATTACCAAGGATCAGGTGCGGTCGCTCAAGACCGACAATGTGGTCAGCGAAGGCGCGAAGGGGTTGGCGGATCTGGATATTCGTCCGACAGCGACCGAAGCGGTTCTGGACGAATATCTGTGGCCTTACCGCCCTTCGGGCCAGTACGACGCGATCAAGGAATCCGCAAAGAACCTTCGCGCGCACTAAGATTTTGAAGAATGAGAAAAGCGCGTCCTTTGTGGCGCGCTTTTGCATGTGGGGCGTTCAAATGGCCTTTTGCCCTTTGCGCAGCTTGGCCAGTTCGACACCGTTACAGCAGCCCGGCGGCGGCGCGGCGCTCAGCTGGGTTTGACTGGATAACCATTCTTCACAGGCTTCGATCAGGGCGCAGCCCCGGCAGCGCGTGACCATGGCCGCATAGGTTTCGGGCGCCAGATGCCCGGTTTGCAGCTCTTCTGTCAGGCTCAGGCCCATCACCCGGGCCACACTGCGGGTCATAAAGAAATGGCGGGCAGGATCGCCAAGCGCTGGTCTCAAAGGTCTGCCTCCTCGGTTACTGTGCGCAATGCGGCATAGCGAGCCCGGTTGGCGCAGCCTTCGGGCAAATCGCGGATGGTGTCACCGCCTTGGGCCAGCCAGTGCTTGCAGCCCTGAACCCACTCGCAGCCACGGCACCGGGTCACGATTCTGGACCAATCTTCCTGTGTCAGGGCATGCTCTTCCATCGCTTCGACAAGATCGACCCCGGTGGCCTTTGCCATGCGTTGCGCCATCCAATAGTGGCGGCGTTCCGGGCCAAGTGGGCGATAGGGGCGGCGGTCAGCCTGATCTCTGGTCATTGGCTTGCCCGCTTCAGATCCTGAAACAATTCGGCGTTGCGGCAATATTCAGGCGGCGCGTCTACTGGTGCGCTGCGGGTGGCCAGCCATGTTTCGCAAGTGCAGGGTTGGGTGCATCCGGTGCATCGCAGAACAGCATCGTCCAATTCGGAAATGCTGAGATTGCCCCGCAGAATCTGTTCTTCCAGATCCAATTCCTGCGCGTTGGCCATCTGGTCCACAAGACCGGCATGGCGCTTGAGTGTTTCTCGACTTTGCATTGGTCCGTCTCCCTGACTGTCAGGACATGTGACAGCAAGGGTAGCAGTCGATGGGGAACCTGCCTTGACTCAGGTCAACGTGGGCAAGAACGTGAAAGGCGATGACTCAACTGTTGCCTGCGGCGATTTCAGCATAGGTGCGCCGAACAATCTCCATCCGGGCCGCATTCGGCGGGTGGCTGCCAAGGAAGCGGTCGCCGGGATCGGGAATGCGATTGAAGAACAGCGCCCCGCGCACCGGATCATACCCGGCCTGCGCCGCGATCAATGTGCCCAGACGGTCGGCCTCCAGTTCATAATCCTTGGAATAGGTACGCGCGCCGACGGTCGCCCCGAGTTCCTCGGCCGAGCGAATGCCGTCGGCGTCTGCCCCGGACATTGCCGCGATCCCGGAAAAGATCACGGCGCCCACCGTGGCACTTTCCTGTGTCTTGGCGATGTGATCCAGAATGTGGTGTGCCGCTTCGTGGCCCATGACAAAAGCCAGCTCATCAGCGTTTTCCGCCGAGACGATCAGCGCAAGGTTAAAGGCAACAATGGGCCGCCCCACGCGATCAACGGTCTGAAAGGCGTTGGGCGATTGATCGACGCGGTCATCCACAACAATCCGGAAATCGCAGTTCAGCCCGGACGACCGCTTGCGGCAGACCTGCTCGGCCACGGGTTCCACCGTATCGACGACCTGAACAAACTGGCGCGCGGCTCTCTGCGCGCGTTGCTGGACACTTGTCCGGGCAGGGCTGGCCTGCGCGTCGGGCAGAGGCTGCGCGGTCGGATCCGGCATGGGCAGCTCGGCGCAGGCCGCCAGCAGAAGAAACAGCAGGGGAAGGATTCGGAGCATCAGGGATTCCGGTACGGTTCATGAGCGGTTGTGCCGACGATAGGCGGCGATTGGTCGCTGGGCCAGCCCCATGTGATCACTTGGCGAGGAGGCGCCGGAGCTTATCTACAACTTTATGACCACTGATCCGAAAATGACCGTGATTTACAACGATACCTGCCCGATTTGTTCGCGCGAAGTGAACAGTTACGCGCGTGCGGCGGAGCGGCGGGGGCGGGATATCGTCTTTGCCGGATTGTCGGAATGTGATCTGGCCCATTTTGGACTGACCGAGGACATGGCCGCGCGGCGCTTTCATGTCGTTAAGCACGGTGAGCTTGTGAGCGGCATTCCCGCTTTTGCCTTGCTTTGGGACGATCTTCCACATCTGCGTTGGCTGGCCCAACTTGTCCGCCTGCCGGGGATCCGCACAGCTATTGCGGCGCTTTACGATCATGTTGCCGCGCCAGCCCTTTACGCGCTGCACCGCCGCCGTCAAAGATAGCCAGACAAGCGCTTTCAACTCAGGCGCAGCCACGTTAGGATTTCCTCATGTTCAGCATCGAGCACGAATTTGACGCCACGGTCGTGACACTCGTGGACGAGGGCGCGGGTCATTTGCAGGAAGACGTGATCGTCTCCAGCTTTGAAGAGTGCGTTACGGTCGAACAATTCGACCCGCGCACCGACAGCGCGCACAAAATCACCCTGTCGATCACGCAGTTGAATGACCTGATCGCGGCGCTGGAACTGCCGGAAGGCGTCTACACCCGCCGCGTCAGAGACTAATCGTCGATCCGAAAGACCTTGTCGCGCGAGATTTCCCCGCGGATCAGGGTCAGCCGAGATTTCGGCACCCCCAGCGCCTTGGCAAGCAGCTTTTGCACCGCCGCCGTGGCCTTGCCGCTTTCTGGAACCGTCGTGACATAGACACGCAAGGCATTGCCATCGCGCTCGATCTTGTTGCGCGATGCCTTGGGGGTGACCCGCACATCAAGCGTGGTGCCTGGGATGGCTAGGTCAGTCAGATCATTGGTTTTCATGGCAAAGGCCTAGCGTCGGGGCGAAGGCTTTGCAACTTGGCGGTTGAAACCTTGGGCGTCAGCGCTGACATAAGGGCTTAGCGAACAATAGGATGACCGATGCCCGAGATAAACCAAGCCGCCATGGATTTCCTGCTGACCCGGCGGTCCCGCCCTGCCAAGACGCTGAAGGCGCCCGGACCGGATCGCGCAGCATTGATGCCTTTGCTGACCGCGGCCGCACGCACCCCCGATCATGGCAAGCTGGAGCCATGGCGCTTTGTCGTGTTGCAAGGAGCCGCCTTGGGCCGCATGGCCAAAGCAGTGGCGGTGGCGGGAGCCCGGCTGGGCAAATCCGAAGAAGACATCGTAAAGGCCAGCAGCGCCTTTTCGAACAGCCCGCTTTGCGTTGCCGTGATCGAAGTTCAAAAAGACAGCCCCAAGATCCCCGCGATCGAACAGACCTATTCGGCTGGCGCGGTCTGCCTTGCGTTGCTGAACGCGGCGCTGGCTTCTGGGTGGGGCGCGAATTGGCTATCGGGCTGGGCAAGCCACGACAGGGGTTTTCTTCAGGCCGCACTGAGCCTTGCCGAGAACGAGAGCCTTGCCGGATTTGTTCACATCGGCACAGAAGGCGCAACGCCGCCAGAGCGCCCGCGCCCCGATCTCGACGCGATAACGGAGTGGGTTTCGGAATGATCGTCAGCGCGTTTCTCAAGGCGCTGAGCCAATTGGGCGATCCGCGCTTTCGCAGCGTCTTGCTGCGCGGGATCGGGTTGACGATCCTGTTGTTGTTCGGATTCTATCTGGCCTTTGCTTGGGGCGTCGGTTGGCTGGTGGGTGACACCGTAACCCTGCCATGGATCGGGCAAGTGGGCTGGGTCGACAATGTGATCAGCTGGGCGGCGATCCCGCTGACATTGCTTCTGTCGGTCTTTCTGATGGTGCCGGTGGCTTCGGCCATCACCTCGATGTTCCTTGAAGACGTCGCGCAGGCGGTCGAGGACAGGCACTATCCCGCGCTTGGTCCCGCCGAGACTGTCCCGCTAACCGAAGCCGTGCGCGATACGCTGTCATTCCTTGGCGTGCTGATTGGCGCGAACCTTGTCGCTTTGGTGCTCTATGTTTTTCTCACGCCCTTCGCGCCGTTCATTTTCTGGGCGCTGAACGGGTTCCTGCTGGGGCGGGAATATTTCACGCTGGCCGCGATGCGCCGCGTCGGCAGGACGGCGGCCAAGGCATTATGGCGCAAGCATCTGGTGACCATCTGGGCGGCGGGCGTGTTGATGGCGCTGCCGCTGTCGATCCCGCTTGTGAACCTGCTGATCCCGGTTCTGGGCGCGGCGACCTTTACCCATATCTTCCACCGCTTGGGTGACAGGTAGGGCGGGAGTTTCCCGCCCACCGGGCTTATTGGCTTTCGATCGGAGCCATGCGCTGGCCCATCCAACTGTCGATGTCGCGCACCGTGATGGCGCCAGACAGGATGACGAAGGCAAGGATCGCCCATAGCACCGCTGCGATTCCGGTTGTGATCCACGCCTTGCGCTTCAGGTTGTGGACCTCCGGACTGCCGGCATGGGTTCCCGGCACCACTTTGCCAACATCCCCTTGGGTTTGCAGACGGATCGGAATCACCACCAGAAAGGTGAGAAACCAAAGCACTGCAAACAAAACGATTCCCGAAGTGATTCCCATCAGACCTGCTCCAACTCGATAAGGCAGCCGTTAAAGTCCTTGGGGTGCAAGAACAGCACGGGCTTGCCATGCGCGCCGATTTTGGGCTCTCCGGTGCCCAGCACGCGGGCGCCGGTGCCTTTCAGGTGATCGCGCGCAGCGATGATGTCATCCACCTCATAGCAGATATGGTGAATCCCGCCCGAGGGGTTCTTTTCCAGAAAGCCGTTGATCGGGCTGTTCTCTCCCAGCGGATAAAGCAGTTCAATCTTGGTGTTAGGCAGTTCGATAAAGATCACTGTGACGCCGTGGTCCGGCTCATCCTGCGGATCGCCGACCTTTGCGCCAAGGGCGCTGCGGTACTGCACGGCGGCGGCTTCGAGGTCAGGGACGGCGATGGCAACGTGGTTCAGACGACCGATCATGCGGGCTCTCCTACGGTAGAATGGTTGCCACAGGTTATGGCGTGCAGGGCACAGCCGGACAAGGCGGTGCGGCCTTTAACCGCTTATTCACCCTGTTGGGGGCAGCATGGATTCGTACCTGCCACTGGAGGGGATTATGGACGACTATCGTGACGAACTGGAAATTCAACGGCGGCCGACTGCCACGCGCCCCCTGCTCGGGCTGACGGTTCTGGTGGTTGAGGACAGCCGCTATGCCTGTGACGCCATGCGGCTGCTTTGCCTGCGCTCGGGCGCCCGTATCCGCCGGGCCGATTGTATCGCATCGGCGCGCCGCCACCTGCAAGTCTACCGCCCCAGCGTGGCGGTCATCGACCTTGGGTTGCCGGACGGATCGGGTGCCGAACTGATCGCTGAACTCGCGCATGCCACGCCGCGGATCGACGTGGTTCTTGGCACCAGCGGCGACAGCTTTTCCGAAGACGTCGCCCTTGCTGCCGGGGCGGATGGTTTTCTGGCCAAGCCGGTCGAATCCGTCGTGGTGTTCCAAAGCAAGATCCTCTCGGCCCTGCCGGTCGAGCGTCAACCGAGGGGGCCGCGTCTGGTCAGCGACGATCCGGTGCGACCTGATCCTTTGGCGTACCGCGATGATATGGCCCATGCTGCCGATGTTCTGGATGAACGCGGTGATGGGCGGATGCTGGACTATCTGGCCCAGTTCCTGCGTGGCGTGGCCCATAGCGCGGGCGACAATTCCCTGCAGTCTGCCGCAGAAGATCTGGCCGAAGCTCGGGCCAAGGGGCGCCCTTTGCAGGCCATTCTGGCCCGGGTTGCGGCACTGGTGCAGGATCGTCTGTCGGATCGCGTGGCGATCTGAGAGGGCGCGATCGTGCCGGGGCTAAAGCAACAGGCCCGGATTGCTTCCCAGTTCGACACCGGGAAACACGTCCCGCTCAAGCGTGGTGGCGTCGATCCCGAACAACCCGCGCAGCAACCAAGCCGCGTGAGCACGCAGGTCACGGGTTGGGGCCAGATCGCGCCGCGCATAAAGCTCGGCTTCGGCCAGCCCCGGCCAATCGGACACCACGCGCCCACCGCGCACCGCCCCGCCCGCAAGAACCATCGCGCCGCCAGTCCCGTGATCGGTTCCCTTTGTGCCGTTCATCCGCGCCGTGCGGCCAAATTCAGTCATTGCGACAATGGCAGTCTTGGCCCAGATTTCAGCGCCCAGACTGTCCTGCAGGGCGAGTATTGCGTCACACAGGTTGGTGAGCGGCCTCATCAGGCCCCGATCCTGATTGATGTGGGTGTCCCAGCCGTTCAGCGAAAAGGCGGCGATGCGCGCTTCTTGCCGCAGGCGCGAGGCTGCGAATTCCGCAACCAGACGGTTTCCTGACTGACGTGCTGCGCGGGCATCGGCCTGCATCATTTGCATCATCTGCTGCGGCCCGCCGTCGATGGCAACGCCATCGCCATCGCTCGCCGCCAGTTGGAAGGCTTCGGCCAGAGCACTGGACATGGCGGGATCATCCTGCATGACCAACTGGGCCAAATGCATCGCCTGCGGTGACATGACCAGATCGGTCTCGGGCGACCAGCGGGCCACCGGCGCCGGGCCATCCAGAATCGCCAGAGCGTCGTTCCCAATGGCATAGGCGGTGTCCATCGCGCTGCCGGGCAAGTGCGCCAGCAGCCGGTTCAACCAACCGTCGCGCACCCCTGCAATGCCGACTGTACCAGCCTCAAGCAGATCCTGCCCATCGAAATGGCTGCGCTTGTCGCGGTACGGGGTCGAGACCGCGTGGACAAAGCCAAGCTGGCCCTGTTGCCACAGCGGCAGGAGCGGGCGCAACCCGTTGTGCAGGGCGTAGAACCCATCCAGATCAGCAGACCCTTCGGCGCTGTCCAGATCGCTCTTGCGCCCAAGGTTCTGATAATTCGGATCGCCATAGGGCTGGACAACGCCAAGGCCATCCATGCCGCCCCGCAGGATGATCACCACCAGCCGGTTGTCCCCGGGGGCGGCGGCAAAGCTCATCGGGGTGACTAGGGGGCTGGCGGCCAGCGAACAGCCAAGTCCCAGAGTGCGACTCAGAAAGGCCCGTCTGTCCATTGTCATCACATCCTTTGAAACGCAGGTGAGGCCAGAACAAGCCCGATCCCGTCGCTGCGGCTTTCAGCGGCTGCGGCGGCAAAACGCACGCGCTCTGGGACTTTCGGCCCCAATGCGGTTTCCACGAATTGGCGCGGGTCGGGCAATTGGGACACCAGCATTTGCGGCACTGCCATCGCCCATTGCAATCGCGCGGCGATGCCTTGCGGAGTGATCCATGCGCTGTCCGCTTCTTCCAGCCCGTCCGGGCCGTTTGGCTGCTGCCAGACATGGCCCATCAGGCTCAACGGGCCAAGGAACCTGCGCCGCATGTCCTTGTCCTCCATTTGCAGCAAGGTCGGTGCCGAAACCGCCAGCGCGCGACAGGCCGACGCGACAAAGTCAAACGGTCGTTTCACGTTTACTGCAGTTTCAGTCCACGCCGCAGGATGCGACAATAGCGCCTCATAGACGTGTGTAAGCAACCCGTCGCTGTCGATCCAAGCGGCCGCGATCGCGCGGACCAAGTCCGGATCGGGAGCGTCCGACACGAAATGGACCGCCAGTTTGCGGGCCAAATGCCGCGCGGTGGCCGGATGCCGGGCGAGATCCCGCAAGACTGCTTCGATGTCGCCAAAGCTTGGCGCGTCATGCCCATAGGTTTTGCCAAGCACCACTTTTAAGCCCGGTTCCGCCTGACCCAAAAGGAACTTGCGCCCGGTTTTGTTGTTGCTCTTAAGCCCAGTCAAAAGCGCGGCCATCTGGGTCACGTCGTCTTGGGTGTAGGGGCCATCCACGCCCAGAGTGTGAAGTTCCATGACTTCTCGGGCGAGGTTTTCATTCAGCCCGAATTTTCCCGGAGCCTTCTTGCCGCGCACGGAATTGGGCCCGACCGATTGCTGCTGATCGAGATAGTGCAGCATCAAAGGGTGGGTCACGGCGGAAATCAGCAAGTCCTCGAACCGGCCGGCCATCTTCGGACGGATGGCTGACTCGGTGTAGGGCGATGCCGCGCGCCTGATCAGCCCGCCTTTGCCAGCGGCGGTAAAGTGATCCGCCCAAAAGCCCTCCAGGCGTTCCAGAAAGGGGGTTTCCGAATGGCTGCGCCGCACCAGATGCACCGCCAACCATTGCAGTTGATCCCTGTAGGCCTCGGCGTTCATCAAACGGATGTTTTCGCGCACGTCAGCGGCCTGATCCGTCCCGCGGCTGGCTTTGAGCTGCCCCTGCAGTTCGGCCCTGATCTTCAACCGATCGCGAAATTTGGCATAGCTGGGGATCGGGAAACGTATCGACATGCGATCCGGTTCGGTTAGCCCATCCAGTATCGCCTGCAAACTTGACGGAGCCGCGATATGCGGGGCAAGGCCGCATCCGAAACGGATGTCAGCGATAATCGGTTCGAATGTCATGGGGCGCACAGCCTGATTGCTTTGCGATCAACCTAGGTGATTTTTCGGCGGCATAAAGGTCTGACCGGCGCTATGGCACCACCTGCGCGAAAGAGTGCTGATGTCGCGCTGACCACGAATTAACGTTAATTTTTCATTAAAAGCCCTTATCGTGATCCCAAGTCCGCCACATTCTCTATGCAATTTAGCGTTGAACAAGAGATGGAGATAGACGTCATGGGGATTCAGGCCGCTTTGATGATGGTGATGGTAACGGTCATGTTGCTTTCGGCCCTTGTGGTCATCAAATACTTTGTCACGAAGTCAACGCTGGAAAAATCCGGACCCGAAGCTGCGTATCGCAAGAACGAGGCGGGGCGCTTGCTTATCATGGGTGTCACCTCGGCTTTGATGTTCGGCCTTGTGATGTATTTCGGGTCCGAAATCGTTGCGACGGAAATGGTGGCCTCGGTCTACTGACACGGCGGGTCGTGTTCCGGAGGGGGCATTTCCCACCGGGCGCGTGGATGTTGTTCGACAACCGGCCCTTTACAAAAAAGCCCCGCATCCTGAGCAGGAGCGGGGCTTTTTGTTGTTTGCAGTGACGTGATCAGTCCTGCGGGATCACCCGCAGACCCAATTCCATCAACTGATCCGAGCTGGGGTCCGACGGTGCCTGCATCATCAGGTCTTCGGCGCGCTGGTTCATCGGGAACATGATGACCTCGCGGATGTTCTGCTGATCGGCCAGCAGCATCACAATGCGGTCGATGCCCGCGGCGCAGCCACCGTGCGGCGGGGCGCCGTAGTGGAACGCCTGGAATAGCGCGCCAAAGCGTGACTTGACCTCGTCCGCGCCGTAGCCCGCCAGTTCAAAGGCCTTGAGCATGACGTCCGGCTTGTGGTTCCGGATCGCGCCGGAGACCAGTTCATACCCGTTGCAGGCGAGATCGTATTGATAGCCCTTCACGGCCAGCGGATCGCCCTCAAGCGCCGCCATCCCACCCTGCGGCATGGAGAAGGGGTTATGCTCAAAGTCGATCTTGCCGGTTTCCTCGTCTTTCTCGTAGATCGGGAAATCCACGATCCAGGCAAAGGCGAAGCGGTTTTCGTCGGTCAGCTTCAACTCGGCGCCGATCACGTCCCGCGCTTTGCCCGCCACGCGCTCGAATGCGCTGGGCTTGCCACCAAGGAAGAACGCCGCATCGCCAACGCCGAGACCCAACTGCTGGCGGATCGCTTCGGTGCGCTCGGGCCCGATGTTCTTTGCCAACGGACCCGCGGCTTCCATGCCCTGACCCTGATCACGCCAGAAGATATAGCCCATGCCGGGCAGCCCTTCCTTCTGGGCAAAGGCATTCATCCGGTCACAAAACTTGCGTGAGCCGCCTGTCGGCGCGGGTACGGCACGAATCTCGGTGCCGTCCTGCTCCAGCAGCTTGGCAAAGATCGCAAAGCCCGATCCGCGGAAATGCTCGGACACATCCTGCATCTCGATCGGGTTGCGCAGGTCGGGCTTGTCGGTGCCGTACTTCAGCGCAGCCTCTTTGTAGGGTATCTGCGGCCAATCGCCGGGCGCATCGACTTTGCGACCTCCACCGAACTCCTCGAACACACCGGCGATCACCGGGGAAATCGTGTCGAACACGTCCTGCTGCTCGACAAAGGACATCTCCATGTCGAGCTGGTAGAAATCGGTGGGCGACCGGTCGGCGCGCGGGTCTTCGTCGCGGAAACAGGGTGCGATCTGGAAATACTTGTCAAAGCCCGACACCATGATCAGCTGCTTGAACTGTTGCGGGGCCTGCGGCAGGGCATAGAACTTGCCCGGGTGCAGACGCGACGGCACAAGGAAATCGCGCGCGCCCTCAGGGGACGACGCGGTGATGATCGGCGTCTGATACTCGCGGAACCCCTTGTCCCACATCCGCTTGCGCATGGAGGCCACAACGTCCGAACGCATCGCCATGTTTTTCTGCATCGCTTCGCGGCGCAGGTCCAGATAGCGATACTTCAGGCGCGTCTCTTCGGGGTATTCCTGATCGCCAAACACGATCAGAGGCAACTCGTCGGCACTGCCCAGCACTTCCATGTCGCGCACGAACACCTCAACTTCGCCCGTGGGCAGCTTTGGGTTCACCAGTTCGGGATCGCGGGCCTTCACGTTGCCATCGATCCGGATGCACCATTCGCTGCGCACCTTTTCGACCTCGGCAAAAACCGGGCTGTCGGGGTCGCACAGGACTTGGGTGATGCCGAAATGATCGCGCAGATCAATGAACAGGATGCCGCCGTGATCGCGGATGCGGTGCACCCAGCCGGAAAGGCGAACGGTATCGCCCACGTTGTCCTTGGTCAGATCGGCGCAGGTATGGCTGCGAAAGGCGTGCATGGTCGAGGTCCTTTAATGGAAGGCCGTAAATACAGGTCAGGCGCGGATACACCCTTTGGGGGGGCCAAAGTCAAGGGAATCGGCGGTTTTTGACCCGCTTTACGCCCCCCATGGTTTCTTTGGGCCCAAAATACCTCGGGGGAGCGCCGCAGGCGCGGGGGCAGGGCCCCTTCTCGCATGTCCGAAGGGACTTGAACCCACCCGTCCCATGTCTATAACCCGCAACAATTTGCGGGCAGGACGCGAGTCACCGGCCCGTAGCCCCATGCCGCCACTTTGCCGCCAAACGAGGTCATCCCATGCCCAAACGTACCGACATCAAATCCATCATGATTATCGGCGCGGGGCCCATTGTGATCGGGCAGGCCTGCGAATTCGACTACTCCGGCGCCCAAGCCTGCAAGGCTCTGCGCGAAGAAGGCTACCGGGTCATCCTCGTCAACTCGAACCCGGCAACGATCATGACCGACCCGGGCCTCGCCGATGCCACCTACATCGAACCGATCACTCCCGAGGTCGTCGCCAAGATCATCGAGAAGGAGCGCCCCGACGCGCTTCTGCCCACCATGGGCGGTCAGACGGGCCTCAACACTTCGCTCGAGCTTGAGGAAATGGGAGTGTTGAAAAAATATGGCGTCGAGATGATCGGGGCCAAACGCGAAGCCATCGAAATGGCCGAAGACCGCAAGCTGTTCCGCGAGGCGATGGACCGCATCGGGCTGGAAAACCCCAAGGCGACAATCGTCACCGCTCCGAGAAATGCCAAAGGCAAGTTCGATCTTGAGGCTGGCGTGGCGATTGCGCTCGAAACGCTGGAATATGTGGGCCTGCCTGCGATCATCCGCCCCGCCTTTACCCTTGGTGGCACCGGGGGCGGCGTGGCTTACAACCGCGAAGATTACATCCATTTCTGCCGCACCGGCATGGATGCATCGCCGGTGGGTCAGATTCTTGTCGACGAAAGCCTGCTGGGCTGGAAAGAATTCGAGATGGAGGTTGTCCGCGACAAAGCCGACAACGCCATCATCGTCTGCGCCATCGAAAACGTCGATCCCATGGGGGTGCATACCGGCGACAGCATCACTGTCGCCCCTGCGCTGACCCTGACCGACAAGGAATACCAGATCATGCGCAATGGCTCGATCGCCGTGCTGCGCGAGATCGGTGTCGAAACCGGCGGTTCCAACGTGCAATGGGCGGTGAACCCCGACAACGGCCGCATGGTCGTGATCGAAATGAATCCGCGCGTCTCGCGCTCCTCTGCGCTTGCGTCCAAGGCCACCGGCTTCCCGATTGCCAAGATCGCCGCGAAGCTGGCCGTCGGCTACACGCTGGACGAACTGGACAATGACATCACAAAGGTGACCCCAGCCTCCTTTGAACCGACCATCGACTATGTTGTCACCAAGATCCCGAAGTTCGCCTTCGAGAAGTTTCCCGGCTCCAAGCCCCACCTGACCACCGCGATGAAGTCCGTGGGCGAGGCCATGGCCATCGGCCGCACCATCCACGAGTCGATGCAAAAGGCGCTGGCGTCGATGGAATCCGGCCTGACGGGCTTTGACGAAGTGGAGATCCCCGGCGCCCCCGACAAGGCGGCCGTGATCAAAGCCATTGGCGAACAAACTCCGGACCGGATGCGCACCATAGCGCAGGCCATGCGCCACGGTCTGAGCGACGAGGAAATCCACGGCGTCACCATGTTCGACCCCTGGTTCCTGGCCCGTATCCGCGAAATCGTCGAAACCGAAGCCAAGATCAAGGCCGATGGCCTGCCCAGCGATGAAGCAGGCGTGCGCGACCTGAAGATGATGGGCTTTACCGACGCCCGCCTCGCCAAGCTGACCGGCTTTTCCGAAAAGGATGTGCGCAAGCGTCGTCAGGCGCTGGGCGTCAATGCCGTCTTCAAACGCATCGACACCTGCGCCGCCGAGTTCGAGGCCCAGACCCCTTATATGTATTCCACCTACGAACAACCCATGATGGGCGAGGTAGAATGCGAAGCCCGCCCGTCGGACCGCAAGAAGGTGGTTGTTCTGGGTGGTGGTCCAAACCGCATCGGACAAGGGATCGAGTTTGATTACTGCTGCTGTCACGCCTGCTTTGCGCTGGCGGATCAGGGTTATGAAACCATCATGATCAACTGCAACCCGGAAACGGTGTCGACCGACTATGACACCTCGGACCGGTTGTATTTCGAACCTCTGACCTTTGAACACGTCATGGAGATCCTGCGTGTCGAGCTGGAGAACGGCACGCTGCACGGTGTGATCGTGCAATTCGGCGGCCAGACCCCGCTAAAGCTGGCCAATGCACTGGAGGCTGAGGGTATTCCGATCCTTGGCACTACGCCCGACGCCATCGACCTTGCCGAAGACCGCGAGCGGTTCCAGGCGCTGGTCAACCAGCTGGGCCTCAAGCAGCCGAAAAACGGCATCGCCAGCACCGACGCGCAGGCGCTGGACATCGCCGAGGACATCGGCTTCCCGCTGGTGATACGCCCGTCTTACGTGCTGGGTGGCCGCGCCATGGAAATCGTCCGCGACATGGACCACCTGCGCCGTTACATCGCCGAGGCGGTGGTCGTTTCCGGCGACAGCCCCGTGCTGCTGGACAGTTATCTTTCCGGCGCTGTCGAGCTGGACGTGGACGCGCTTTGTGACGGTGAGGACGTGCATGTCGCGGGCATCATGCAGCACATCGAAGAGGCGGGCGTTCACTCGGGCGACAGTGCCTGCTCGCTGCCGCCCTATTCGCTTGACGCCGAGGTGCTGGATCGCATCAAGGAGCAGACCGTTGCCTTGGCCCGCGCGCTGAACGTGGTTGGCCTGATGAACGTCCAGTTCGCCATCAAAGACGGCGAGATTTACCTGATTGAGGTCAACCCCCGCGCTTCGCGCACCGTGCCCTTTGTCGCAAAGGCCACGGACAGCGCCATCGCCTCGATCGCTGCGCGTCTGATGGCGGGGGAAAAGCTCTCGGCCTTCCCGCTGCGCCAAGGTTATGCGGTGGACACCGACTATGACACCGATGTGCCGATGGCTGACCCTATGACGCTGGCCGATCCGAACATGCCGTGGTTCTCGGTGAAAGAGGCGGTTCTGCCCTTTGCCCGCTTCCCCGGCGTCGATACCATCCTTGGCCCTGAAATGCGTTCGACCGGCGAAGTCATGGGATGGGATCGTTCTTTCCCGCGCGCCTTCCTCAAGGCGCAGCTGGGCGCGGGCAACCTGCTGCCAAGCGAAGGGGCGGTGTTCTTTTCGATCAAGGATGACGACAAGACGCCCGAGATGGTCGAAGCAGCGCAGGTCCTGTCAGACCTCGGTTTCAAGGTTGTGGCAACTGGTGGCACCGCAGATTTCTTTGAAGGCCACGGCATCACCTGTGAGCGCGTGAAAAAGGTCTACGAAGGCCGTCCGAACATCGTGGACGTCATGAAAGACGGCGGCATCCAACTGGTGCTGAACACAACCGAAGGCGCGGCTGCGGTCGAAGACAGCCGTGAAATCCGCTCGGTCGCTTTGTATGACAAGATCCCTTACTTCACGACCGCGGCGGGCGCACACGCAGCCGCGCTGGCCATCAAGGCCCGGGAAGAAGGCGAGTTGGTGGTGAAGTCGCTGCAAGGGTGACCCCAGCGACAAAAGAAAAAGCCGCCCGCCCCTGAAAAGGCGGGCGGCTTTCTTTTGGCTTCAGAACCGCAGGTTGAACTTGCGGATCAGCATGATTCCGATGGTTCCCTGATCGCGGCTGCCGGCCTTGGCGATGGGCGAGTCGCCCGCCTGCCCGCTGAGACGATCATAGCCCAGCGATCCTTCGATGGCCCATGTGTCAGACAAATCCTGGCGCACGGTCATCTCGAGCCCATAGGACTTCACACCGCCGTCGGCATCATAGGGGGCAAGGTTTGTCGCCGTGCCGGGAACCGAGAAATAGGTATCCATATAGGCTTCATTGGCCAGTGACACACGCGGACCGATCCGTACCGTGGTCCGCTCGGCGGGTTGCAGGATCGCATCCGCGCCCAGATCAAGAACGATGCCGTCATGCCCGGTCACACCCCGACGCATCGCGGCGAAAACCTCGGTGCCCTGCCAACGATAGGACACCTTGGCGCCCAGCTCGAATGCGGCGTCAACGTCGTTGATGCCGGTGAGGATCTTGTGGTCCGAGGCGGTGCGTTCCGACAGATAGCGGAAGGAGGGCGCAATGCCGAAGCCCAGATCATCACCGGGCTGGATGTTGATCGATCCGATGGAAAGCGCATCCAGACTTCCGCCCAAGCTTGGCCCGGCCTTGTATTCGTCCGAACCTTCGTAGGCCGGGGCTGCCTTGACCCCAAGTCCGAGTTCGAACTGCGCAACGCGCTCTTGTGCGGCGGCAGGAAGGGGCGCGACCGCCAGTGCCAGCGCCGCAAGTGCTGTGCAGCGGGATGCGGGCGAGGCAGAGAAAGCGTTCATTCTGGATGCTCCAGTAAAAGGTGGTCAGAAGGGCAACGCCGAAGGCGGCGGCGGTTCCAATTGCCAGTGATTTAGACGCGCTGAGTTGCTTTTCCACTCGAAGGGCGCGAGGAATTTCCAATTCAGCGGATTTCCTCTGAGTATTGCGCCATTCAAGCAACAATGTCGCGCGGTTTCTGGACGCTAACACGTGACGCTGATACATCTGCCCTGAAAATGACTCTCATTGCACAGGCGAACCCCATGACCAAACCCGTCATCCTGACAATTCTCGACGGCTGGGGCCTCCGCGAGGAGACCGAGGCGAACGCTCCAGCGCTGGCCAATACGCCCACGATGGACTGGCTCATTGCAAATTGCCCGCATGCCTCCTTGATTACTCACGGCCCGGATGTCGGCCTGCCGAGCGGGCAGATGGGCAACAGCGAGGTCGGGCATACCAACATCGGCGCGGGCCGGGTTGTGGCGATGGACCTTGGGCAGATTGATCTGGCGATCGAGGATGGGTCTTTTTTCGACAACGCGGCGATCAAAGAATTCGCAGCCAATGTCAAAGCCGCTGGCGGGTCGGCCCATTTGATGGGCGTCGTCTCGGACGGCGGGGTGCATGGGCATATCTCTCACATCAAGGCCGCCGTTAAGGCGATCACGGATCACGGTGTTCCGGTTGTTGTGCACGCGATCACAGACGGGCGCGATGTGGCGCCGCAGTCGGCGGATGGGTTCATTGCGGACCTCGCTGGCAGCCTGCCGGAAACCGCGACAATCGGCACGGTGATCGGGCGCTACTACGCCATGGATCGTGACAACCGGTGGGAAAGGGTGCAAACCGCTTACGACGCGATGATCCTCGGGCAGGGGGCCAAGGCCGATACCGCGATCAAGGCGGTCGAGCAAAGCTATGCTGACGACAAGACCGACGAATTCCTGCCCGCCACCGTGATTGGCGATTATGCCGGGGTGCAGGCGGGGGACGGCTTTTTCTGCCTGAACTTCCGCGCCGACCGCGCACGCGAGATTCTGGCGGCGATTGGTGATCCGGATTTTGATGGGTTTCAGCGCGACAGGGTGAAGCTCAGCGGCTTTCTTGGGATGGTGGATTATTCCAAAGCGCATAATGCCTATATGACCACCGCCTATCCCAAGCAGACAATCGTCAATACTCTGGGCGAATGGGTCGCGAAACATGGCAAGACCCAGTTTCGCTTGGCCGAAACGGAAAAGTATCCGCATGTGACCTTTTTCCTGAACGGCGGCAAGGAAACACCCGAGGAAAACGAAGACCGCTTCATGCCGAAATCGCCCAAGGTCGCGACCTATGACATGCAGCCCGAGATGAGTGCGGACGAAGTGACCGAGCATTTCCTTGGGGCGATTGACCACGACTATGACCTGATCGTCGTGAACTATGCCAACCCGGATATGGTTGGCCATACAGGGGATTTGCAGGCGGCGATGAAGGCTTGCGAGGCGGTCGATGAGGGACTGGGGCAGGTTGTGGCACGGCTGCAAAAGCATGGTGGCGCGATTCTGATTATCGCGGATCACGGCAATTGCGAAACCATGGTTGATCCGGTTACGGGCGGCCCGCATACGGCCCATACAACGAACCCGGTTCCGGTGATCCTGTTTGGCGGACCCGAGGGCGCCAACCTGAAAAGCGGGCGTCTGGCCGATGTCGCGCCGACCTTGCTGGAACTGATGGGGCTGGAGCAACCCAAGGAAATGACCGGGGAAAGCCTGATCTCGTGAAGCGCCTCTGCCTTCTTTTCGCGCTTATGACCGGGCCTGTCCTCGCACAAAGTGCTGGGGACGCCGCGCAGGCCGCCGCCGACGCACTGGAGGCGGCCTCAGTCCAGCTGGACAAGGCCGAAAGCGCCCGTGACAGGGTTGCGGCTCTGACCGACACCGTGCGCGCCTATGAGGACGGGCTGGCGGCCATGCGTCAGGGGCTTCGGGCGGCAGCGATCCGCGAGACTGAACTCAGCCGCAAACTGTCAGCGCAGGAGGGCGAGGTTTCGCAGCTTCTGGGCGTGCTCAGTGCGCTGGGCGGGCAGGTGCAGCCGCAAACTTTATTGCACCCGCAGGGGCCGTTGGGCACAGCGCGGTCGGGCATGCTGGTCGCGGCAGTCACACCGGGTTTGGCCCAGAAAGCAGAGCAGCTGCGGTCCGACCTGAAAGAAGTCACCGCCTTGCGGGAGTTGCAGCAAAGCGCTGCAGACACGCTCAAGGAAGGGTTGGCAGGCGTGCAGGCCGCCCGAACCGAATTGAGCCAGGCCATCGCAGACCGCACGGATCTGCCCCGCCGCTTTACCGAAGATCCGATCCGCACCGAAATCCTGATCGCCTCGACCGAGACCTTGCAGGGGTTCGCCAGCGGCCTCAGCCAGATCGCCGAAGACGAGACACCCCAGAACCTGCCGCGGATCGCCGGGCAAAAGGGCAGTCTGCCGCTGCCTGTGCGCGGCGTTGTGCTACGACGGGCCGGGGAAAGCGATGCGGCCGGAGTAAGCCGCCCAGGCATCGTTCTGGCCACCCAGCCCAAGGCGCTGGTGACCTCTCCGACCGCTGCGACGATCCGCTACAACGGACCGCTACTGGACTATGGCTTGGTAACCATTCTTGAACCTCAAGCTGATTTGCTCTTCGTTATTGCAGGCCTTTCAGAAGTTTACGGAAAGGCGGGGCAAGTGCTGCCCGCAGGAAGCCCGGTAGGGCTGATGGGCGGGGAGGCTGTTGAAAATGGGGATATCCTTTCACCTTCTGGTGAAAGGGGTGGCGCAGAGCGTTCGGAAACGCTCTATATAGAAGTGAGAGAAGGCAATGCGCCTGTCGATCCGCTGACGTGGTTCGCAACCGACAAGGGATAATATTGGATATGAAGAAATTCGTGATGGCCGCATGTGGCGGCGCGCTGGCCTCGGTGCTTGCAACCACGCAATTTGTCGGCCCTCTGCTGGCACAAGAAAGCAACCGACCGACGAATGTCTATGAGCAACTTGACCTGTTTGGCGACATTTTTGAACGGATCCGCGCGCAATACGTCGAAGAGGTCGATGAGGCCGATCTGATCGAAGCCGCCATCAATGGCATGCTGACTTCGCTTGACCCGCATTCCAACTATCTGCCGCCAGACGACGCCGAAGATATGCAAGTGCAGACCCGCGGCGAATTTGGCGGACTCGGCATCGAGGTCACGCAAGAGGATGGCTTTGTCAAAGTTGTCTCGCCAATCGACGGAACCCCCGCCGACGAAGCAGGCATGGAATCGGGCGACTTCATCACCCACGTCGACGGCGAATCCGTTTTGGGCCTGACGCTGGACGAAGCGGTGGACATGATGCGCGGGCCGGTGGGCAGCGAAATCGTCATCACTGTGGTGCGCGAAGGCGAGGAAGAGCCGTTTGACGTCAGCATCACCCGCGACACCATCAAGTTGACGGCCGTGCGATCGCGACTGGAGAACAACACGGTTGTCCTGCGGGTCAGCACCTTCAACGACCAGACCTTCCCCAACCTGTCGGATGGCATCGCCAAGGAACTCGAAGCGGCGGGCGGCATAGACAAGGTCGATGGGTTTGTCCTTGACCTGCGCAACAACCCCGGCGGTCTGCTGACGCAGGCAATCAAAGTGTCGGATGCCTTCCTTGATGCTGGCGAGATTGTATCCACCCGTGGCCGCGATCCGGCGGATGGCGACCGGTTCAACGCGACCCCTGGTGACCTTGCGATGGGCAAGCCGCTGGTTGTGCTGATTAACGGCGGCTCGGCCTCGGCCTCCGAGATCGTGGCCGGTGCGCTGCAGGATCATCGCCGCGCGATTGTCGTCGGCACCAAGAGCTTTGGCAAAGGCTCGGTTCAGACGGTAATGCCGCTGCGGGGCGATGGCATGATGCGCCTGACGACCGCGCGGTATTACACCCCCTCCGGCCGTTCGATCCAGGCGCTGGGTGTTTCGCCGGATATCGTGGTGGATCAACCGCCGCGTCGCCCTGAAGCGCCGGAAGAGGAAAACACCGCCGTCAATCGCTTCTCGCGGTCCGAGGCTGACCTGCGCGGGCGTCTCGACAACGACTCCTTGACCGAGGATGAGATTGAACAGATCAAGGCAGATCAGGCCAAGGCCGAGGCCGCCGCCAAGTTGCGTCTGGAAGACTATCAGCTGGCCTATGCCATCGACATCCTGCACGGGATGGCGGCGCTGAACGTCGACAAGTAATCGCCTTGAATTGAGGTTTGTGATAGGGCGGGGCGGGGCCTCGCCCTATTGCTTTTGGATGAGGGAACAACGTCGCATGAAGCCGGAAGAAATCGCCAAACTGCCCTATCGCCAGAATGTCGGGGTGATGTTGGTCAACGCGCAGGGTCACGCCTTTGTCGGCCAACGCTTCGACAGCGAGCTGCCCGCTTGGCAAATGCCGCAGGGCGGGATCGACGAAGGAGAAGAGCCAAGGGCCGCCGCACTGCGCGAATTGCTTGAGGAAACCGGCGTGTCCCCCGATCTGGTGACACTCGAGGCCGAGACCGAGGGCTGGATTGCCTATGACCTGCCGCACGACATCGTCCCGCGCATCTGGAAGGGGCGTTACAAGGGGCAGGAACAAAAGTGGTTCTTGCTGCGGTTCCACGGCACAGATGATCAGGTGCGGATCGACGCGGACGATCATCAGGAGTTCTCGGAATGGCGCTGGATGGATGCGGACGAAGTGCTGCAGCAGATCGTGCCGTTCAAGCGCGGGGTCTATGAACAGGTTATCGCGGCGTTTCGGGGCAAGCTGTGAAAGCCCTGTTGGCAATGCTGGCGATGCTCGCGGCCGCGCCGGTCTGGGCGCTGAGCTGTGAAACACCTGATCCGGTGCGGGCGTTTGAGTTTGCCAGCACCGACAAGGCCGAGTGGATGGTGGTCTACGGTCGCCTCAGCCTTGATGACAGTCGCCTGCCAGCCCATGCCAATGCGGATGTCCCGGCCAGCCTGAAAGGGCGTCTTTTGACTGCGCGCGGGTTCAAACAGGATTTTGAACGTCCCATCATTTTACGGATCAGCTGTTCTGGAAGAATATGCGGCGGCGCGCGCAATGGGCAGTCTTACATGGCTTTCCTGCGCAAAGAGGGCCGTCGCTATGTCGCCTTTGCCGCGCCATGCGGCGGCTTGCTGTTTCCGCGCCCTCAAAAGGCCGATCTGAATGCGGTCGAGGCCTGTATGCGTGGCGCTTGCCCTTAGTCCCAACTGGGCGCGCCCTCCGCGTCAAGTCTCGCCTTTTCCGCCTTGAGTTGGGCCATATAGTCCCGCAACAGCGGCACCCTTTGCGGGCGGAAGGATTGCTCGGATGGCTCAAGCCGGTCCATGCGGTCCAGCCGGAAAGCCCTGAAGTCCTGGCGCAAAAGGCACCATGCCAACAGGCAATGGCTGCTTTGAAAAAAGACGATCGACAGCGGTTTGACCTCGCGCCTCGTAAAGTGGCCCGATTTGTCGGAATAGTCGAACCCCACGACCCTTTCTTCCCAGCAAGCCTGACGCAACACCCGCGTGTCGATTGTCGGTTTGGGCGGAGGGAAAAAGCGGTGGGCGTTCAAAACCGCATGTTGCAGGCGATGCGCCTGCGATTGCGGCAACCGCGCCCGCAATTTCGCAAGGGCCGTTTCGGCCGCCTGTGCAAGTGCCGGATCGCCCACGGCGCGCACTTCGCGCAACCCCAGAACAAGCGCCTCTAGCTCTTCGTCATGGAAGCCAAGCGGCGGCAGATGGGCGTCTTCGATCAAGGTATAGCCAAAGCCCGCTTCTCCGTCGATCACCGCGCCGATGCCCCGCAGTGCGTCGATATCTCGATACAGCGTTCGCTCGGACACGCCGGTTTCTTCGGCCAGTTGCCGGGCGGTGGCCGGAGGGGGCAGGCGGCGCAGGGCGCTCATCAATTGGAACAGGCGATGGGTTCTGGACATATCTGCAGCATATTGCCTGCTGCTGACAGAAATTGACAGTATTTCTCTTGGGTCAGGGTGGCGGACACTCTGGGCAGCTTAGCTGACCCTGATCACCTTTTCCCCGCCCTGACCGAACCCAGCCCGTTTTGTGTCGAGGCGAGGATCCATTTGAAGCTTGCCGGGCCAGATTGGCAGCAAGACAGCCCGCCCCAAAGCCGGACCATTGGGCGAATTGCCGGCGCTACGAACTGTGATCCGGGTGATCGCGACGAGAACATGCTCCTGCGCTGGCTGATCGAACAGCGGGCCTATCGGTTCGGCGATCTTGATCCGCGCTGTGCTTTGCCCTGATCCTAGCCTTTGGAGCGCCGCTGCCGCGTGACCTTGCGCTTGGTCTTGACGTCCTTTTTCTTGGCCTTCGCCGCTTTTCTGCGCGGCGAGGGCCCACCTTTGCCGCGTCCGCGACCACGGCCTCGTGGTCCACGCCCGCCCGGAACGCTGTCATAGCCTTCGTCGTCCAGTTCCAGCAATTCAAAGGCAATCCCGCCGGTCACGGGCGCCGCTTCGACAAGTTTGACCCGAGCGCGCATGCCAAGGCCGATGATCCGCCCGGTATCGCTGCCCATCAATGTCGCACTTTCCTGATCGAACTGGAAATATTCGCGCCCCAGCGTGCCAATCGGGATCAGCCCATCGGCGCCGGTTTCGTCCAGCTTCACAAAGACGCCAAAGCGCGCGATGCCGGACACGCGCCCGGTGAACTCAGCCCCGATACGATCCGACAGAAAGGCCGCCAGATAGCGATCGGTCGTGTCGCGCTCGGCCATCATCGACCGGCGTTCGGTGTCGCTGATGTGCTGGGCGGTCTGCTCCAGCCGGTCAATCTCGCCGGGTGTCAGGCCATCGTCGCCCCAGCCGTGCGCGGTGATCAGCGCGCGGTGGACGACCAGATCGGAATACCGCCGGATCGGCGAGGTGAAATGTGCGTAATTCTGCAGTGCCAGTCCGAAATGGCCAAAGTTCTTGGGGCTGTAATAGGCCTGCGTCATGCTGCGCAGGGTCGCCATATTGATCAGTTCGGCCTCGTCCGTGCCCGCCGCCTGATGCAGCAACCGGTTGAGGTGCGAGGTTTTGAGCACCTGCCCCTTGGCCAGCGTCAGCCCCGCCGCATGGGCGGTGTCGCGCAGCGTTTCGAGCTTGTCCATGGGCGGCTCTTCATGCACCCGGAACAGTAGAGGCGTCTTTTTGGCAACCAGTGTTTCGGCGGCCGAAACGTTGGCGAGGATCATGCATTCCTCGATCAGCTTATGCGCCTCCAGCCGTTCGGTGAAATCGACCGATTGCACCTTGCCGTCTTCGCTCAGAACCACCTTGCGTTCCGGCAGGTCCAGATCCAGCGGTTGCCGCCGCGCCCGTGCCAGTTTCAAAGCCTCGTAAGCGGCGAAAAGCGGGCGGATCACCGGGTCAAGCAGTGGCCCTGTCTTGTCATTCGGCTCACCATTCTGGGCGGCCTGCACCTCTTGGTAATTCAGCGACGCGGGCGAGCGCATAAGGCCGCGCACAAAGCGCTGGTCCAGCTTGTCACCCTCGGCGTTGATCCGCATGCGCACGGCGATACAGGCGCGCGGCACCCCTTCGTGCAGGGAACACAAATCGCCCGACAGCCGATCCGGCAGCATTGGCACCACGCGGTCCGGGAAATAGCTGGAGTTGCCGCGCTTTCTGGCTTCGTCGTCCAATATGCTGCCCGAACGCACGTAATGCGCCACGTCGGCGATGGCGACCCAGATGATATGACCGCCCTTGTTTTTCGGATCATCATCTGCCTCGGCAAAGACTGCGTCGTCATGATCGCGCGCGTCATAAGGATCAATGGTGATCAGCGGCAGGTCCCGCAAATCGGTGCGCCCCTTCAGCCCGGCAGGCTTCATCGCGTCGGCCTCGGCCAAGACCTCGGGTGGAAAATCGTCGGGAATGCCGTGCTGGTGGATCGCGATCAGCGAGACTGCCTTGGGTTCCGTGGGATCCCCAAGACGCAAGGTGATGCGGGCGCGCGGAAGACCCATGCGGCCCTTGGGGCCGGCCTGCTCGGCCTCGACCAGCTCGCCATCCTTGGCGCCTCCGGTCGCGTCGGAGGCAACCGACCATTCGTTGTCCGCCCCTTTGTCGATCGGCAGAATCCGCCCACCTTCCGCGCCTTTGCGAAAGATCCCGATCACTTTGCGCGGGCTGGCGCCGATACGGCGGATCAGGCGCGCTTCGTAATTGTGGTCCTCTTCGTGCACCACCTGAAGCCGCGCCAGAATACGGTCGCCCTCGCCCAGGGCCGGATCGCTGGCCCGCGGGATCAGCAGCACAATCGGCTCCACACCCTCGCCGTGCCATTCCAGCGGCTTGGCATACAGATCGCCGTCAGAGTTCGCCTCTTGCACCTGCAAGACGCTGACCGGGGGCAAGCGATCTGGATCGCGATAGGTCTTTTTGCGCTTTTCCAGATGGCCCTCATGCTCAAGCTCTTTCAAAACGCGCTTGAGGTCGATCCGCGCCGCGCCTTTGATCCCAAAGGCTTTGGCGATGTCTCGCTTGGAGGTCAGGGTCGGGTTCGCGGAAATCCATTCAAGGATATCTGCTTTGCTGGGGTGCTTGCTCATGATTCTGCTCTAACATGCGCCGCAGACTTCGTCACGCGCAGGCTTTCAGTGTTTCACTGGTCCGAAAATATCCCGGGGGACGCGCCCTTGGCGCGGGGGGCAGCGCCCCCAATCCGCGCAAGATCCGCGATCGTATCCACATCTTGCAATTCATCCACATAAGCCACCGAGGAGCCGCCGAGCGAGCGGACGCTATCTGTCAAAGCGTGCTGCGTGGACCAACGCACCCCGGCAAAAAGGCCGCTTGGTACGGCTGCGGAGTTGCGGACGCCGACCAGCCAATAGCCGCCATCAAGCGCCGGGCCAAAAACCGCGTCTTTTCCCCCCAGCGCAAGAAAGGCCCGCCAGATGGCCGCTTTTGAAATGCCGGGCACATCGGCGCCGATCACGCAGACCGGGCCGGGCGGGGCGGCGCGCATCATCCGCGTCATCCGGTCACCCAAATTTCCTGCACCTTGCGGAATTCGGGGCAGTGCAGGCGGCCAGATACGACTTTGCAACCCTTCGCGATCAGGCGAGACCGCCAACACAACGCACCAGCGCGGGTCTTGAATGCGCCGCAGCAGAGCGCGGGTCTGATGCCTGAACCACCAAGCCGAGGCGGTATATCCGATGTCGCGCCCTAGCCGGGTCTTGACCCGCCCGGGACGCGGTTCTTTGACCATGACGATCAGGGTGCTTTGCCTCACGACAGGCACCGCATGTCCCGGTTTGGTATGCCACAATCGTCATGGAAAGCGCCCAAGGCTCCAAAGCCCGTCTTTTTTGGTCCGGGAAGGCCCTGTTCCTCAAGGAAATTGTGGTGTCGGACGGCATGGCTGGCCGAGAGATCCGTGGTCACGGTGATCTCGAGGCTCAAGCAAAATACTCCCGCAGGATGCGCGCATAGATCGATTTCAACTGGTGTACCTGCGCCACCTCGACCCGTTCATCGACCGCATGCATCCGCTTGCCGACGAGGCCGAACTCGACCACCGGGCAATGATCTTTGACAAAGCGCGCATCGGATGTGCCGCCCGTGGTCGACATTTCCGGCACTTGATTTGTCTCGGCGGCAACCGCTGCGGACACCAGATCTGACAACGCCCCCGGCGGAGTCAAAAAGCTTTCTCCCGAAATCTTGATCTTCACAGAGCTCTTGGTGCCAAATTCCTCGTCTACCTTTGCAGCCTCGGCCCGCAGCCAGTGGGACAGCGAAGCACCGCTATGGGAATCGTTAAAGCGGATGTTGACGCAGGCGCGCGTTTCGGCAGGGATCACATTTGTTGCCGGATTGCCGGTGTCGATGGTGACAATCGCGAGCGTCGAGGCATCAAAATGCTCGGTGCCCCGATCCAACTCGTGGCTGGCCAAACGGTCCATCAGCCGAGCCATCGCGGGCATGGGGTTCAGCGCGCGATGCGGATAGGCCGAATGCCCCTGTGTGCCGGTCACCGTGAACCAGGCGGACAGCGATCCGCGCCGCCCGATCTTCATCATCTGGCCCATGAAATCGGGGCTGGTCGGCTCGCCCACTAGGCAGACGTCCATCTGCTCACCCGTCTTTTTCATCCAGTCCAGCAAGGCCACAGTGCCGTCGGTCGCGTCTCCCTCTTCGTCGCCGGTTATGGTCAGGATCACCGCGCCATCAGGGGGCGTTTCGCGAACGAAATCGACGGCAGCCGCAGCAAAGGCCGCGACGCCTGATTTCATGTCGGTCGATCCGCGCCCATAAAGAAACCCGTCGTCGATCTCGGCGCCAAACGGGTCATAGCTCCAATCCTCGGGGTTGCCGATGGGTACGACATCCGTATGCCCGTTAAAGCCAAAGGTCTTGGCGTGGCCTTTCTCGCCCCAGCGGGCAAAGAGATTGCTGACCTCGCCGCGATCCACTCGGGTGCAGGAAAACCCGGCGCTTTCCAGCAGATCCTGCAACAGGACCAGCGCGCCGCCCTCTTCAGGGGTGACCGAGGGGCAGCGAACAAGGCGGGCGGTCAGATCGACCGGATCAATGGCGGACATGGGTTTCTCCGTAATGTTGTTCGATGGCTACCGCGCAACAGGGCGCTTGGCAAATAACTCTGGCGTGGGTCTTTATTCTCGCCGTGGGGGTGGGCGCGTGTTACTTGTGGGCAAACAAGAATAACACCCGGCAAAGCCCGGGGGCACGAACGGCAAGTCGATGGTTTCAGTAACAAGGTTCCCAGCATGAGCTGGATTGCCACATCCGGGGACGGCCAGTCCTGGGTCTGCCCCGAGGTTTTCGGCAAGGCCAACGCGCCGCGTGACGCTCTTATGGCGCGCGGCAGCATCGTGTTGGAAACGCGCCTGTCGCCGGATGGTCGTCCGCAAACCCTGTTGCATTATGAGCGCCGCCATCCCTGGGATGGGTCAATCTCGGTCCGGGCCTTGCCGGGCGGGGGCATCGTTCTGGTGATGACGCAAAACGGCGATGTCTTTCACACGGTACTGCAATCGCCGCACGATGCCCGCACCGATGTGCTGCGTGTGACCTTCAGTTGGGATACCGAAAAACGCGAGGGGCGGATTGCGGTCGAACGTCCCGAAAGCGATGAGGTCAGGGAACAGAAGACGCCGCCACCGCCGCCCTTGCTGGTCGAGGATATCTATACCATTGCCCGCCGCCCGCAATTGCGCGAGATGGACGATGACGTGGTCTTTTTCGCCGTCTCGACAGATATCGAGCCAATCGGCCCGATGCCGACCCTGGCCGATCAGGTTCAGGTCCTCACGCCGATGGGTTATCGGCGGGTTTCCGACCTGCAATGCGGCGACACGGTCAAGACCCGCGAACACGGCGTTGTGCCGGTTTTGCACCGGGTGTCGCGCCTAGTGCCTGCGCTGGGGGCTTTTCGGCCCATCCGGCTGCGGGCGCCCTATTTCGGGTTGCACAAGGATCTGATCGTCGCGCCGCAGCAGCGTCTGGTCATTGGCGGGTCGGACGTGGAATACCTGTTCGGGCGCGAAGCGGTTCTGATCCCGGCGCAAAGCCTGGTGAACGGCTTTGCCGCGATGCACGAAACCGGCCACCGCTTTGTGCGCTATCACCAGCTTTTGCTGCCGCGGCATGAGCCTGTGATCGCCGCCGAGGCCGAATTGGAAAGTCTTTACATCGGGCGGCTGCGCCGACGTCACGACCATGTCGCGCGCTCGCTTTTGGCGGAGTGCCCAAGGGGGCTGTTGCCCGAACATGCGCGCGCTGGCCTGAAGGTGCTTGGCAGTTTCGAGGCGATCACTCTGGCCGAGGCCCGGGTGGCCTGAAACCGCACAGTCTCAGTCAAAGAATGGATTGACCTGCGCGACGATGACAGAGTTTTCCGCAAGCGCCCGCGCCATCAGCTCTTCTTCGTCTTTCTCGATCTCGTGGCCCTGTGCGCGCCGTTCGTCGGCGGTGCCATAACCGGTCACGTCCAAAGGCGCCATGTCGGCCTGCTTGAGGATCGCCACGGTTTCGCGCACCGCTTCAGCCTCATCGACGCCCGAGGCATAGCACATGAGAGCGGCGCCGGTGCTTTTGTCCGGCAAACCGTCACCATCCTTGCGGCCAACCTCGACCAGCAGGGTAAAGACCTGCTGGCGGCTGGGCTTTTTGGGCTTCTTTTCGTTGCTCATGGCTTACTCGCAGGGTTCAAGGTAATTCGCGTAGCCTTCGCTGATCACGGTCAGGCCGGGCGGGCTGGACAACAGCATCATGCGATAGCCATAGGTCATGCCCTCGCCTGAACACTCGGCGTCATAGAGAGTCGCCGACATCCCGCGCACTGCGACAGGGTTTTTCAGGGCGCAGCGGCTCTCGACGCCATCAAAGGTATTGCCCCGCACGGCAATCGCGCCGCCGTCTTGTCCTATATCGCGGCAATTCCAGTTGGACCCCTGCGGTTTGTAAAGACCATCGTATGGCCCCGCCACGGCTGGCAAGGCCACAAGGCTCAGGATCAGGACAAGCCAGCGCATCAGTCGCGCAGCAACTCGTTGATGCCAGTCTTGGAGCGTGTGCGCTCATCTACTCGCTTCACGATCACGGCGCAGTACAGATTAATCCCGTTCTTCGAGGGCATGGAGCCTGCGACGACCACCGAATAGGGCGGCACTTCGCCATACATGACCTCGCCGGTTTCGCGGTCGACGATCTTGGTGGACTGGCCGATGAACACCCCCATCCCAAGGACCGAGCCTTCGCGGATGATGCAGCCCTCGACCACCTCGGAACGTGCCCCGATAAAGCAGTTGTCCTCGATGATGGTCGGGCCGGCCTGCATCGGCTCCAACACGCCGCCGATACCGACGCCGCCCGACAGATGCACGCCCTTGCCGATCTGCGCGCAGGATCCAACCGTGGCCCATGTGTCGACCATGGTGCCGCTGTCCACATAGGCGCCAAGGTTCACAAAGGACGGCATCAGCACCACGCCCGGTGCGATATAAGCAGACTTGCGTACGACGCAGTTCGGCACGGCGCGAAAGCCCGCGGCCTTCCACTGGTTGTCACCCCAGCCTTTGAACTTGCTGTCGACCTTGTCCCACCAGCCCGAGCCTTGCGGGCCGTTGTCGTGGATCTCCATGTCCTTGATGCGGAAGCCCAGCAAAACGGCCTTTTTCGCCCATTGGTTCACATGCCATTTGCCATCTTCCTGACGCTCGGCAACGCGCAGCGACCCGCTGTCCAAAGCGTTCAGAGTATCCTCGATGGCTTCGCGGGTTTCGCCGCCGGTGGACGGCGTGATGGTATCGCGGGCCTCCCAGGCGGCTTCGATGGCGGCTTCAAGCTGTGCGTTGGACATATGAGTCTCCCTCGGAATGACGTTTTCAGCCCTATACAGCCCCAGGGCTTTCAATGGAAAGGCGTTCTCGACATTCAACCAGTCTTTGAATGCCGCCGGAACGGGCATGTGGGCGAATCTGCCCTGAAATTCGCCTTTAAATTGCGCAGATCAGGATTGGTAATCCAGAAGTTTACCCTTGGTTAGCGCCTACATATCGGGCAATCATGCCAAATTGCGCACAATAGTTGTGCAAGTCTCCGTGAATTGCTGCGTCGCAGCCAAGAATATCGGGAGCCTCGCCCGTTCTCGCGCCCTTAATGCCCCAGCAACGCGTCGAGTATGCGGCGCCTGCAAACGCGGGGGACGATCTGGGACTCCTTCGCACCTATTCACCGATCGCGGCAGCGGTCACCGGTTTGAGCGGCGCCATGATCCGCATCGAGTAAACCGCCTCTGCCGCTCAACACTTGGGGCCTTTGCCAAATGAAAACCTCTTTCCTCGCTGCTCTTCCGACTGCTGCGCTGCTGCTTTCTGCCACTTCGGCGCTGGCGCAGGACTGCCCGATCAAAGTTGGCGTTCTGCATTCGCTGTCCGGCACGATGGCCATCTCTGAAACCACGCTGAAAGACACGATCGAAATGCTGGTCGAAGACCAGAACGCCAAAGGCGGCCTGCTGGGCTGCGAACTCGAAGCTGTCGTCGTCGATCCGGCCTCGGATTGGCCGCTCTTCGCCGAAAAGGCGCGCGAGCTGCTGACCGTTCACAACGTTGACGTGATCTTTGGTAACTGGACCTCGGTGTCGCGCAAATCCGTTCTGCCGGTCATCGAAGAACTGAACGGCCTGCTGTTCTACCCGGTGCAATACGAGGGTGAAGAAAGCTCAAAGAACGTTTTCTACACCGGCGCTGCGCCGAACCAGCAGGCGATCCCTGCGGTTGATTACTTCCTCGAGGAACTGGGCGTCGAGAAATTCGCGCTGCTGGGCACCGACTATGTTTATCCGCGCACCACGAACAACATCCTCGAAAGCTATCTGAAGTCCAAGGGCATCGCCGAAGAAGACATTTTCGTGAACTACACTCCCTTCGGTCACTCCGACTGGGCAACGATCGTCTCTGACGTTGTGGCGCTGGGCGCTGACGGCAAGCAGGTTGGTGTGATCTCGACCATCAACGGCGACGCCAACATCGGTTTCTACAAGGAACTGGCTGCCGCTGACGTAAGCGCCGACGACATCCCGGTTGTGGCCTTCTCGGTTGGTGAAGAGGAACTGTCCGGTCTCGACACCTCGAACCTTGTCGGGCACCTCGCCGCATGGAACTACTTCCAGTCCGCTGACACCCCGGCGAACAAGGAATGGGTTGCCAAGTGGAAAGCCAAGATGGGCGAAGACCGCGTGACCAACGACCCGATGGAAGCCCACTACATTGGCTTCAACATGTGGGCCAACGCGGTTACCGCTGCTGGCACCACCGAAGTCGACGCTGTTCGTACCGCCATGTACGGCCAGGAATTCCCGAACCTGACCGGCGGCACCGCCGTGATGCTTCCGAACCACCACCTGTCCAAGCCGGTCTTGATCGGCGAAATTCAGGCGGATGGCCAGTTTGACATCATCAGCCAGACCGACCCGGTTCCCGGCGACGCCTGGACCGACTTCCTGCCGGAGTCGGCGGTTCTCAAGTCCGATTGGAAAGACCTCGGCTGCGGCATGTACAACACCGAAACCGAGACCTGTGTGCAGATCAAATCCAACTACTGATCTGACCTGACCGGGGCGCGCGCTTCTCCCTCGCGCGCCCCAACCCTTTACGGAAAGACCTACATGCTACGCGCGTTTTTCGCCTTTCTCCTGCTTGTCCTGACGGGTCTTTCGGCCCCTGCCAAGGCGCAAGAACTCCAGACACTTCTGCAAAAGCATGCCGATGAGGTGGCCAAGCCGGGCCGCCAGACGGTCAGCGTGGTGATCAACGATCTTATGTTGTCCGGGCTTCCTCAGGTGCAGGTGTTCCTTGAGCGTTGGCAAGCCCGCGAAGTGGTGCAGGACACGGCGACCGGGCTGTTCTACTACGAAGGCGATCCGGTCACGGACGTGGACAGCGGCGAAGCGGTTGATCTGGGCGATGCCGATCTTGACGCGATCAAGCCCAACGGCGGCGTGCGCAAGGCCATTGGCGGCGCGCTGGTCCAATTTCAACTGTCCGATCCCGATAGCGCCAAACGTCGCGAAGCGCTCGATGCGATTGCCCGCGCCCCGAGTGGCGATCAGATTGCCCCGCTCGAAGCCTCTCTCGCCGGGGAAACGGACCCTGATATTTTGCTGCGCAAGCAGGGCGTCGTGGATATGCTCAAAGCCCGCTATGGCGAGACGACCAAGATTCGCGTGGCGGCAATCGAAAACCTTGCTGGCGGGCTCAGCGTAGAAGCCCGCGCGACGCTCAACCAGATCCTGACCACCAGCGCTGGCGTCGGGACGGAGATTCCCGAAAACGCAAATATTGCCCGCATCCTGACGCCCGGCACCGACCTGACCGAGGTCGAAGCCTACGGCCGCCTTGTCGATGCAGGCCTTGCCACCGCGCGTATCTCCAATGCCGCCATCAAAGAGGCGCTGGCCGCCAATATCGTTGGGGGGGCCGTCGCGGGGATTCCAGTGCACGACCTTGATACGCTGGAGCGCCGCTTCGAGGCCTACACTGCCCTTGCGGATCAAGGGCTCGTACCGCCGACAGTCACCGATGATGCGGCCGCTGAAATCCTTGCTGCACACAGCTTCTTTGAAACCTATGCCGAGCAGGACCCCGAGGTCACAGCCGCCGCCGCCCGCGTTCTTGACAGTATCGAACGAAACGTCGCCCTCAATCAGACCGCTGACCTTGCACTGGATGCACTCTCCCTGGCCTCTATCTACTTTCTCGCGGCGATCGGACTTGCCATCACTTTCGGAGTGATGGGAGTGATCAACATGGCGCATGGCGAATTCATCATGATGGGCGCCTACACTGGTTATGTCATGCAGCAGCTCATCCCCGACTACACCCTGTCGCTGATCGTCGCCCTGCCGGTGGCCTTTGCCGTCACCTTTGGAGCAGGCGTGGCGATGGAACGTCTGGTGATCCGTTGGCTCTACCACCGCCCGCTGGAAACGCTGCTCGCCACCTTCGGCATATCGATTGCCTTGCAACAACTGGCCAAGAACATCTTTGGCACGCAGGCGCGTCCTCTGACCTCACCCGGCTGGCTGGACGGAGCGCTGGTGGTCAACGAGGTCGTGCAGATCAGTTACATCCGCATCGCGATCTTCGTGCTCGCGCTGATTTTCCTCGGTCTGATCCTGTTTATCCTGAACAAGACCCGCCTCGGTCTCGAAGTCCGTGCCGTGACGCAAAACCCCGGCATGGCCGCCTCGATGGGCATCAACCCCGACCGCATCAACATGCTGACTTTCGGACTCGGCTCCGGCATCGCCGGGATCGCTGGGGTCGCCATTGGCCTATACGCCAAGGTCACCTCGGAAATGGGCGCGGATTACATCGTTCAAAGCTTCATGACCGTTGTGGTCGGCGGCGTTGGCAATGTCTGGGGCACGCTCGCGGGGGCGTCGATGATCGGCACGCTGCAAAAGGGGATCGAGTTCCTGAACCCTTCGAACACCCTCGCTGCCCAAACCTACATGATCCTCTTCATCATCCTCTTCATCCAGTTCCGGCCCAAGGGCATCGTTGCTCTCAAAGGCCGCGCGGCTGAAGCATGACACAGAGAACAGAAAGCGCGCTTATGGCTTCATCGGTCCAGAAATATCCCGGGGGTCTGGGGGCGGAGCCCCCAGCGGATCGCGGCGCAAAGCGCGGCGAAATCCCTCGTAAAAGCTTTATCGTCCAAAATCCCTCGGTGTTGTGGTTCCTGCTCGCTCTGGCCTTGTTCACGTTTGGCGTCACCCTGTTGTCCGAAGCCACCGGCTCTGATTTCCTATCCACCTCCTTCGTCAAGACCCTGGGCAAGACCCTTTGCCTTTGCCTTGTCGCCATCGCCATGGATGTGGTTTGGGGCTATTGCGGCATTCTTTCGCTGGGTCACATGGCCTTTTTCGGCATCGGCGGTTACGCCATCGGCCAATGGCTGATGTACGCCCGCACCGAGATCATTGTTGAGCAAAGCCTCTCGGCCGCCGCCATCCCGCCGACGACGCAGGAAATCAGCGACGCCATCGGCAACCAGATCTTTGGCGTCGTGGGGTCTTCCGACTTTCCGATGATCTGGGCCTTTTCCGACAGCCTGTTTCTGCAACTATTGATGGTCGTCGCCATCCCCGGCCTCCTAGCGCTTGTCTTTGGTTGGCTCGCCTTCCGCAGTCGCGTCACCGGAGTTTACCTGTCGATCCTGACGCAGGCGATGACCTTGGCCCTGTCGCTGTACCTGTTCCAGAACGACAGCGGTCTGCGCGGCAACAACGGCCTGTCCGGTCTGCAAAATATCCCCGGTTTCGAAGAAACCTCTCAGGCGACCCTCTCGATTGCTTTCTTCTGGGCCTCGGCGATGGCTCTTGGGTTGGGCTATGTTCTTTTCGCATGGGTGACGTCGGGCAAGATGGGGAGTGTGATCCGCGGCATCCGCGATGACGAAGCGCGCGTGCGCTTTCTCGGTTACCACGTCGAAAGCTACAAACTCTTCGTCTTTACCGTCACCGCTATCGTCGCGGGCATCGCTGGCGCGCTGTATTATCCGCAGGCCGGTATCATCAACCCGGCCGAGATCGCGCCCATCGCCTCGATCTACCTCGCCGTCTGGGTCGCCATCGGCGGACGCGGGCGCCTTTATGGCGCGGCGATCGGCGCCGCGTTTGTCTCCCTTCTATCGTCGTGGTTCACAGGAGGAGGCGCGCCGGACATCAACCTTGGTTTCTATACGATCAACTGGACCGACTGGTGGCTCGTGCTGCTTGGCCTCAGCTTTGTTCTGGTTACTCTCTTTGCCCCCAAGGGGATCGGAGGTCTGTTCGACATGATCATGATCCGCCGCACACCGGACCGTCAGGGCGACTATGGCCCGGACAAGGGCTCCAAACGCGCTGAGGAGGGATCTGAATAATGGGAACGCTTCTCGAAATGTCCGGGGTTTCGGTCTCGTTCGACGGCTTCAAGGCCATCAACAACCTCAGCTTCCAGATCGGTGAGCCGGAAATGCGCGCCATCATCGGCCCGAACGGCGCCGGTAAGACAACCTTCATGGACATCATCACCGGCAAGACCCGGCCCGACACTGGTCGCGTCATCTTTGGCGAGAAATCCATCTCGCTGCTCAAGATGTCCGAATCCCATATCGCCCGCGCCGGGATCGGCCGGAAGTTCCAGAAACCAACGGTGTTCGAGGCGCAAAGCGTGCGCGAAAATCTGGCCATGGCTCTGAAAAATCCGCGCGGCCCCTTCGACGTGTTGCTCTATCGCAAGTCCGCCAAAGGTGCGGGTCGGATCGAAGCGATCGCCAGCGAGATCGGGCTTTCCGATCATCTGACGCGCCCTGCGGGCGAGCTGTCACACGGTCAGAAACAGTGGCTGGAAATCGGCATGCTACTGGCGCAAGAGCCTCGGCTTTTGCTGGTGGATGAGCCCGCTGCAGGCATGACCCCGGCGGAGCGCGAACACACCACGGACCTGCTCAAACGCCTTGCGGAAAAACATGCGGTCGTCGTTGTCGAACACGATATGGAATTTGTCCGCCGTCTGAACTGCAAGGTCACCGTTCTGCATGAAGGCTCGGTTCTTGCCGAAGGCTCGCTTGAGCATGTCACCAAAAACAAGGACGTCATTGACGTCTATCTGGGACGCTGATCCATGCTGGAAATCCAAGACCTCACCCTTCGCTATGGCCAAAGCCAGATCCTCCACGGCATTTCCCTGACGGCGGAACCGGGGCAGGTGACGGGCGTCATGGGCACCAACGGCGTGGGCAAGACCTCGCTGCTCAAAGCGATTGCGGGGCGGCATCCGTTCACCGGCGGCACGATCACGCTGAATGGTCAGGACCTTGGCCATCCCACGGGTTTTTCAGCCGCCAAGGCTGGCATCGCCTATGTCCCGCAGGGCCGCGAAGTTTTTCCCCTGATGACGGTAATGGAAAACCTCGAAACCGGCTTTGCCTGCCTGCCGCGTAGCGAGCATCATGTCCCGGATCGAATTTTTGACCTTTTCCCGATCCTCAAAGAATTCCTGCATCGGCGCGGTGGCGACCTCTCCGGGGGGCAGCAACAGCAGCTTGCCATCGCCCGCGCCCTGATCACCCGGCCCAAGGTGCTCCTGCTGGACGAGCCGACCGAAGGCATCCAGCCCAGCATCATAAAACAGATCGGCCGCGTGATCGAAGTGCTTCGCGAGGAGGGCGAAATCGCCATCATTCTGGTTGAGCAGTATTTCGACTTTGCGGTCGGGCTGGCCGATCAGGTCTTTGTCATGAACCGCGGGCAGGTCAGCTTCAAGACACCCAATCCCAAACAAGACCGCGAGGCTTTGCTGGAAAGCGTCTCGATCTGAGGCCTGCCGCGCTTCATCTTGTCAAAAATACCCTGGGGGAGTCCCGCAGGGACGGGGGCAGCGCCCCCTGAACCGCTAGGCTTTCAGCCGATAGCCTTTGCGGAACATCGCCCAAGCCAGCGCGCAGACTGCAAGGGTGGCGCCCAGTGAGATGGCAAATCCCAGCAGTGGATTGCTGTCCGAAACCCCGATGATCCCCAGCGCACCCCGTCGATCAGATAGAACACAGGGTTCACATGGGTGATCTGGTACAGCACCGGCGGCAACGCCTCGACCGAATAGAAAGTACCGGACAAAAAGGCCAAGGGGGTGATGATGAAGTTGGTGATTGCCGCCATTTGATCGAATTTGTTGGCGAAAATCCCGGCAATCATTCCAAGTGCCGACAAAAATGCTGCGCCCATGATCACAAAACCCAATGCGGCCAGCGGGTGCGCCGGAACGATCCCGAGCACCAGTGCCAAGGCCAACCCGATCGCCACCGCAACAAACAAGCCGCGCGCCACGCCTCCTGCCAGGTATCCCAGCACCATTTCCCCCGCCGACAGCGGCGGCATCAGCGTATCGACGATGTTTCCCTGCACCTTTGAGATGACCAAAGAGCTGGAGGTATTGGCAAAGGCGTTCTGGATCACGGTCATCATCAGGATACCGGGTGCGATGAAAGTGGTGAAAGGCACCCCCATCACGTCGCCCCGGCGTGGCCCGATTGCAATTGAAAAGATCAACATGAACAGACCCGCCGTCACCAAAGGTGCAAGCAGGGTTTGTGTCCAGACGTTCGCGAACCGCAATATCTCGCGTAGGGCGAGGGTATAAAGCCCCAGCCAGTTGACCCGTCCAAATCGCCGGGTTCCGGGGGCATAACTTTGAGTCTGCGGCATGGGGCCTCCTTAGGTGTTCGGCGCCTTGTAACTTGCTTTGTGATGATTAGAATAGGGGGGAACCCGGAAACGACAGGCGGCCCGCATGGCGGCGCCGCTTTTTTCAGTAGGAATACCTCATGTCCTGGACCGATGAACGCGTCGAGCTGCTCAAGAAGATGTGGGGCGAAGGCCAATCCGCAAGCCAGATCGCCAAAGAACTTGGCGGGGTCACCCGCAATGCCGTGATCGGCAAGGTGCATCGCCTTGGCCTGTCCAACCGCGCAGGCGGCGGCGCTGCGGCCCCCGCGCCGGCAAAACCGGAGGCCAAGCCCAAAGCCAAACCCGAGGCCAAGCCCAAGCCCGTGAAGGCGGAGGCCAAGCCCAAACCCGAGCCCGAGCCCAAGCCTGCCGTTGCGGCTGCTCCGGCGCCTCAGCCCATGAGCCCGGCCCGCAAGCAGATCATCCCCGCAGGCCAACCCCTGCCGCCGCAGCCTTCGGCCAATGAGATCAGCCCCGAAGCGCTTGCCAAGGTCAGCGCCGTCGAGAAAAAGGCCAAGCGGCTGGATCTGATGGAATTGACCGAGCGCACCTGCAAATGGCCGGTCGGCGACCCGGCGACTGAAGATTTCTGGTTCTGCGGATTGCCCGTACAGCAGGGCAAACCCTATTGCGAAGCGCATGTCGGCGTGGCGTTCCAGCCGATGTCATCGCGTCGGGATCGTCGCCGCTAAAGGTGACAGGTCAAAGAAAATTGGGCTGGCCTAGGCCAGCCCTTTGCATTTCCTGATACTGATAGTTGATTGCTTAAATCGGGGTGGCGACAATCGTTTCGAGCCCGGAATGTTGAATGCCGCAATGCAACGGACTGGTTGCCAGGCTTCGCAAGCAGTCAATGCCGATGCTTGGATGCGCCACAAACTAGGCCAGCTTCATATGGGCGCTGTCAGTCCGGCTCGGGCGACAGCAGGTTGGATTTGATCCGCTGGTAGCCATATCCGATATGTGTGCGCTGGATAAACCCGATGGCGGCAACGTCGCCAAGGTTCAGCGCGGTGTTGATATCCTCCATCTCCTCGACCAGCGCCTGTGCCACTTCGGGGCCAATTTGGTTGCCGGCCCGGTACCACGTGCTGGCGGCCTGATAGTAAGTTTGCCACCAGAATGATTGCAGCGCGCTGTTGCCAATAAGGCTGGCGATCAGGCTATGCAGCCGGTGGTTGATCTCGACATAGTGCCGGACATTGAAATCACGGCACAGTGCTTGCGCGTCTAGCAACAAGTCGCGCCCTGCCTGCTGGTCCGCCTGAGTGATTGCGCGGGGTGACAACGTGCCAATCAGCACAGCCAATTCCAGGCGCATGTCATAGACTTGGCAGATCTGCGCAGCGGAAAGCGCCATAACCACGGTGCCCACGCCGTTTCGCGTTTCAACCAGACCCAAATGGCTGATCCGGCTGATTGCATCGCGCACCGGGGTGCGGCTGACACCAAATTCGGCGGCCAGCTCGGCCTCTTTAAGCTGATCGCCGGGCTGATAGTCCAGAAAACAGATGCGCTGCAAAATCTCGGTTTGGATGGTTTCAACCGCGCTTTTGGGCTCAGATTTATTGGCTTGCCGGTTGGCGGTCATGGAGAGCTCCTCATCGCATGCTGCATACATCATGAGGCCATATTGCACAATATTTCGACTGTTCGACAACATAGACTCGAAAGCTGTATGCAGCTTAGCAATTTCAGGTCAGACTGCCCCACCGACTCCGGAGAATCATCATGCTTGACGAAGCGAAAAACCGCACCCTTGCTCTTCAAGCCCGGATGCAGGAAATAGGCATTCGCCGGGCTGTTTTTACTGACGAAAGCTCGATCGCTTATCTGGCGGGTTTCTGGGGGTATCTGGGTATCGAATTCGGCCGCCCATCGATGTTGGTGGTCGATGCCGATGATGCGCCCATCGTGATCACGCCCCTGATGGAATCCGAGATGGTGGGGGCCATGACATGGGTCGAAGACCTGCGCGTTTGGGAGGATATGGGCCAACGCACCTGGGGCCGGGCGCTGGCTGGGGCTTTGGGTGATAATCCCGGTGAGATCTGGGTCGAACGCGGGACCATCCCCGCGATTGCGCGCAACTATCTGGATGAGACATATCCGGGTGTGCCGATCAAGGATATTTCGCCCGTTCTGGGGGCGATGCGCATGATAAAATCACCGTTCGAAATTCAGGTGATGAAAGAGGCGGGCCAGATTGCCGGGGCGATGATGGCCGCCGCCCATGGCAGCCTGCGTGAAGGCGCGCAGGAGTACGAAAGCGCGCTGGCGGTGATCGATGCCGGAACGCGCAAGGCCGCCAGCTTTCTGACCGACAAGGGCTGGGAACGGTTTGTCTCGCCGATGATCCACAACCTGCAAATCCTGCAAAGCGGCAAGGACACGTCGATGGTGCATCGCCGCGCCTCGGTCCGCCACTACCAGCGCGCCGATCCTGTATATTTTTGCTTTTGCAACATGGCCCAGTTCAAGCAGTACAAGCTGGGGTTTGACCGGATGTTCCACATTGGCGAGGTGACGGATGAGGCCGCCCGCGTGCAACAGGCGGCCATAGATGCGCAGCAAGCCGCAATCGCCACGATCCGCCCCGGAATCGAGGCGCAGGACGTGGCAGCCGCCGCCAATGAGGTTTATGCGTCGCGCGGGTACGAAACCGGCTATCGCACTGGGCGGTCGATAGGCGTTGCCTATCTTGAGGCGCCCGAGCTGAAAGCCGGGGATAAAACGATCCTGCAACCGGGTATGACCTTTGCGGTGGATGGGGGCATTTCCATCGACGGGGTTACCGCAGGGCGCATTGGCGACAGCTTGGTGGTGACGGAAACGGGCTTTGACTACATCACCGACTATCCCCGCACGTTGTTGGTCACGGAACGTTAAGGATGGGCCATACATTCCGCCTGGCTATCGGGCAATCACCAGCGGATCTGCCAACGGCACAGGTCCGGCTGGACTGGTTGAGCCAAGCCTTGCCAGCGGTGGCCGCTGAAGGGGTCGATCTTCTGGTGTTGCCTGAACTTTTCGCCTCTGGCTACAACATTGGCGATCAGGTGGTGCTGCGGGCCGAGGCTGCTGATGGCCCCATCGCACAGACCATCTCGGCGCTCGCCAAGGCGCATGGCGTTGCCATCCACTATGGCTTTGCCGAAATGGACGGGCAGGCAGTTTTCAACGCTGCGCAGTGCATTGGCCCGGATGGCACCCGGTTGGGCGGGCACCGAAAACTGGCCATCCCACCGGGCTTTGAGCGCCAATATTTCACCCCCGGGCAAGGGTGCAGGCTTTTCACCTATCGCGGTGTACGGATCGCCACGCTGATCTGCTATGACGCAGAGTTCCCCGAAACCGCGCGGCATGTGGCGTCACTGGGGGCCGAGTTGATTTTGGTGCCCACGGCGCTTGGCGCTCAATGGGAATGGGTAGCCCAGCGGATGATCCCCACACGCGCCTACGAAAACGGGGTCTATCTCGCTTATGCCAACAGCGCAGGGACTGAAAACGGCATGCGTTTTTTGGGCCAAAGCTTCATCGCAACGCCAGATGGTCAGGAGCTAGCACGCGCCGGATCGCAGCCCGAGGTTATCTATGCGACGCTGCAATTGGACAAAGTGTCTGCAGCCCAAACGCGGCTCCCTTATCTTAGGGATATCAAAGCATTTGGGCCGGACATGCGCTGACATGTGCCGAACGGCTGTAAAGCCGCTTATAGCTGACATTCCGGGCGGGACACCCGCAAGGGCTTAGCGGCCCAGAAGGTTCAGCAATTCGCCCTTGGCGCGTTCTTCGATCTTCTGGCGCAGGGCGTCTTGGACGTTTTGGCCTTCTTGCACGGTCACACCCAGCTTTTCCTCAAGCGCGGCGTTCACCTTGTCGCGGGCTTTTTGCTCCAGCGCGTCACGCTCGTCTGAAAAGTTGGCGTTCAGCGCCTCGGCGGCGTCAACATTGATCGCAAGATTGCCCCATGGGCCTTTGACGCGCACCGGGATGGCCAGCCCGCGCCCTCCGCGCGCCCCGGGGGCAAGGACTGTCAGAAGGTAATCCAGATTGCGCTTTCCCAGATCGACGCGGCCTTCACCCTTGGCCGTAAGACGGGGAAGGGCCATCGACAGATCGTTGTTGCGCATCACGCCGTCTTTCACCGTGAAGGTGCCGGTTGCCTGATCAAAAATCGTTGTTCCCCCTGATGCCTGCCCTGTCAGCGCTGCGGCAAGATCGATCCCTTCGATCACCCCCGGCCCTGCCCGCAAAGCGCCATCTCCGGACAGCGAGGCGACCAGCGCCGCGACCGATCCGCCCGACGCGAGCAGGCTGACGCTGCCATCGGCGGGACCGGAAAAACGTTCGACGTTCATGGTGTCTTTCAGCAAGTCCTTGAGTGCAACCCCGGCAAAGGCCAGATCGGCGCGGGTCGACAGGCCGGAACGGTTGTTGGCGACGAAACTGCCAGTCACCAGACCGCCGTATCCCTGAAGCTCGCGCAGTTCAAACACCGCGCGGGAGTTGTCGACCGTCAAAAGCGCCCGGGTCTTGCCGAACTTGTAGGGATCAAGCGTCAGCGCCCCCGTCACCAGGGCGATTTCCCCGTCAAACCCGGCAAGGCCCGAGGCGTCGATGGGCGATGTGGACCAACCCGAAGACGGCGCGCCGTCTCCGGTGCCGCCAGACAGGGCTGACAGGTCCAGCGCATCGGCCCGGATTTGCGCGTTGACCCGGGGCTTCACACCAAGGTCAATGTCCGCCGCCAGTTCGAGCGTGTTGCCGTCCAGTCTGAGCGTGGAGTCGCGCAGGGCAAGCCGGCCCACGCGGGTCAGGGTCAGACCAAGCTGGCCCTTGGCGGTTTGGCCCAGTCCTTTGGGCAGGCTTAGCCCCAGTTGACCAAAAGCCGCAGCTGTTTTCGCGGTGTCGCTCAGGTCCAGTTTCAACGTGCCCTGCGCCTCGGGGGCGTTGCCTGCCAGCCCGTCAAAGGAAACGGTGCCGCCGCTTGTCGTCATGCTGAGCGTCACGGGCCCGGCGCCGCCCGCGATCATCGCACGCGGCTTTTGCAGCGTCGCTTGCAAGCTGATCGGGCTGACGGCGGGGCGCAGCTTGGCCTCGATCGTCAGGGGGCCGTAGGTATCAGGCCAGCGCAGATCAAGATCGGCATCGTTGATTTCGGTGACCTGTCCGTCGCGGGTCAGGATCACGCGACCCCGGGCAATCGACAGTTTGTCGAGCGTGGTCAGGGTAAACCCGGTTGTGCCTGACGTGTCTGTGCCTGCGCTGTCGCCGTTGCCCACGTGCCAATTGGTGCGGCTTCCCTGCTGGGTCAGGCGCAGAGTAGGGGTGTCGGCCTCGATGCTGCGAAACTCAAGCCGGCCCTGCAAGGCCGCAACCGGATCCAGACCAAAGGCGGCGCTGGTGGCTTCGAACATCGGCGCTTCGCCAGCCCAATCGGCATTGGCAACCCGAACGCCGCCCGCCTGGACCCCCAGAACCGGCCATAGCGAAAGGCTGACATCCGACAGCGTCACGTCGCGCCCCAACTGTTTGCTCAACTGATCCGAGGCAATCCGCCCCATCCCGTCGGCTGGCATCAGGATCAGCGCGCCAAAGGCGACGGCAATCAGGACGGCGAAAAAGCCCAGAGCTTTCCATAGCAAACGCATGACGAACCCCTTTCAATGGTACAGGACTTGGGTGGCAAATGACGGGGCAGGCCGCAAGGGGAATAGAGGACCGGAAGCTGGGTGCGCGGATTTCGGCGCGCGGCGGCGTGGTAAACACTGGTTCAGGTCGGCACAGCAGGCCTTGCCGGGCGGTGAGAGGCGGATGTATGAGGGGCCATGAGCACAAACCCACCCAATCTGCGCCCCGATCTCGCCGCCCCGCGTTTCGCAACCGACAGCCGCGAAGGCCAGCCGACCATCGGCATGGTCAGCCTTGGCTGCCCCAAGGCGCTGGTCGACAGCGAACGCATCCTGACAAGGCTGCGGGCCGAGGGCTATGGCATCTCGCCCGATTACGCTGGGGCGGACGCGGTGATCGTAAACACCTGCGGCTTTCTCGACAGCGCCAAGGCCGAAAGCCTTGAAGCCATCGGAGAGGCCCTGAACGAAAACGGCAAGGTCATTGTCACGGGATGCCTCGGCGCCGAGCCGGAATACATCACCGGCGTGCACCCCAAGGTTCTGGCGGTCACAGGACCGCATCAGTACGAGCAGGTTCTGGATGCGGTGCATGGCGCGGTGCCGCCCAGCCCCGATCCTTTCATAGATCTTCTGCCCGCCCGCGGTGTCAGCCTGACACCCCGGCATTTCAGCTATCTCAAGATTTCCGAGGGCTGCAATCACAAGTGCAAGTTCTGCATCATCCCGGACATGCGCGGCCGTCTGGCCAGCCGTCCGCATCGCGCGGTGATGCGCGAGGCGGAAAAGCTGGTTGAGGCTGGTGTGAAAGAGCTTCTGGTGATCTCTCAGGACACCAGCGCCTATGGCACCGACTGGAAAGACCGCGACAGCAAATTCCCGATCCTTGATCTGGCGCGCGATCTGGGCAGTCTCGGGGCTTGGGTGCGGATGCATTATGTCTATCCCTATCCGCATGTCCGCGATCTGGTGCCGATGATGGCGACCGGCGGCGTGCTGCCCTATCTCGACATCCCGTTCCAGCATGCGCATCCGGATACGCTGCGCCGCATGGCACGCCCCGCCGCCGCAGAACGCACCCTGGACGAGATCGCCGCATGGCGCGCCACTTGCCCGGACATCACGTTGCGCAGCACGTTTATCGTCGGATACCCCGGCGAAACCGAGGCCGAATTCCAGACCCTCCTTGATTGGATGGATGAAGCGCAATTGGATCGCGTCGGGTGTTTTCAGTATGAAAACGTCGCGGGCGCGCGCTCGAACGATCTGCCGGATCATGTGCCCGAAGAGGTCAAGCAAGAGCGCTGGGATCGCTTCATGGCAAAGGCGCAGGCGATTTCCGAGGCCAAACTGGCGGCCAAGGTCGGACAGCTGATGCAGGTGATTGTCGATGATGTGGACGAAGATGGCATCGCCACCTGCCGCACCAAGGCCGACGCGCCGGAGATCGACGGCAACCTGTTCATCGACGAAGGCGCCGAGGCGCTGAAGCCCGGGGATATCGTGACGGTCGAAGTGGACGAGGCCGGCGAATACGACCTTTGGGGGCGGCTGGTTTCCTAACGCAGGCCCAGCTTGCGGACCAAACGATCCAGAACGCCGCCTTGTGTGGCTGCGGCGCATGTCGCCTGCCACAGCGCCTCTTGGCGGGCTGCGTTGACGCTGCAGATATCGGTGATGTCCCTTAGCGCCGCATAGGCCGCCTCAGCCTGAGCCTGGGGCATTTCGGCAGGGCCGACGTCCGGGAAGACAATACCAAAGGTTTCTTCAAGCCAGCTGTATTCCGTCACCCGCGCCTCGACGATGGCGCGGACATGCTCGAACAGCTTGGGGCGGATCTTTCCGGGCAGAACCGCATCCTGTGCAACCACGATCTTGCGCAGCGCCTTGCGATCCTGCACCCCGCGCGGCAAGGGGCGGGCTTCTCGAAAGATTTCCTGCAAAAGCGCCATGGCCTCGGCGGAAACCGAGGTGTTTTCTTCCGATAGGCCTCGGGTCAGGGTCTTTGGGTCAATCTGCGGCAGGGCGGCGTGGCAGAAATCGCTGACTGCGTCGCCATCGATCAAAGCTTCGCGTGCGAACAGGCGGGCGTGAACCGGGCCGTTGCCGTACAAAAGGAAGGGCTCCAACACGTCCCGGCAGCGGGTCGGCGTCAGAAAGCGGAATTCCGGGCGTTTCTTGACGTTTTGCTGCACGTTGGACAGGAAAAATGGCGCAGGACTGCGCAGCCAGGCGTAAACTTCCGTCTGCTCGGCGATCTGATCGGACAACTGCGCAAGGCGCCGAATGGCGGCCTCGGGAAACGGGCGGAACTGGTTTTCGCAGCTCAGCACCACGGTTTCGGGCTGCTCGCGCTCGATCCGGCGCAGCAGATCATGCCAAAGGCTTTCGGCCTGTTTCATGATTTGAGCTGGATCGCGTCCCAAGCTTTGCAATTGCACCGGATCGTCCGGCAGATCCCCATGCAGATAGGGGAACAAAAGCTGGTGATTGTCGTGCCGCCCCGGATCGGGAAAGAGGATGCCCTGGGCGGCAAGCTGCTTGTCCGAAGCCCGCAGGGCGCGCTGAATCGAGGTCGAGCCGGTCTTGCCGTGTCCAATATGCAGGATCAGCCGCTTGGCCTTGGTCATTGCATTTCCCCGACGCCCGGAAACCGTTTTTCCGTCAGGCTTGTTCGTCTTCGAGATGCATCTTGATGTCGATCAGCACTTTTTGAATGGCCAGCGTTTCCTTGAGCAGGCGCTTGGCTTCATTGGCGGTGATGACACCGTCTTCGATGCTTTGCTGGTATTCGGCCATCAGCATGGCGAACCGCTGCGAAAGCGCGATCACATCCGAGTTTACCCCGCCTTCCCTTTTGGAATTGCGGCGGCTCTCATCAAAGGTCAGGGTAATTCCCTTCAGCTCGGCCAAGGCGGAAGTGACATGCGGATATGACGCCGCGTCTTCCAATGCGGCCACTGCGTCGATCGGCATGAAGCGTTCGTCATGTTCCGAATGCTCTGAATAATACCGGCCCAAAGTCGCTTTGGATTTTCCTGTTAACTCGCACGCCGCTTCCACACCTACGTCCTTAACCAGCGCTTCGGTGTGTTTCTTGAGATACCGTCCCAAATTGTTCATAAGTCACCTTCTTGTCCCGGGTGAGTGCCCGGGGAGCCCCCATCGTTTTTTCCCCTTAACCGCATTCACTCAAGATGTCATTCCTAAATCAAGCCTCTTAAATGGGGCATTGGCTGAGGTTTGCCGTGTCTGAGTGTGTGTTCCTCAGGGTTTTGAGTAATTCACGGGCAAGCCCCAAACGGCTGACTGGCGCGAAGGGATCGGTGACCCCCAGGGATTTTCCCACGGTCCTTTCGCGCCTTTTGCTGCCTTGTCAAATCGCTTTGCCAAGGGCAATAGAGCGGCCATGGCCAAATTGCATTTCCACTATTCGACGATGAACGCGGGCAAATCCACGCTGCTCTTGCAGGCTGCCCACAACTACAATGAACGCGGGATGGACACCTATCTGCTGACCGCCGCGTTGGACAACCGGGCAGGCGACGGGCGGATCGGGTCGCGCATCGGTCTGGGGCGCCCGGCCGAGACCTTTGTTCAGGGCGATGATCTGTTCGAAAGGATCAAGGCGCGGCTGGAGCAAGGCCCTGTCGCCTGCATTTTCGTCGACGAAGCACAATTCCTGAGCCGTGACCAGGTATGGCAACTGGCGCGCGCCGTCGATGATCTGAACGTGCCGGTCATGGCCTATGGGTTGCGCGTCGATTTCCGCGGAGAGCTGTTCCCCGGCTCGGCGACACTTTTGGCTCTGGCCGATGAAATGCGCGAGGTGCGCACCATCTGCCATTGCGGAAAAAAGGCGACGATGGTTACGCGGCAAGGCCCGGATGGCAAAGTCGTTAAGGACGGCGCGCAAGTCCAGATCGGTGGCAATGAAACCTACGTCAGCCTGTGCCGTCGCCACTGGCGACAGGCTGTCGGAGATGTTGTCTGATTTGGCAACAGTTTGCGGTTTAACGCCTTATTCCTCCGCAATTTTCCCACGAACCGCCCTTAGCCTACCATTTTTTTGCCTCAACTTGGGGGCCTCATGCCTGAAAAGACGAGAGGACAGGCAAATGGTTTATGCGGCGCGTTCGGTGTTCCTGCTGGGTACGGGAATCATGGGGATTGGTCTGATTTGGGCGATCGCGATCTGGAAAGGCGCGATTGATTTGATGCCCGAAATTTGGGATCAACCGATCACAGCATTGGTCCTTTGCGGCATTGGGTTTGGCATTTCGACAGTTGGCAAGAAAATGGGCGGTGATGTCTTCGGTGACGGGGATGACACGCCTTCGATTGATTTGTCCCGGTTTCTGCCAAGCAAAAAGGCCGCCAAGGAAGAAGTTCCGGCAGGCTCAGGCAGATTGAGCGCCTATAGTGACATGCTTGAGGACGCCCCGGCCGAGATCCACGCGCCCGGTCGCCCGGTCGCCAAAGCGCGCAAACCCGCCGAGGTGATCGCCCCGACCGAAAAGCGCCAGCTGATTGCCGACCTGCTGAGTGGTGGCATCAAATCCGTTCAAAACCGCGTGCCATCCGAGGCTGAAGGGCAAAGTGCCTCCGATATGTCCCAGATTTCTGTCCCTGACGTGGACTTCCATTGCGGTCGCCTGCGCCTGCAGGTTGCCATCCCGCAGCACGAGACGGACAGTTGGATTGGCGGCGGCCCTTCGATGCCCGAGGGGATGGATTGGCCGATGATCGATGGCAAGCCCGCCAGTTTCTACGCCCAGATCGCGTTGAGCGATCTGCCCGCAGAAACCTGGGGCGGGCTTGGTGCGCGCCAGGGGTGGTTGATATTCTTTGGCGCGGATGATCCCAGCGCACGGGCCATTGTTCTTCACAGTACGGAGCGTGGCGCGGACCGCAGCCCGCCCGAGGGCGCCGACTATTATTTCCAGCACAAGTCCGGCGAAGAGGCATTGGCCGAGTTGATCGGCCCCGAGGCTCTGCTGCCGCCGCGCTGGTATCTGACGGTGCAGCCGGATGACAGCTCGGAGCGGCCGGATTTGACGCAGCCCGCGCTGTTTGACCGCCTTCTGGACAAGCCGACGATGACGGACCCGGGTTTCTTGCCATTCGACTGGCCCACGGCGATTGCGCTGTTGGACAGCACCGAGGCGATGCTGTTCCGTCTGATCGCCCGCGCTCAAAAAGCCGTGGCGCAGGGCGACCAAGCCGCCGCGGATCAGGCCGAAGGTATGGCGCAAACTCTTGCCCGCTTGCGCGTGGTTGCAAGCAAGATCGAGGCTCGCGCCGAAGCTGGGCCATTTGACGAAAAGGAATGCGCGCGTCTGATCGGAGCTCTGGCAAAGTTGACCAACGCCGACTGGATGTCAGAAAAGGCGCTGGCCGAGGGCCGCAAACCGCTGAGCGTGTTGCAGTTTCAGGGATACCGCAGTTATCGCAAGGTCTATGAGGCACAAGCGCGCCGCGTCTACAGTGCCGCGGCCGATACTTTGCCCGAGGCCACTTTGAAGCGGCTGTTGCCGGTCTGGGAGGAACAGGCCAAACGCGAGGCGATTTTCATTGGAAATACGTCAGCGGATCACTTGCCCGAGGATCAGCCTTGCCTGTTGCTTCTGCCGACCAGTGAACTGGCCGGCTGGCAGATCGGTGATATGTCGCGCTGGGCCGTTCAAATCTCGCCCGAAGCCTTGGCGCAGGGGGACTGGGCTGCGGCGCGTGCGCAAAACAGCCATGGTCAGGATTGGCAGTAAAGGGGTGGTTACTCCCACTCCATCTGTTCAAAGACGGCTTGGGCGTTGCGCCCGGCCAGTGCCTCGAACTGATCGAGATAGGCGAAATCGGATTGGTCGATCTGGACCGATCCGATGATGTCCCCGCCGTCGTCGATATAGCCGCGCATAGTCGTGCGCAGGTTCTGCAGGTAATCCCGAGTGTCCCTTTGCGCCGTGGCCAGATCGGTTGCCGGTCCATGGCCGGGGACTACGTGCACAGGGTCAAGCGCCTCGATTGCGGCGAAACCGTCCAGCCAACTGGCGCTGTCTGAAAATGCCATCACGCCAAGGATGCGGCCGACATAGACCATATCGCCGGTAAAGACGGTGCGCGTTTCCGGCAGCCAGACAAAGCTGTCCCCGGGTGTATGCGCCGCGCCGGGGTGATGGATTTCGATCTGCGTTCCGCCAAGTGTCAGCGTATAAGCGTCGTCGAACGTGATATCGGCGTACGAGGGCTCGGTTCCATCCAACCCATCCCCGACAAGCGCGCGCAGCGCGGTCAACTGCAGGGACTCGCGATCCTTGTGATCGGCCACCGCATCGGCCGATGCGATCACCTGCGCGCCCTGCGCCTGCCAATAGCCATTTCCCATCCAGCGGTGATCCTGCCCGCCGGTGTCGATGACATAGACCACAGGCTGCGCGGTCAGCGTCTTGACCAGCTCGTCCAGTGCCTTTGCTCCTTCCCAGGTGCCGCCGGGATCGACCAGAACCGCGCCCTCGGGCGTTTCGATCAATCCGAAGGTGGCATTGTTGCCAAGGTTTTCGGGATTGCGCTGCTCGGCGGGGCCTTCAATGGCCCAGACATGATCTGTCACCTGCTGCGGTGTCAGAGTATCGGCCCATAGTGCGGCGGGTATCATGACGGCGACAAGCGCCCCTGCAAATCGGATCATAGAAATTTCCTCTGCGCGTTACTGGCGCTCAATCAGAACTGACCCTACCGAGTAACCTGCGCCAAAGGAACAGATCACACCGCGATCCCCCATGGCCAAATCGCCGCTGTTCTTGGAAAAGGCGATGATTGATCCTGCCGAGGATGTGTTGGCATAATCCTGCAGGATGTTGGGCTGTTCACCCGGTTCGGGCACCCGGCCCAGCACCTTTTTCCCGATGAAGTCGTTCATCGTCTTGTTGGCCTGATGCAGCCAGAGCCGTTTGAGATCATCGGCCTGCCAGCCCATCGCTTGCATGTGGTCCGCGATATGGGCCGAAACCATGGGCAGCACTTCCTTGAACACCTTGCGGCCGTTCTGCATGAACTGCATGTCACGGCGGTCTTCCATCTGGTCGTGGGTGCGGCGCAGAAAGCCGTTGTTGTTGCGAATATTGTTGGAAAACTGCGTGGCGCAGCGGGTCGAGATGATGTCGAACCGGTCGCCTTGCGCGTCATCGCTGCGTTCGATCAGGACAGCGGTGGCCACATCGCCAAAGATAAAATGGCAATCGCGATCGCGCCACTCCAGATGGCCCGAGCAAATCTCGGGGCAGACGACCAGCGCGCGCCTTGCGCTGCCCGCCCGGACCATATCTGCGGCGGCCTGAATTCCGAAAGTGGCGCTGGAACAGGCGACGTTCATGTCAAAGGCAAAGCCGCCCGCGCCCAGAAGTTGCTGGATCTCGATGGCAATCGCCGGATAGGCGCGTTCATGGTTCGAGGCCGCGCAGATCACCAGATCAACATCCTCGCCGTTGCGGTCCGCCATCGTTAGCGCCTTGGTCGCGGCGTCCAAAGCCATCTCGGCCATGATCCCCGGCGCATCATCGGGGCGCGCGGGCAGGCGCGGGTACATCCGCGCCGGGTCCAGTACGCCCTCTTTGTCCATGACAAAACGCTGTTCGATCCCGCTGGCGTTCAGGATGAAGTCCGAGCTTGAATGCGCCATGGCGTCCACCTCGCCTGCCGCAATCTGTGCGGCATGTTCGGCGTTCCAAAGGTCGGCATAGGCGTTGAACGCGACGACAAGTTCATCGTTTGTGATGGTTTGCTCCGGGGTGAATACCCCGTGACCAGTGATGGCGGGCTGATACATGGCGGCTCCTTCTGTGGTGACGGTACGCGCGGGGCGGTCGAGGTCAAGCCGCGTCCTCGGGTCAATGGCGCCAGATCAATGCATCCGCGCGCCATTGGGGACGCTTTGCTCCGGCCCGATCAGCACCACCGCGCCGTCTTTGTCCATAGCGCCCAGCACCAGCACTTCGGACATGAACTTGCCGATCTGCCGAGGCGGGAAATTCACCACGGCCATGACTTGTCGCCCGATCAGCGCTTCTGGGGTGTAGTGCACCGTGATCTGCGCGCTGGTCTTCTTTTCGCCGATCTCGCCGCCGAAATCGATCCAAAGCTTGATCGCGGGCTTGCGCGCCTCGGGAAAGGGCTCGGCGCGCAGAACGGTGCCGACACGGATGTCGACCGCCAGAAAATCGTCAAAGCTGATCTCAGCCATTGGCCAACTCCTTCGAGCGATTGGTTGCTGCGGCCACGGTGGCGCGCATCAGGGGCGGAAGGCCCGCGTCACCGTCCATCAGAACCTCAAGCCCAGCCTGCGTGGTCCCATTGGGCGAGGTTACGTTGACCCGCAGCTGTGATGGTGTTTCCCCCGCTTGCATCGCCAAAGCGCCGGCACCGGCCACAGTTGCCTTGGCCAGTTGCATCGCCAACTCGGGGGCCAGTCCCTGTGCCTCTCCCGCGGCGGCCATGCATTCGATCATGTGAAAGACGTAGGCCGGGCCAGAGCCGCTGAGGCCGGTCACGGCGTCCATCTGGCCCTCGCTATCCAACCGAACCACTTCGCCGATGGCAGACAGCAGTTCTTCGGTCATATTCAGTTGCGTCTCTGAGGCGCGGGGATTGCCGATGATGGCGGTGATCCCTTGTCCCACGGCTGCGGGTGTGTTGGGCATTGCACGGACAATCGGGGTTTGCTCGCCTAGCGTCTTGGTCAGGGTGCCAATCGTCGTCCCCGCCGCAATGGACACGAACAACGTATCGCCATTGCCAAGCGCCTGAAGGCTGGGCAGCGCATCGCCCATCATCTGCGGTTTGACGGCCACCAGAACGACGGCGGGATTGTCTGGCAGGCCAGTGTTCAGATGAACCCCCTGCGCCTGCAGCCAATCGCTGGGCTTCGGATCCATGACCCAGATGGAAGTGGGCGGAAGCCCCCGTGCCAACCAGCCCGCCAGCATGGCCGACCCCATCTTGCCACAACCCAAAAGCACCAGGCCGCGCTGCGCCACTATCCCGTTTTCCATAATCGTCCCCCTGTCCGGTTTGCGGCCAAGCTACGCAAGCGAAAGGGGCGCCGCAAGCATCGACGCCCCCTCTTTGTCTTGTCAAAATCATCCGGCCGAGGCTTTGCCTCGGGGGCGATCAGGCCCGCCCGTAGGCTTCTGCAATGGCCACTTCCAGCGATTGCTTTGCCGTCTTGTCGGTCCAGCTCATCAGTTGGAAGGCCGGGTAATAGCGTTCCGAGGATAGCACTGCCGCAGTGATCAGCGTATCGATCTGCTCGGCGCTGGCGATCTGGCCGCCCGACAGGACCAACCCGTATTTGTAGACCATCAGCTGCTGCTCGGCCCAATAGCTGAAAGCGCCCGCCCAGCATTGGTCGTTCACCAGATTCAAGCCTTCGAACAGGGTCGCCAGCCGGTCTTCGGGCGGCTCGAATTCGAAGGTGCAGATCATCCGCAGCGTTTCATCGTAGTGCGACCATGCAAGGGTGATCGAGTAGGTGCGCCACTGCCCCTCTACCGCCATTGCAATCTGATCGTCCGCGATGCGGTCAAAATCCCAGTCGTTATGCGCCGCGATGTGTTCGACGATATCGATCGGGTGAATTTCTTCGTTCAGGTAATGCTCGGACAGGGCCATGCCGCCACCTCTTTTGTTATGCGTTGGAGGCCAAATTCACCCCCAGCGCTAGCTGCCTGCTCAAGGGACTGGGGCCTGCCTCAGTACCCTTACTAGATATGGTGCCTGTGCTAGGGGGGCTGTGTAAAGTGATAATTTGTGGATAAACACATTAAGTTGTGGACGAAGCCGGGACCGGCTCAGGATATAGGCAGCTCAGATACCGCTTGGTCCAGCGCCCGCGAAAACAGCTGATGTGACCGGGAAAGTGCCGTATCCGGGCGCGTCATCAGGCCAACAGGTCCCCCCGTCAGGCCAAGATCCAAAGGCAAAGCTACCAATCTACCCTCGGCGATGTCCTGTGCCACGACGCCCTCAGAAATGAACCAAAGCACTTGCGAGCCGGGCACGTAATTTCGTCCGAATGCGCCGGAAACGCAGGCGATCTGATGTGGGAAGTCGCCCAGACCCAGCGACAGACGCCAACGATCAAGCAAGGGGCGGATTGCCGCGCCTTCGGGGGGGTAGAGCACACTCCAACCCGCCAAGGCGCTGGGCGCAGGGGCCGGATCGGACAACAGCGGGTGCGCGGGGTCGGCTACGCAAACCACCTTTTCCTGATAAAGCTGGGTAAAGGACAGGCCCTGCATCATCTCGGGCGTGCCCATGCGGCCAATCACCATATCCAGAACGCCAGCGCGCAAATCGCCGGTCAGAGCGCCATGCGCGCCATCGCGCAGCACCAGCCGGGTTTCTGGCGACAACCGCTGAAACAACGCCACGGCCCGCGGCATGAGCCGCGCCGCAACGCTGGGCAGCGATCCGACCTTGAGAACTTCGGCTCCACCTGCGCGGATCGCGCCGACCCCGTCGATCCCCCGTCGGAGCGCCGCAAGACTTTGACCGGCGAATTCCAGAAAGACTTCGCCTTCAGGGGTCAATTGCACACCGCTGCGATCACGCTGCATCAACCGGGCACCAAGCACCTCCTCCAGCTCTTTCAGTGTCTTGGACAAGGCAGGCTGACTGAGATTCAGCTCGTCACAGGCGGTTTTCAGGCGGCCATGACGGGCAATCGCCGTGAACGCCTCGATATGGCGCAGTTTGATCCGAGAGCCGATCATTATCTTGCCTTTTTGGTTATGTATTGCGCGAATAAGATCATTTTACATGGTCAATAGGTTCAGTGTCTACTGTTGGAAAGGGAAAAGGAGGAGTCGCATGCGCACTCAGGTCTGTATTATCGGTGGCGGGCCCTCGGGGTTGCTGCTCAGCCAGCTATTGCACCGCAAGGGCATTGATACCGTGGTGCTTGAGCGCAAGACCAAGGACTATGTGCTTGGCCGCATTCGCGCTGGCATACTTGAAACGGGGATGGTCGACCTGATGCGCGAGGCAGGCGTGGGGGCGCGGATGGACAAGGAAAGCTTTGTCCACGACGGCACTGTGATCTCCTACGGGGATGAGCAGTTCGGTATCAACTTTCAGGATCTGATCGGCGCGCATGTGGTGGTCTATGGTCAGACCGAGGTGACCCGTGATCTGTACGCTGCGCGCGAAGCCATGGATGGCAAGATCGAGTTCAATGTCGATGGGGTCGAAATTCACGGTGCCGACGGCGACGCGCCCTATGTCACCTTCTCGGTGGATGGTGTCACGCGGCGGATAGATTGTGACTATGTGGCGGGCTGCGACGGCTTTCACGGGGTCAGCCGGCAAAGCATTCCCCTGACCGTGCGCAAGGAATACGAAAAGCTGTATCCCTTTGGCTGGCTCGGCATCCTGTCCGAAACCCCGCCCGTGCATGAAGAGCTGATCTATGCCAGTTCCGAACGCGGTTTTGCCCTGTGCTCGATGAGGAACGACAATCTGAGCCGCTACTACATCCAGTGTTCGCTGTCCGACAGCCCACACGATTGGACCGACGTGGCCTTCTGGGAAGAACTCAAGCGCCGCATTCCGGCCGAAGCGGCCGAGAAACTGGTCACGGGCCCGTCGATCGAGAAAAGCATCGCACCGCTGCGCTCGTTCGTGACCGAGCCGATGCGCTGGGGGCGGTTGTTCCTGTGCGGCGACGCGGCCCACATCGTGCCGCCGACCGGGGCCAAGGGCCTGAACACCGCGGCCAGCGATATCCATTATCTCTATCACGGGCTGGTGCAATTCTATCACGATGGCGACAGCGCGGGGATCGATGGCTATTCCGAAAAGGCGCTGGCGCGCATCTGGAAGGCCGAGCGCTTTAGCTGGTGGATGACCAGCCTGCTGCACCGTTTCCCGGACCAGTCCGAGTTCGATCTGAAGATGCAGAAGGCCGAGATCGAGTTTCTACGCACCAACAAGGCCGCGCAGATCGCCATGGCCGAGAATTACGTCGGTTTGCCGTACTGAAAGGGCGCAGCATCATGACCACCAGATTTGACACAGGAATGACCGTTCGGCGTGAGGTTTTGGGAGACACCCATGTGGACCGCGCCGAAGCCGCCAAGACACCGCTGGACACGCCCTTTCAGACGCTGATCACCGAAAGCGCCTGGGGCACCCTTTGGGCAAGCGATGGGATCAGCCGCCGCGAACGCTCGATGCTGACGCTTGCGCTGTTGGCGGCCTGCGGGAATTTCGAGGAAATCCCCATGCATATTCGTGCCTGCGCCCGCACCGGGGCAAGCAAGGAGGATGTCATGGAGACCTTCCAGCACGTAGCCATTTACGCCGGCGTGCCAAAAGCCAATCATGCTATCAAACTGGCCAAGCAAACCTGGGCCGAGATGGAACAGAATTAACCACCGGAAATGCGCACCCCGGACCCCTGAGGAGGAGACACAGAATGCCGACACCCGGCGAATTTTATCAGCGTGACCGCGAGTGGCAGCCGCCCGCCTACACGCACGACTACAAGACCTCGGTAGCGCGTTCGCCGCGTTATTCGCTGATCAGCCTGCAAAATTCGGTATCGGAAATCACCGGGCCAGTGTTCGGGCATGACGATATCGACCCGCTCGATAAGGACATGATCTTCAACTATGCCAAGCCGGGCGAAAGCGCGATTGGCGAGCGGATCATCCTGCACGGCCGGGTTCTGGACGAAAACGGCCGCCCCGTGCCGAATACGCTGGTCGAGGCCTGGCAGGCCAACGCAGGCGGGCGCTATCGCCACAAGAAGGACACCTATCTCGCGCCGGTCGATCCCAACTTTGGCGGCTGTGGGCGCACGATCACTGATGAGAACGGGTACTACTTTTTCCGCACGGTCAAGCCTGGGGCCTATCCGTGGCGCAACTGGGTGAACAACTGGCGCCCCGCGCATATCCACCTGTCGATCTTTGGCACCGGCTTTGTCCAGCGCCTGATCACCCAGTGCTACTTCGAAGGCGACCCGCTGATCGCCAAATGCCCGATCGTCAAGACGATCCCGACGCAGCAAGGCATCGACAGCCTTGTGGCGGCGCTGGACCTGAATTCGACGATCCCGCTGGACACCATTGCCTACAAGTTCGACATCGTGCTGCGTGGGCGCCGCTCGACGCTGTTCGAAAACCGTCTGGAGGGCAACTGACATGGTACAGAAGCTTGATTACCTGAAAGAAACCCCGTCCCAGACCGCCGGTCCTTATGTCCACATTGGCCTTGCGCCGGGGGCTGCGGGCTTTGACATCTACAAGCAAGAGCTTGGCAAGGATATCGCCGGGCCGAACGCGGCAGGTGAGCGTATCCGGGTCGAGGGGCTGGTCATCGACGGCACCGGCAGCCCAGTCAAGGATGTGTTGCTTGAAGCCTGGCAGGCTAACGCCGATGGTCACTATGCTCATCCCGAAGGTGGCGGACCGGTCGAAGAGGGCTTTCGTGGCTGGGGCCGGGTCATCACTGAATTCGAAACCGGTGAGTGGGCCTTTGAAACGGTGAAACCGGGGTCTACACCGGGCCGGAATGTCGGCACGCAAGCACCGCATATCAACCTGTGGATCGTCGCGCGCGGCATCAATATCGGGTTGAACACCCGGATGTATTTCGAGGATGAGGCCGAGGCCAACGCAGCCGATCCGGTGCTGAACCTGATTGAATGGGAACGCCGCCGCGCAACGCTGATCGCCAAGCGCAGCGAAAAGGATGGGCAGGTCGTCTATCGTTTCGACATCCGCCTGCAGGGCGAAGATGAAACGGTCTTCTTTGATATCTGACAAGACCCGGGGGCGTTTCCGGACGCCCCCGGTACTTCTCCTGAGCGAAAATACTCAGTAACCTGCGACAAGCCACAAACGCCCCGACGAAAAGGCAAGCAAGACCATGACCAAACCCTGCATCATCTGCGTCGCGATCACCGGATCGGTGCCGCGCAAGGCCGACAACCCGGCGGTTCCCGTCACCATCGAGGAACAGGTGGAAAGCACGCAGGCGGCGTTCGAGGCCGGGGCCAGTATCTGTCATGCCCATGTGCGTGACGAGAACGAGAACCCCACATCGGATCCCGAGCGGTTCGCACGGCTGGTCGAAGGGCTGAAAAAGCATTGCCCCGGAATGATCATACAGCTGTCGACCGGCGGGCGCAGCGGCGCTGGGCAAGCGCGCGGTGGGATGCTGCCTTTGCGGCCTGATATGGCGTCCTTGTCGGTAGGGTCGAACAACTTTCCGACGCGAGTCTATCAGAACCCGCCGGATCTGGTCGACTGGCTGGCCTCTGAGATGCGCACTTATGAGGTCAAGCCCGAGATCGAGGCTTTCGACCTCAGCCACATTTTCAACGCCGCCGAAATGAACAGGGACGGGCGTATTCCGGGCAAGCTCTATGTGCAGTTCGTCATGGGGGTGAAAAACGCCATGCCCTGCGACCGCGGGGTCTTTGACTATTACATCAAGACCGTAAAGCGCCTGACGCCGGACGCGGAATGGTGCGCGGCCGGGATCGGGCGCCACCAGATCGAGGTCAACGAATGGAGCATCGCCGCCGGTGGCCACACTCGAACCGGGCTTGAGGACAATGTGCGTTGGGACAAGTCCACGCTGGCCCCGTCAAATGCCGCGCTGGTTACGCGGGCCGCAGAGCTGTGTGAGAAATACGAGCGCCCAGTGGCGACCTGGCAGCAAGCCCGCGAAATCCTCGGGCTGCGCCCGGCTGGGTAAACCGCTCCGCTGCGCGGCGGCGTTCAGGACAGCGGGACTGGGTCAAAACAGGCGGTTTGCACCTGTGGCACCGAGCCGGGCGGCAGCACTTCAAAGCTCTGCTCAAAGTGTTTGCCCTGATCGTCAATCACCGCAAAGGTCCAAGTGCCCTGCACCATCTCGTATTCCTTTTCGAAGGTGAAAAGGTTGAGCGCGGGCGCGCCCGGCGCAAGTGGGGCGCTCCAGCTTTCGGTGGTCACGCGTCGTTTGCCGAGCGGCGGATGCGTGACAGTCATACGTGTGCCGCGGCTCGTCTCGCCCTCGGGCAGCAGGATGCGCAACCCGAAGCTCAGCCCCAGATGCGCCGGCACACCGGTGGTGTAGACGTCGAAGGCGCGGGATTGGTCGATGCTGTTGATCACGCCGCTTTCGGTCAGCGGGGCCTCGCGCTGGCCATCCGTGGTGATCTCGCAGATCACGCCGAATTCGACGAGTTCGATGGCAGCGGCTGCCGGATGGGCGAACAGCAGGAAAGTCACAGCTGTAGAGCATAGGCGATGGCGCATGACGGCTCCTTTCATGGAAACTGTCGCCCATGGGCATTACCGAGGCAAGCGTCGATACAAGCAAAAAAAGGCCCCGCGCTGGCGGGGCCTTTGTGTGATCTTCAAGCGATCGCTCAGCTGATAACCGCAGCCTTCACATCATCGTCGATGTAGGGAACGTACTGTTCGAAGTTGTCCGCGAACATCTGTACCAGCTTGTGGGCCTGGGCGTCATAGGCGGCCTTGTCGTCCCAGGTCTTGCGCGGATCCAGCAGCAATTCCGGCACGCCTTCGACGTGAACCGGAACCTCGAAGCCAAAGTTGGCGTCCTTGCGGAATTCGGCCTCGGCCAGTTTGCCGGACAGGGCGGCGGTCAGCAGGGCGCGAGTTGCCTTGATCGGCATGCGCGAGCCGGTGCCATAAGCGCCGCCGGTCCAGCCTGTGTTGACCAGCCAGCAGGTGGCGCCGTGCTTGGCGATCTTTTCGCGCAGCAGGTTGCCATAGGCTTCGGGGCGACGCGGCATGAAGGGCGCGCCAAAGCAGGTGCTGAACGTGGGCTCGGGCTCGGTCACACCGCGTTCGGTGCCGGCCACCTTGGAGGTGAAACCGGAGAGGAAGTGATACATCGCCTGCGCAGGGGTCAGACGCGCAATGGGAGGCAGCACGCCAAAGGCATCGCAGGTCAGCATGATGATGTTCTTCGGATGCCCGCCAAGTGCGGTTTTCGACGCGTTCGAGATATAGTGCAGCGGGTAGGCGCAGCGCATGTTGGCAGTCAGGCTGTCGTCTTCGAAATCCAGATCGAAGGTTTCCGGATCAAAGACCATGTTCTCGATCACGGTGCCGAACTTCTCGGTCGTGGCGTAGATTTCCGGCTCGGCCTCGGGCGACAGGTTGATGGTTTTGGCATAGCAGCCGCCTTCAAAGTTGAAGGTGCCACGATCCGACCAGCCATGTTCGTCGTCGCCGATCAGAACGCGATCCGGATCAGCAGACAGGGTGGTCTTGCCGGTGCCGGAGAGGCCAAAGAACACAGCGGTATCGACCGGGTTGCCCACAGCGTGGTTGGCCGAGCAGTGCATCGCCATGATGCCCTTGCCGGGCAGGATGTAGTTCAGCAGCGTGAAGATCGACTTCTTGTTCTCGCCCGCATACTCGGTGTTGGCGATCAGGATGCGCTTTTTGTCAAAGTTCATCGCCACCACGGTATCGGTGCGGCAGCCGTGTTTGGCCGGGTCCGCCTTGAACGACGGGCAGTTGATCACGGTCCAATCCGCCTCGAAGGAATCGAGATCTTCGCGGTCGGGACGGCGCAGCATGTGGCGGATGAACAGGCCATGCCATGCCAGTTCGGTTACCATGCGCACGTCGATGGCATTGACCGGGTCGGCACCGCCGACGAGATCCTGCACGTAGAAATCGCGGCCCTTCATATGCTCCAGCATGTCTGCCTCAAGCGCATCGAACCCTTCGGGAGCCATCGGTGCGTTGTTTTCCCACCAGATCGAGTCCTCGACCGACGGGGTGCGCACGATGAACTTGTCCTTGGGGGATCGGCCGGTGAACTTGCCGGTGGTGACAAGGAACGATCCGCCCTTGCCCAGCGTCCCTTCGCCTTTCTTCAGAGCGGCTTGGATAAGCGCGGGCTCCATGAGGTTATAATAGACATTGCCCAGACCTTCGATCCCTTGATCTTCAAGTCGGAATTGCGGGTTCACCCGTCCAAATGTCATCTGCATAGCTCCTGTCGCAGCGCTGGTAAGTAAGAATCTTGCGGCAAACGTGCCGCCAGAGGAGTTTTCTTTAACATGACGCCTTCCCGAGTGAACAGGACGCAAGCGCACAGTTAGCGCAACCAAATGACGTTTAGCGATATCATGGCAGAAGCTCGCCCACGCTGTTAGCGCCGACTGTAGCACAGATCGGAACAATCCGCAGAAACAAGGTGAGGCTTTTTAGCCATTCCTTTGCCAAATTCGACTGGAATGAGGGGGCGACACGGCCTGATTCGCAGTTAGGGATTGTTGCAAAGTGAAAATCCTCGCATATTAGGCGAAAAAAATCAGGCAAGTAGAGCAGTATAAGGAATAGCCTATGTCGAAAATCGCCCTTGTGGACGATGACAGGAATATCCTGACATCGGTTTCGATGACCCTCGAGGCAGAGGGTTTCGAAGTAGAAACGTATAATGACGGTCAGGCCGCGCTTGATGCCTTCAACAAGAAGATGCCCGATATGGCCGTCTTCGACATCAAGATGCCGCGCATGGATGGCATGGATCTGCTGCAGCGCGTTCGGCAGAAATCCAAGATGCCGGTGATCTTCCTGACGTCCAAGGATGATGAGATCGACGAGGTTCTGGGACTGCGAATGGGCGCTGACGATTACGTCAAGAAACCCTTCTCGCAGCGTCTTCTGGTCGAACGTATTCGCGCCCTCTTGCGTCGCCAGGAAGCGGTTGCAGGCGACGTTGTCGGCGACACCGAAGAAACCAAGCTGATGACCCGCGGATCGCTGACGATGGACCCGCTGCGCCACGCTGTCTCGTGGAAGGGCCGGGATGTGACCCTTACGGTCACCGAATTCCTGCTTCTTCAGGCACTGGCGCAACGGCCCGGGTTCGTGAAATCGCGCGACCAGCTGATGGACGTGGCTTATGACGATCAGGTCTATGTCGATGACCGGACAATCGACAGCCACATCAAGCGTCTGCGCAAGAAGATGCGGACCGTGGACACGGATTTCTCGGCGATCGAAACGCTTTACGGTATCGGATACCGCTACAACGAAGAGTGATCGATGGCCTTGGCCGAACGGATCTCAGTGGATGACGACCGGGACGAAGGGTCTCGGCATAGTGCCGATGTTGTTCTGGGCGACGATTGGGTCGCTCCGGACAGCACGGTAGAAAAAGAGCTGCGCGACAGCCGGGCTCAGCGGAGCCTGTTTTCGCTGAACCGCTCGCCTCTCACCCGCAAGATCATCACTTTCAATCTGGTCGCCCTCAACGTGCTAGTTGCGGGCATTCTTTGGCTAAATTCGTCGCGCGACACGCTGGCGGTGCAAAAGGCCAATGCCCTCCAGTCCGAAGTCGAATTGATTGCCGATGTCTTTGAGGCGCAGTTGCCGCAAGATGTGCCGGTCAGCCTTGGCACATCGGACGGGATTGATGTCACGACTACGGTGCAGGGGATTGACCTTCGTGTTGGGGCGCAGTTGCTGGTCTATGATGCTGCGGGGTTCCTTATCGGGGAAACCTCCGGCGCGCTTCCTCCGCTGCTCAGCGCTGTTCCGGAAGAAGATCAGCCTACTCTGATTTCCAACTTTCTGAACGGCGTATGGCGAACGGTCGCGGGCTTTTTTACCTATTTTTCGTCCGAACCGGATTTGGTGCTGGAAGACAAGCTGCGCCGCATGATCGAAGCCGGAGATCCCACCGTGACTCGGGTCGTTTCCGGCAATGGCGCGCATGGGGAAACGCTGTTCCACGCTTTCTCGCCGATCCGGCAGGGCGGGGCGGTTTTGGGCACCATTGCGCTGGTGTCTCCCGCGACAGAAATTGACGCAGCCGTCAGCGCCGAGCGTGAGCGTGTCTTGCAGATGTTCGTGATCGCGACGCTTGTCTCCATCGGACTAAGCCTGGTTCTGGCGTCGACAATCGCCAATCCTATCTCCGATCTGGCCGACGCCGCCGAGATTGGCCGCGACCGCAATCGCCGCAGCAAGACGACGGGCCGTATCCGCATTCCCGATCTGACCGCCCGCCCGGATGAAATTGGCCGCCTCTCCGGCGCGCTGCGCGGCATGGTCGGAGCGCTGTATGACCGGATCGACAGCAACGAACAATTCGCCGCCGACGTCGCACATGAAATCAAGAACCCGCTGGCTTCGATGCGCTCGGCGGTGGGCAGCTTGCGCATGGTGCGCAAGGAAGAGCACCGCACCAAGTTGCTTGAGGTGATCGAGCATGACGTGCGCCGCCTTGACCGCTTGGTCAGCGACATCTCGAACGCGTCGCGACTGGATTCCGAGCTGGTTAAAGAGGAAGAACAGGAGTTCAACCTGCTCGATCTTTTGGGGAATATCACCGAATTTCTTGGTCAGGACGCGGAAAAACGCGGGGTGGAATTCATCACCGATCTGCCGCCGCGCCCGATCCTGATCAACGGACTGGAGCCGCGCCTCGCACAGGTTTTCGTCAACTTGATCACCAACGCCATTTCGTTTTGCGAAGATGGCGATGCGATCCGAGTTTGGGCGCGCCGCCGCGACAACCGCGTGTTGGTGGTGGTCGAAGATACCGGCCCGGGCATTCCAGAAGAGGCGCTGCAAAAGATCTTCAAACGCTTTTACACATCGCGCCCGCAACAGGACTTTGGCAACAATTCCGGCCTTGGTCTGGCGATTTCCAAGCAGATCGTCGAAGCGCATGGCGGCGTGATCTGGGCCGAGAACATCCGGCCAACCGAAGCTGACGTAACCTCGGAACCGCTGGGCGCGCGTTTCGTGGTGGGTCTTCCCATCTAGCCATGCCTGACACCGCCACGCCGCTTGTCCTTCACGCCAGCGCCGTTGCAGTCGAGGGGCGCGGGCTGTTGATACGTGGGGCATCGGGCCGCGGAAAATCATCACTGGCTTTGGAATTGATGGCGCGCGGGGCGCTGTTGGTTGCTGATGATCGCGTGATCGTTACCCCTCGGAAGGGCCAAGCGCCTTGGCTGTCGGCACCCAAAACGATTGCCGGGCTGATCGAAGCAAATGGCATTGGCATCTTGCACGCGGCTGCGTTGACCACGGGCGCCGAGTTGACCGCTGTGGTCGATCTCGATCATGAGGAAACGCACCGTTTGCCGCCAATGCGCGAGACTATCCTTATGAACCGGGCCGTGCCCTTGCTTCACTTTTGCGCCTCTCCCTATTTTCCGGCAGCCATTTTGCAATATCTCAAGGGGGGGAGAAAGGATTGACCGTGCTCCAAGGCATTCAAAGAGTGGTGCTTGTCACCGGGCCATCAGGCGCCGGACGGTCCACTGCGATCAATGCCCTTGAGGACTTTGGCTTTGAAAGCATCGACAACATCCCATTGTTGATGATCCCGCGCCTGATTGACGGCACTGAGCCACTGCCGCGTCCGATGGCTTTGGGGATCGACGTGAGAAATCGCAATTTTTCGGCCGAAGGGTTGCTGGAACTGCACCAATCCCTATCGAGCATTGCGGGTCTGAGTTGTGATTTGCTGTACCTCGATTGCGCCCCCGAGGTTCTGAGCCGCCGCTATTCCGAGACCCGCCGCAGGCATCCTTTGGCCCCTGACGAGTCCCCAAGCGAAGGCATCGCGCGGGAACTGGCCTTGCTGGAAGACGTGCGGTCGCGCGCCGATGTTCTGATCGACACCACCGACCTGACAGTTCACGAGCTGCGCGCCGAAATGGAAGGTTGGTTTCGGCATGAAACGGGGCAGGGCATGGCGCTGTCGATCCATTCCTTTTCCTACAAACGCGGTCTGCCACAGGGGCTGGACATGGCCTTTGATTGCCGTTTCCTACGTAACCCCCATTGGGAACCGGACCTGCGCGCCCACACCGGCCTTGATCTGCCTGTTTCGACCTATGTTTCCCAGGATCCAAGATACGACGGCTTTCTTGAGCGCACGCTCGAGTTGCTGCTTTTCGTGCTGCCGGGCTGCGTCCAGGAAGGCAAAGCGCACTTTTCGGTTGGCTTTGGCTGCACCGGAGGGCAACACAGATCAGTTTCCGTTGCGGAAGACGTGGCAGGTGCCCTTGCACAAGAAGGCTGGCGGGTGTCAATTAGGCACCGCGAACTGGAAAGGCGCGGCGTGATGCCGGCTTTGGGGCGCGTGCAGGACAAAGCTGGAAAGGCTCCGCAGTGATCGGAATCGTGATTGTGGCGCATGGTGGATTGGCAAGAGAGTATCTCTTGGCGGTCGAGCATGTGGTTGGTGCACAGCCCGGAATCCGCGCGATCTCGATCGAGCCGGACTGCGATCGTTCGGACAAACAGGCGGAAATCTGTGTCGCCGCGGACGATGTAGACACTGGCGATGGCGTGATCATCGTGACTGACATGTTCGGCGGCTCGCCGTCAAATCTGGCGTTGATGGCCTGCCAGCCTGACAATCGCCGCATTTTGTATGGCGCCAATCTGCCTTTGTTGATCAAGCTGGCCAAAAGCCGCCAAATGCCGGTTGCCGACGCGGTCAGGGGTGCATTGGAGGCCGGGCGGAAGTATATCGACAGCCGGAATATTGGCCCCGGTGCTGCTTGACTAGCGTTATTCATTAATTCGAAAGACTTCCTCAATGTCACAGACCGTTCAACGCGCGCTGAAGATCGTCAATGAAAAGGGGCTGCATGCCCGCGCCTCGGCCAAATTGGTCGAGGTCGTCGAAGGATTTGACGCCACGGCCGAGGTCAATCGCGATGGTATGTCCGCGAGTGGAGACAGCATCATGGGTCTTTTGATGTTGGCAGCCGCCAAGGGAACCACTATTGAGGTTCAAACCTCGGGGCCGGATGCCGAGGCGCTGGCCGATGCGGTTGAGGCGCTGGTTGCAGACCGCTTTGGGGAAGAGTGTTAGGCGCGAAATGGGCGCCTCGGATGAGACCATTGCCCGGCCGGAAAGTCGCTCGGGCCAAAAAGACGGGACAAAGACGGGCATGGTCGAAAGCACACATGCGCCTGCCACTGGCAAGAACGGCCCGTCCAATCCTGCCCCCTATGATAAGCGCAAGGTCAGCTACGCCAATACATTCACCAACCCGTGGAAGGCCAACACCATCCGCGCAATGGAATGGCTGACGGGCAAGATCCCGATGCTGCGCATGGTCCGCCGCTTTGAACGCATGGGCCCAGCCGAAGGCCAGGCCTTTTGGACCCAAGCCCTTGGCATCATGGGGATCGACCTGCAAACGCCGGATGATCAGATCGCGCGCATCCCAAAGAGCGGGCCGGTAATTGTCGTGGCCAACCATCCTCATGGTCTGGTGGACGGCATGGTTTTGGCCGAACTGATCGGACGCGTGCGCACCGATTACAAGATCCTCACCCGCTCTCTTTTGACCGGAGTGAAAGAGATCGAACCATTCATGATCCCGGTGCCTTTTCCCCATGAACAGGACGCCCGCGAGCAAAGCCTCGAGATGCGTGCCCGCGCAATGACGCATCTGAAAGACGGCGGCGTGATCGTGTTGTTCCCGTCAGGCGTGGTGGCCCATTCCGAAACATGGTTCGGACCCGCCATCGAGGCAGGCTGGAATCCGTTTACAGCCAAGATGGTGCAGCGCTCTGGCGCGACCGTGGTGCCTGTCTACTTTCCAGGTCAGAATAGCCGCGCTTATCAGATCGCCAACAAACTGTCGGCAACAATTCGGCAGGGGTTGTTGATCCACGAGGTCATACATGCCTGCAAACGCCCGCAGAAACCGGTGGTTGGTACGCCGATTTCTCCAGAAGACATCAAGACGTTTTCCGGAGGCCAGCGCGAATTCGTCGCTTGGTTGAGGGATCAGACGCTGGGTCTGAAGGACGGCTGAGGCGCCTCGGGCCTAGGTGATCCGACGCAGGTCGGGCCATTGGTAGACCACGTGGACAAAGCCGCGCGGATCGGCCTCCTCCCCCATCAATTCCGCCCCGAGATGTTCATAGAAACTTCGTGCCGGGGCATTGCTGTCCAGCACCTCGATCCAGGCGCGGTCAAAGCCCTGCGGCTGGATGGCGGCGAAACAGGCCGAGAGCAAGGCGCGCCCGTAGCCTTTGCCATGATAAGCCTGAAGAACGTAGAGCGAGTCCACCTGCGCCATGCTGGCATCCCGCGCCGAGACCAGATTGACAGAGGCAAAGCCGACGATCTTTGCGTCTGGCGCCGCGACGAACACCCGTCGTTTGGCATCCGGGTGTTCCGGGAGCCTCTGCCAGAAGGCAAGCCGTTTATCAAAGCTCTGCGCATCGATGAGCGCATCGGGCAACAGGCCGCGATAGGTCTCTTCCCAAGCCTGAACGTGGACGCTTGCGATGGCGCGCGCGTCCGCCGTTTGGGCTGGTCGGATCATCGTGTCGGCACAGGTGTATCGCCGCGGTAATCGTAGAAACCACGTTGCGACTTGCGCCCAAGCCAACCAGCCTCGACATATTTGGTGAGAAGCGGGCAAGGGCGGTACTTGGTATCCGCCAGCCCGTCATGCAGCACGTTCATGATCGCAAGACAGGTGTCCAATCCGATAAAATCCGCCAGTTCAAGCGGACCCATGGGGTGGTTCGCGCCCAGTTTCATCGACTGGTCGATCGAGTTAACGTTTCCGACGCCTTCATAGAGTGTATAGACCGCTTCGTTGATCATCGGCATCAGGATGCGGTTGACGATGAACGCCGGGAAATCTTCGGCCGAGGCTGCTGTTTTACCCAGTTTTTCAACGACGCCAAGGCAGGCATCGTAGGTGGGTTTGTCCGTCGCGATGCCACGGATCAATTCCACCAGCTGCATCACCGGCACGGGGTTCATGAAGTGAAACCCCATGAACCGTTCCGGACGGTCCGTGCGTGACGCCAGCCGCGTGATCGAAATGGACGAGGTGTTCGAAGTCAGGATGGTATGCGGCGCAAGGTCGGGCAGCAGTGTCTCGAAGATCTTGTTCTTGACCTCCTCGCGTTCGGTCGCGGCTTCGATCACAAGATCCGTCTGAGCAATGTCCTGCAAGGCCATCGTGGTCGTAATGCGGGCCATGGCGCTGTCACGTTCGTCGGCGGTAATCTTTTCGCGGCTGACCTGGCGATCCAGATTCTTGCCGATCAGCGCAATGGCATTGTCCAGCGACTCTTGGCTGATGTCATTGAGCCGCACCTCATAGCCCGCAAGGGCCATCACATGTGCGATCCCGTTGCCCATCTGGCCTGCGCCGACAACGCCTATTGATTTGATCTCCATGGGACAATCCTTTGATGCTCGGGCCAACCTTATGCCCGCTTTCAGGGGGGCTGCAAGGGCAGGTGTCTCAACTTATTGACGCATTTTTACTTTAGGAAAATCGCAATCTGTCTGAGCGATTCTCGATCTTGGGTGAGAAGAATATAGGTGGGTGTCATGACATGCCATTCCGGTGGGCCGGGGGCTCTTGAATATTATCCATGCAGGTATGGGAACTCCCGCGTTTTGTTTCGCGGCCCCCAAAGTCATATGGATGGGGATTACATCGCCTTTCTGGGCGGGATCGAAACATACGGTCGTTTCATTGCAAAACCATTCCCGAATTTGGTGGGGCAGATTTTGTCGGTGGAATGCGTCAACTTTGGCTTGGTGAATGCCGGGGTCGATCTGTATCTTAACGATCCTGCTGTGCTGGATCTGGCGGGCGGCGCTGTGGCCAAGGTGATTCAGGTCATGGGCGCTCAGAATATGTCCAATCGTTATTACATGGTGCATCCGCGCCGGAATGATCGCTTTCTTCGGGCCTCGGAAAAGTTGGAAAAGCTCTTCCCTGAAGTGGATTTTACCGAATTCCACTTCAATCGGCACATGTTGGCCCGCCTATCCGAAATCTCGGAAGATCGGGCAGCGATTGTCATCGAAGAATTGCGCACGGCTTGGGTGGCCCGGATGAAGCATATTCTCACCATCATTCGTGGGAAGGTGGTTTTGTTGTGGTTCGCCGACCATCCGGTTTCGGAAGGGGGCGTGTCGCCGAACGCGCGCGACCCGCTGTTCGTAACGCGGTCCATGATCGAAACGCTTCGACCACGTGTGGCGTCGGTGGTTGAGGTGGTCCAATCCGAGGATGCGGCGCTTCAAGGCACGTTGGGGATGACTTTCAACGATTTTGAGGCCTGTGCGGCGACCGAATTGATGGGCCCGATGGCTCATGCCGAAGCGGCCGACTCGCTGGTCGAGGTTTTGGGTCCGATTGTGGGCAATGGGCTGGCATAGACTGGTCGCTTGGGCAGATGGGTTGCCGCGCCGACCTGCGTAAACCAAGGAAAAAAGCCCGCCAAAATTGGCGGGCTTTGGTATTCTTTTTAGATGAAAGGCGGAAGAACCGCCCTCACGTTACAGCTTTTCGGTGAGTTCCGGCACCGCTGTGAACAGGTCGGCGACGAGGCCGAAGTCGGCGACCTGGAAGATCGGGGCCTCTTCGTCCTTGTTGATGGCGACGATGATCTTGCTGTCCTTCATGCCCGCGAGGTGCTGGATCGCGCCCGAGATGCCGACGGCAACGTAAAGATCCGGCGCCACGACCTTGCCGGTCTGGCCAACCTGCCAGTCGTTCGGGGCAAAGCCGCTGTCAACCGCGGCGCGTGATGCGCCAACTGCGGCACCCAGCTTGTCGGCGAGGGCTTCGATGATCTTAAAGTCCTCTTCCGACCCGACGCCGCGTCCGCCGGACACCACGACACCAGCCGAGGTCAACTCGGGGCGGTCGCTGGCCGCGACCTTGTCTTCGACCCATTCCGACAGGCCCGAGGCCGCGGCGCCGCCGATGTTTTCGACCGGCGCCGAGCCGCCCGTGCCCGCTGCATCAAAGGTCGAGGTCCGGAAGGAGATCACCTTGGTCGCGTCCGAGGATTTGACCGTCTGGATCGCGTTGCCGGCATAGATCGGGCGTTCAAACGTATCGGCATCAACGACGCCCGAAACGTCTGTCAGCACCATCACGTCCAGCAGCGCCGCGACGCGCGGCAGCACGTTCTTGGCGTCGGTGGTCGCAGGCGCGACGATGTGGCTGTAATCACCAGCCAGGCCGACAATCAGATCCGCCGTGGCCTCGGCCAGACGATGACCCAGCGCGGCGTCTTCGGCGACCAGAACCTTGGCCACGCCGTCGATTGTCGCCGCTTCGGCGCCGGCCTCGGCCGCCGATCCGCCCGCGCAAAGCACGGTCACATCGCCAAGCGCCTTCGCGGCGGTCACGGCCTTTGCGGTGGCGTCCATCGCCAGCGCGCCGTCATTGACTTCTGCAAGAAGAAGAACAGCCATTATACAGCCCCCACCTCTTTGAGTTTCGCAATCAGCTCGTCGACCGAGCCTACCTTGATCCCGGCGGCCCGTTCAGCGGGCTCCGAGGTTTTGACAACCGTCAGGCGCGGCGTGACATCGACGCCGTAGTCAGCGGCGGTCTTTTCATCCAGCGGCTTTTTCTTGGCCTTCATGATGTTCGGCAGCGACGCATAGCGCGGCTCGTTCAGGCGCAGATCGACCGTGACAACGGTGGGCATCTTGACCGAAATCGTCTGCAGGCCGCCGTCAACCTCGCGGGTGACTTTCGCGGTGCCGTCTTCGATCTCCAGCTCCGAGGCGAAGGTCGCCTGACTCCAACCCAGCAGCGCCGAGAGCATCTGTCCGGTGGCGTTCATGTCGTTGTCGATCGCCTGCTTGCCGCACAGAACCAGCCCGGGCTGCTCCTCTTCGACAACCTTGGCAAGGATCTTGGCGACGGCCAGCGGCTCGATGTCCTGATGCACATCCTCGGCGGCGACCACCAGAATGGCGCGATCCGCGCCCATGGCCAGCGCGTTGCGCAGCGTGTCGGTGGATTGTTTCACACCGATCGAGACCACCACAACCTCAGAGGCCTTGCCGGCCTCTTTCAGGCGGATCGCCTCTTCGACGGCAATCTCGTCGAACGGGTTCATCGACATTTTGACATTGGCGAGATCGACACCGCTCCCGTCCGCTTTCACACGAACCTTCACGTTGTAGTCAATCACGCGTTTGACGGGCACCAAAACCTTCATCGGCGTTCCTCTCCTTGGTCTGGCACGGCGGGTTCTGCCGCGCGGCAATCCTCGGACAGGGTGATACCGCGCCACTGCCCGGGGAAACAGAGCAAAATCGTCTTGTTAGCGCCAAAGGACGTCGCGTTTTTGAACCTGAGGCAAGTTGGTTGGGCGTTTTTTCCGAAATACTGGCGCCCAGCGAAGGCTTTAGTGGCAGATTCGCTGCCTGGCCCGCTGTTGGGCAAGTCGTCAGTTCAGCCGTTTTTGATCGCAAATATTCTGAAGGTCACGCCATTCATTGGCATCCATCAAGGGGGCGGCGATAAAGCCTGACGGTGTTGCGGCCCGCGCTGCTGCAATCCGATCTCCCAGCGCCGGGTGCGACAGGAAATGCGCGACGATGCCATCGTGATCACCGCCGAGTGCGCGGAACCGTTCGAACATATCCGCAAGGGCAGACGGCGTCAGGCCCGCCTTGAGCATGGCGGCATGTGCATAGACATCGGCCGAAGCTTCGGCGCCTTGCGAGTATTGCGCGTCGATCAGGCGTTCGGTCAGAAACAGGACCAAAGCGCCGCCCGCAAAATCTCCGAACATCAGTCCCAGAACGCCGATGGACCCGGCTGAGCGCAGGGCGTGGCGCGTCGGATCGCGGCTGACCACATGGCCGATCTCATGGGCAAAGACGGCGGCGACCTCTTCGGGTGAACCGGTGGCCTCGATCAGGCCCCTGAAGAAAACAATATGCCCGCCTGGCAGGGCGAAAGCATTGACCATGTCGTGGTCAAGCACATAGACCGACAGCCCCGTCGGCAAATCGGTCACGTCCTCCAGCCGGGCTTGAAGGGTTTCGAGCGCCGCGCGGCCCTTGGTCGCCTCGCAAAAGGCGATGGGGGCAAAGCCGGTTTCGTCCATGGCATCGCGAATCTGGGTCAGGGTGACCTCTCCCAGCGCGCGTTCGCCTTCGGGCGGGATAAAGACCGCAAGTTGGTCGGCCATGATGGGCACCAGCACAAAGACGATCGTCACAACCGAGGCCACAGCCGCCGCAGCCCATTTGAGCAAAGGGCCACGCCTGGTCACCGGGGCGGCTTTGAGGCGCTTGGGAAATCGCAGTTCAAAGCTGCGATCCGGCAGGATCAGCCGCTGCACAGGGTCGTTCGCCCGGCGTATCAGCAAAAGGTCGCGTTGGGCCTGATCGGGAACTTCGCGCACCTCGTCCAGCGGCCAGTCGATGCTGCCCCCGACCAGCGCTTGCCGATCTTCGTCAATGCGCAGGGTGATCGGCTGTTGCGAGCCGGTTTCGCCGTCCAGTAGCAGGGCGCGGGTTTCTATCTGCACCGTCATATCGAGGCCGCAACATCCAGCGCCTCGGCAAAACCTTCGGCCTCGGAATGTTCATCCCGGGGGCGCTGGCGGATCGCGGAAAGCAGGTCGGCGCCTTGCAGGGTCAGGCCGCGCGCGTAATGCCGGATCACCGGCATGGTCACCAAGGCATGCGTGAGAGCGGACCAAACCAGAAAGATCGCGAAATAGGACATCACACTGAGGGCGATGATCACCCAACGGTTGGCGCCATCCAGAAGAACGGGGAAATCCTCGACCCCCAGATCGACCAGCGTTTCCAGCGATTGCAGTTGCAGGAACAGCAGACCAAGCACCGCAATCGGCACCATCGCCACGAGCCCTGCCAACGTATAGCCAAAGATATGGATCCACAGTATCCGCATCGGGCTGGCCTTAAGGGTCAGGGAAATTCCGTCCAGCGTCTTGGTTGCCGTCAGGCGGCGCAGGCTGTCGACCTTGTAGTAAACAAACCCAAAAGCGCCCATGAAACCCGCAACAATGCAGCCAATGATGCCCACCGCGACGCTGCCCACCGCAAGCAGGAACGTTGCAGCAACCGCCAGCGCCGCCGCGAAAAAGAGCCATTTCATGGAGCGATACAGCATGCTCCACCTGCCGCCCTGTGCCATGCGGCGATCACCAAAGAAAGTGCGATCAGTTTGGTATTTTTCCAGCCGAAAGGTCATCAGAGGCCAAAGCAACCCAGCTGAGAGAAGCATCAGCAGCCAATACCCCATCGCTCGAAAGGCATAGCCCCAGGCTCCGGGTTCAAGCCCAAAGCGCAGGCCCAGCCATCGGGTGCGGGCCAGCACATAGCGGCGGGCGCGGTACTGCGCATAGAACCAGATCGGCACGACGCCGATGAAGGACAGCAGGTAAGCGGCGGTATTGCCTTGCAACAAGGCAAAGCTGGCGAACATAAGCAGCAGGTTCACGACGCCGATGTAGAAGGCCAAGATCACGACGGCGACCAGAAAGCCCAGCAGCTTTTCCAGCGGATCGCCAACGTATTCCATCGGGAGCCCGCCGATCCGGATCGCCGACCAATACCACCGGCGCAGCCGCGTCTTCATCCAGAACCGGTAAACGCCAAGCGTGAGAACGGTCAGAACACCGGTCTTGAAGGCCAGTGCGAAGAGGCCGGACCTCGTGCCGTGAAACTCAGTCGTCAGCGGCGGTTGGATCGTCGGCGCGTCCCATGGCCCTTCATGATGCGTTTCGGTCAAATCCTGCCCTCGTCAGTCATCTCAACACAAAACACCGGGGCAAGCTTCTGGGTAAAGTCAGTTAAACCGGTTGTCCCTGGGAAAGCCGCGCGGCGCCATGCGGCCTGTCCCGGCCCGCTTGCCAATCCATTCCTCAAGCGCGGTTTCGGTGCGCGTCCGCCCGGCGGGATCAAGCCAAGACAGCCCTTGGGCAAGCGCAAAGGTGCGGGCGTCGGACATGCCTCCATCCTTGTACTTTTGCAGGCGCACACCCTTGCCGCGGCCCATCTCGGGCAGTTCATCCAGCGCAAAGATCAGCACTTTGCGGTTTTCGCCGACCACGGCAACATGATCGCCGCTGACGGTTTTGCAGACGCGGGCGCGCACGTCGCCTTTGACGTTCAGAACCTGTTTGCCAGCGCGGGTCTGGGCGATCACATCATTTTCCGGCACGATGAACCCATCGCCCGCCGAAGAGGCGACCAGCAGTTTGCTGTCGGGCTTGTGGATGAACAGATCGACGATCTCGGCCTCGTTCGGCAGATCGACGATCAGACGCAGGGGTTCACCCATGCCGCGGCCGCCGGGCAGAGTGGCCGCCGACAGCGTGTAAAAGCGCCCGTTCGAGCCAAAGGCCAGAAGACGGTCCGTGGTCTCCGCATGGAAGATGAAGCGCGGCCCGTCACCGTCCTTGAACTTCAGTTCGCGGGTCAGGTCGATATGGCCGGTCATCGCCCGGATCCAGCCCATTTGCGAGCAGACCACGGTGATCGGTTCGCGTTCGATCATCGCCTCAAGCGGCACATCCTCGGCCTCGGAGGCTTCGGAGAAGGCGGTGCGCCGGGCGCCGCCCTCGTAGCCTTTGCCAAAGGCCTTGCGGACCTCGCGCAGCTGTTCGGCGATGCGCGACCACTGCAATTCGCCCGAGTCGAGCAGGTCTTCAAGGCCCGCGCGTTCTTCCATCAGCTTGTCGCGCTCGTTGACCAGTTCAAGTTCCTCAAGGCGGCGCAAGGAGCGCAGCCGCATGTTGAGGATCGCCTCGGCCTGAACGTCCGACAGACCTTCGGACCGGCCGACAAAGCGGGCGGGCACCTTGGCGTCGGTGCCATCATCGGCCAGAACGCCGCGTGCGATGGCATCGGGGTCTTCGCGCAACTCCAGCGATTTGACGTCGATCCCCGCCAGCGGCGAACGATAATCGCTTTCATCGGTGGCGCGCACGATGGTGGCCTGATGCGGCTTGGACCAATCTTCGTACATCAAGGCGGCCTTGGGATCATCGTCATAGCGGATGATGTCGATTACGCGGTCGAGGTTCAGGAAAGCAACGATCAGGCCTTCGAGCACCTCAAGGCGGTTGTCGATCTTGGCCATGCGGTGCCTGGCGCGGCGGATAAGCACTTCGCGGCGGAAGTCGAGGAAGGCGCGCAACACCTCTTTGAGCGAACAGACCTTTGGCGTCACGCCGTCAATCAGCACGTTCATGTTGAGACTGAACCGGGTTTCCAGATCCGAGTTGCGGAACAGCAGGTTCATCAGCACATCGGGGTCGACGTTCTTGGACTTGGGCTCCAGCACCATGCGGATGTCTTCGGCGCTTTCGTCGCGGACATCGGCAAGGATCGGGACTTTCTTGGTCTGGATCAACTCGGCGATGCGTTCGACCAGCTTGGATTTTTGTACCTGGTAGGGGATCTCGGTCACGATGGCCTGCCATGTGCCGCGGCCCAGATCTTCGACCTCCCACTTCGCGCGCAGGCGGATGCTGCCGCGCCCGGTGCGATAGGCGTTCGCGATGTTCTCTGCCGGTTCCACGATCACCCCGCCGGTGGGAAAATCCGGGCCGGGAACATATTGCAACAGCGTGTCGTCGCGTGCATCGGGCGCTTTGATCAGATGCAGGCAGGCGTCGATCAGCTCGCCAATGTTGTGGGGCGGGATATTGGTCGCCATACCCACCGCAATCCCGCTTGAGCCGTTGGCCAGAAGGTTGGGGTAGGCCGCCGGAAGCACCGAAGGTTCCTGCAGGCGACCATCGTAATTGTCGCGGAAATCGACGGCGTTCTCGTCCAGCCCATCCAGCAGGGCTTCGGACATCACGGTCATGCGCGCCTCGGTATAGCGCGAGGCGGCGGGGTTATCGCCGTCGATGTTGCCAAAGTTGCCCTGGCCGTCGACCAGCGGATAACGGATGGTGAAATCCTGCGCGAGCCGTGCCATGGCGTCATAGATCGCGGCATCGCCATGCGGATGGAAATCCCCCATGGTGTCGCCGCTGATCTTGGCAGATTTAAGGAAACCGCCCGAGGATGACAGGCGCAGACGCCGCATGGCGTACAGAATCCGCCGGTGCACCGGCTTCAGCCCGTCGCGGGCATCAGGCAGCGCCCGGTGCATGATGGTCGACAGGGCATAGGTCAGATAGCGGTCGCCGATCGCGCGGCGCAGCGTCTCGGACAACTGCCGGGGGTTCATGTTGGGGTCGATTGTATCGTCATCCATAGATGCTGTGATACCGTTGCGCATTGGCACCGTAAAGAAGGACTCTGGGAAAAACGCCGGGAATTTCCCTTAGCCGCGAAAGGGGAATCGGTTAACACTATGGGCTAACGCGAATTCTGCGCGCGGTTTACATGGTGTTTGGGTCGTTTTCGGGGGGGTAAGCGATGACAAGAATTATTCTTGTGACGTTCTGTTTTTTGGGTTGGGCATGGTTTGAGGTGTCCGGCGGACGCGATTTTGAGCCCGGCAACCATTCATTGGCCGTGCTTGCCCCCTTTGATGCACAGCCTGCCCCGAAGTCCGAGCGTGTTGCCGTTGTCAGCACCAAGTCAGCCCCGGCACCCGAGCCCGAGGTAACCCGGACAAGCGGCATGGGCACCAGTCTGGCCGACGTCAGCAACCTGTCCATAGTCTCGTTTCCCGCCCAGAACACGCAGCCCGAGCCGGAAAAAGTGGCGGCAGTGATCGCCTCTGATCCCGTCCCGGCCGCCGTTGTGATCGCGGCGTCCAGCATTGATTATCGGTTGGTGACGGGCACCCGCGTGAACCTGCGCAGTGGACCGGGCACTGGCTTTGACGTGGTGGCCAAATTGCTGCGCGGCGACAAAGTCGAAGTGTTGCAGGACGAAGATTCAGGCTGGGTCCGGCTGCGCACGCTCAGAGGCAGCGACGTGGGCTGGATGTCCGACACCTTTCTTGCCTCTGCCGATTAAAGCGAAAAACGCTCTTTTCGCGGTGGGGCTGCTCGCCTAAACCACGCGGATGAGAGAAAAATCCATCCTGATTACCGGCTGTTCCTCGGGCATCGGCTATGACGCGGCGCACGGGCTTAGGGCGCGCGGCTGGCGCGTTTTTGCCTCCTGCCGACAAGACGCAGACTGCGCCGGCCTGCGTGCCGAGGGCTTTGAAAGCCCGCAATTGGATTACACCGAACCTGGCAGCCTCAAGGCTGCCTTGGCCGAGGTGCTTGAGGCCACGGGCGGCACTCTGGACGTTTTGTTCAACAATGGTGCCTATGCTTTGCCCGGCGCCGCCGAGGATCTGCCCGCCGATGCCCTGCGCGCGGCGTTTGAGGCAAACGTCTTTGGCTGGCACGATCTGACGACACAGGTCATCCCGATCATGCGGGCGCAGGGCCATGGCCGGATCGTCAACCATTCTTCCGTTTTGGGGTTGGTGGTGCAGCCGTGGCGGGCGGCCTACAACTGTACCAAGTTCGCGATGGAAGGGCTGACCGATACGCTGCGTCTTGAGATGCGCGACACGCCGATCCACGTCATCACCCTGAACACCGGGCCAGTGACCTCAAAGATTCGCGCGAATGCGATCCCGCATTTCGAAAAATGGATCGACTGGAAGTCCTCGCCCCGCGCTGCGCAGTATCAGGAAACGCTGTTGCCACGCCTTTACGAAGATCGTGGCCCCGATCCTTTTGAACTGCCGCCCTCGGCGGTCACTCGCAAACTTGTCCATGCCTGCGAGGCAAGCCGCCCGAGGCCGCGATACTACATCACGACGCCGACCTATATCTCGGGCGTGGCCCGCAGGCTTTTGACGACCCGCGCGTTGGACTGGCTTTTGACCAAAGGCACTTAGACGGGTTCGCTTTTCATGCAGATGCCGCTATGTGACACTGAAAGCTGTAGGAGGCTGTCGTGACCAAAGATCCTCTTTTCATCGTCGTAGCCGTTGCCATGCTTTTTGTGGTGGCGGTTCTGCTTTTCGGCATCGGTTCATTTGCCAAAGGCGGAGAGTTCAACAAGAAATATGCGAACAAGGCCATGCGTCTGCGGATTGCAGCCCAATTTGTGGCGGTTGTGCTGATCCTATTGTTCGTCTGGATTCGCCGGGGAGGCTGACAACATGGTTGTCCTGAACAAGATTTATACGCGGACCGGCGACAAGGGCGACACCGCGCTTGGCAACGGTGCGCGGGTGGCAAAGTTCGACCACAGGGTTGAGGCATACGGCACATCGGATGAGCTGAATTGCGTGGTTGGCATGGCGCGGCTGCATGCCGAAGGTGACGTGGATGCGGCGCTGAGCCGGATTCAGAACGACCTTTTCGATCTGGGCGCTGATCTGTGCCGCCCCGACATGGAAAAAGACAACGAATCCGAATACCCGGTGCTGCGTATGGTCTCCTCGCAGGTGGACAGGCTGGAACGCGAAATCGACGCGATGAACGCCCGGCTGGAACCTCTGCGCAGCTTTATCCTGCCCGGCGGGTCGGCCCTGTCGGCCTATTTGCACATGTGCCGGACTGTGGCCCGGCGGGCGGAACGTCTGGCGGTGCAACTGGCCTCGGTCGAGACGGTGAACCCCGATGCGGTGAAGTATCTCAACCGCTTGTCCGATTGGTTCTTTGTCGCGGCGCGGATCGCCAATGATGATGGCCGCGCGGATGTCTTGTGGGTTCCGGGCGCAAACCGCTAGACGGGTTCGGCCTCCAACCAGACACCGCCTTGGGGACGCAGGGTCAGGATCATCACCGGCTCTGGATCCCGTCCCTTCACCGCCTTGAAGCGGAAATTCGCGAGCAGGGTTGCCAGTACCAGTACCGCCTCCTGAAGGGCGAACGAAGCACCAATGCAAATGCGCGGCCCGTCGCCGAACGGCAAATAAGCGTAGCGGTCGGGTTTGCCTGCTTCCCAGCGCGCAGGTCGAAAGGCGTCGGGTTCATCCCAAAGCAGGTGGCTGCGGTGCAGGGCGTAGATTGGCAGGATCACCGTGTCGCCCTTGCGAATGTGCCGCCCGCAAAGCTCGTCATCGGCCATCGCAGTGCGCGACACCATCCCGGCTGGCGGATACAGCCGCAAGGCTTCGTCCACGATCCGCCGGATCAGCGGCAGTTTTTCGACATCCGCGCCAGTGGCCGCACCGTCTTTGACCACTGAAAGCACTTCGGTGCGGGCCTCCTCCTGAACTTTTGGATCAAAGGCCAAAAGGTAAAGCGACCATGCCAGCGTCAGGGCAGTCGTCTCGTGCCCGGCGACGATGAAGGTCAACAGGTTGTCGCGCAGTTCGGCAGTGTTCATGCGCCGCTTGGTTTCGGGATCTTCGCCTGCCAGCAACAGGTCAAGCAGATCCGGAACGTCCTCGGCACCGCGCTGACCGCGCGACTCGATTGCGGTATCGGCGACCTTTTTCATTTGTGCCACCGCGCCTGCCGAAAAGACGCGCCCGGGGCGCGGCACCCAGTCAGGAAAGCCCAGAAGGTCGAACAACGAGATTTTCCCCGCCTCTGAGATATAGGCGTCGATCGCCCCGTGTACGCTGTCGCGGTCAAACCCCTCATCTCCGGAAAAGGTCACGTCCGAGATCACGTCAAAGGTCAGGCTGACCATCTCATCCAGAAAGTTGATCGCCCGCGGGCCAGCCTCGTGGATACGCTGAACTGACCGCTTGGCGGCACCCGTCATCACTGGCGAAAGGTTCATCACGTTCCGATGGCTGAAAACCGGGGCGGCGGTGCGCCGTTGCCAGCGCCAGTGCGCCCCCTCAGCAATAAAAAGGGATTCGCCGATGGCCGGGCGCAGCAGGTTCTTGGTGACCACGGACTTGGGATATTGATCCAGCTTTTCCAGCAGCACCTGCTTGTTTCCCGCCGGATCCATCAGCATGTGCCAGCGCTTTCCGGTCTTGCCCGACAGGATCGGCTGACGCGTCGCCACTTCGGGGATGATGGACAGCACATTGCGGCGCGAGGCCTGAAGGCTGTCCCAAATGCCCATCGGCCGCGTCACAAGGGGGACCCGGACGGGCAGGGGGGCAAGGATCGGTTGTTGATCTGTCATAGGCTTAATGTAGGTCCGGGCAAGACACAGGCAAAGCCCCATTGATTGCAAGGCGCCCCGCTTTCGCGCTATCAAAACCGGGACGATGAAAAGGGGGGATCCATGATCCGCATTCTTGCTGCCTTTGCGCTGGTTCTGGGGCTTGCTGCCTGTACCGACACGCCCGCTGACCTGTCACGGCCCGTCGTGGATCTTGGCGACTTCAAACTTGGCCATTCCGAGGTTGTCGCGCCCAACCTGCAACAGCTTCTGGTCTCGCGCGAAGCGACGGCGGAAGAATGGACCAAGGTGGTCGATGACGCGATGGAAGCGCGTTTCCGCCGCTACACCGGCGATAAGTTCTATCACCTTGGGATCAGCGTCGAGGCATACTCCTTGCCGCCCCCGATCGTGCCGGGAAAATCGGCGCTGGCCTTGAACGTCACCGTTTGGGATGACGCTGCCAAGGCCAAGATGAACGCCAAGCCGAAGGCAATTCACGTCATCAAGGTTTTCGAATCGCGTCTTTCCAAGAACCGCGACGATCAAATGCGCGGATTGGCCCAGGAAGCGGCGCTGCTGGTCGAAAAGTGGATGCGCGAGCAGCAGGAGGCCGAAGGGTGGTTCGGCAGTGTGTCAGAAGAGGCCGAGGCCGCCGATGGCTGAGTGACGCAACTGAGCATCAGAACCCGGACAAAAACGGGCGGTGTCTTGCCGCCCGTTTTTGTTTTTGATTTCAGAGCGTCTCAAAGGCGTATGGGGGTCGTGCGTTTGGTGATGGTCCACAGGCCCGAGTACAAGGAGTACAGCGAATGTTGAGAAGAACGGTTTTGCTAGCGATGATGATGGCCGGATTGAGCGCCTGCATGAGCAGCGAGCCGGCGGCGAAAGTCACGCCGATTCCCGTGGGCCGGGTCAGCGTATCGCTGGCCGAAAACGCCTCCTACGGATTGTTGCAGTCAACGCAGGACCCTGCGCTGGCCAAGTCCTTTTCCGCGAAATTGGGGGCGGCACTGAATGCCGATGCCGTGACGCGCGGTGCCGCGAATACGGCCGAAGTCGTGGTGAGCCGTGTCACCATCCAGTCCGGTGCAAGCCGCACTGTGGCGGCCGCAGAAAGCAGGGTGACAGGGGATGTGATCGTGCGCGACGGCAGCGGCAAGACCCTGCGCCGCATCGACGATGTGAGTTTTGCCAACAAGGCGGCGCGCAACACCTCGACGATCAACGGCCTGCCCATCGGAGCGCTTATTTCCATGGCGAACAACGCCCAGAACGCGTCGCCGGAGAAGCAGATCAGCCTGCTCGCGCAGGGCTTCTCCAAGGTGATCGCAGGCCAACTCGGGCGGTAACGCAGGGCACGGCGGGGCCAATCCGGGCGAAGCCTGCAATCAGTCGGGCATCGCCGCGCTTACCCACTTGATTTTCCGCGCTCAAGCCAATAAACGGCGCGCGATGCAAACCCGGGTCCGCGTGTGGCCCCTTTAACCGTGAGGCGTCTCAAAGATGGCAAAGGAAAAGTTTGAACGCGGCAAGCCGCATTGCAACATCGGCACGATTGGTCACGTTGACCACGGCAAGACGACGCTGACGGCGGCGATCACCAAGTATTTTGGTGACTTCAAGGCCTACGACCAGATCGACGGCGCGCCGGAAGAAAAAGCCCGCGGGATCACGATCTCGACCGCGCACGTGGAATACGAGACCGATGCGCGTCACTATGCGCACGTCGACTGCCCCGGCCACGCCGACTACGTCAAGAACATGATCACCGGTGCTGCCCAGATGGACGGCGCGATCCTGGTTGTGAACGCTGCTGACGGCCCGATGCCGCAGACCCGCGAGCACATCCTGCTGGGCCGCCAGGTGGGTATCCCTGCCATGGTCGTGTTCATGAACAAGGTTGACCAGGTCGACGACGAAGAGCTGCTCGAGCTGGTGGAAATGGAAATCCGCGAGCTTCTGTCGGCCTATGACTACCCCGGCGACGATATTCCGATCATCGCGGGCTCGGCTCTGGCCGCAATGGAAGGCCGTGATCCCGAGATCGGCGAGAACAAGATCCGTGAACTGATGCAGGCCGTGGATGACTACATCCCGCAGCCGGCACGTGCGGTTGACCAGCCCTTCCTGATGCCGATCGAAGACGTGTTCTCGATCTCGGGTCGTGGTACGGTTGTGACCGGTCGTGTTGAGCGCGGCGTTGTGAACGTTGGCGACGAGATCGAAATCGTCGGCATCCGCGACACCACCAAGACGACCTGCACGGGCGTTGAAATGTTCCGCAAGCTGCTGGATCGCGGTGAAGCGGGCGACAACATCGGCGCCCTGCTGCGCGGTGTTGACCGTGAAGGCGTTGAGCGTGGCCAGGTTCTGTGTAAGCCGGGTTCGGTCAAGCCGCACACCAAGTTCGAAGCCGAGGTCTACATCCTGACCAAGGACGAAGGTGGCCGTCACACGCCGTTCTTCGCGAACTACCGCCCGCAGTTCTACTTCCGCACGACGGACGTGACCGGCACGGTTCAGCTTCCCGAGGGCACCGAGATGGTGATGCCGGGCGACAACCTGAAGTTCGAAGTCGAACTGATCGCCCCGATCGCGATGGAAGACGGCCTGCGCTTCGCCATCCGCGAAGGCGGCCGCACCGTCGGCTCCGGCGTCGTCTCGAAGGTCATCGAGTAAGACGCGATCCCGATAAATCTTCGGGAACAGAAGACATTAAGAGGCCGCCCATTTGGGCGGCCTTTTTCTTTTGTCAGTGCCTTTGTAGCAAAGCCCCAACATCTGGGTGATCGGCAGAGTGGCCCACCGCGCGTTGGGGAGTGCAGCGCGCGGCGGGCAGAGCTGTGATCACCCGCGGATCCAGGCTTTGACGCGGCTGCTCTTGTCGCCCTCGCTGTCGCCGGAATGGATGATCGACAGGATCACATCCACGTCCTGTGCGGTCAGGTTGGACAAGTCCGCCTGCGGGGCAAAGTTGCGGATCGAATTCAGGTCCGCTTGGTTGACGGTCATGGCCTGTGCTGCGCCTGCGGTGGTTGCGATGGCAAGGACGGCTGTTGCGATCATACGTTTCATGTGATGTTCCTTTTTCTTGTGTGGGGGCTTTCCCCGTTTCCGAGTTTGTTTGTGCCGGGCTGTTTGCCTGACACCAATCAACTTAGGGGCGGGGCCGGGAAACCTGAAATCACGAAGAAATATCAATGGGTTCACACAAATGTGCCCTTGAAGATGATCGACGTTGACCCGGCCCCTGTGTGCGTTTGCACAGCTTTGGTGCGGATCAATGTTTATTGGTCGAAAATGCCCTATCCGAAGATGCAGGTAGGTGATCTGAACGCGAGAACTCTGAAAGTGTCCGTGCGATCACATAATTTTGTGCAGCCGGATTTCGCCCTTTGTTTCAAGACGTGCTCTGCTGCGTGAAGCGCCGTGTCTGGTTTCGTGATGCCAAAGATAATCCGAGGGCGGCAAAAGGCGCTTTTCCGGGTTGCAAAGCGCGCCGCGCTTTCGTAGATGAGGCGTCGGACCTTAGGGGTATAGCTCAGCTGGTAGAGCGACGGTCTCCAAAACCGTAGGTCGCGGGTTCGAACCCTGCTGCCCCTGCCATTTTCCAAATATGTGACGATCGCTTCCCGGCCGCCGGCGCGCTGAGCTATTGTGCTGTGCGCTTGCAAAAAAAAGGGGCCGCGCGTGGCGGCCCCTTGTCGTTTCACAGTGATCAATCAGCTTGCAAGCGCGCTGTTGATGGCGCTTTCAATGGCGTCGTCGTCACCGCTGGTCAGCGCGGCGCGAATCTGGCGGCTTTCAACGGCGTCGATTTTCGAGAAATCCGCGTTCGGGGCGACGTTGAGGATTTTCGCCTCTTCCACTTCGGTGAAATCCGCGGGCTCGACCATTGTATCGTTTGCCGTCAGCGTGCTCAGAGTGCGCTCGATCGCATCGTTATCACCTGCCGCAATGGCAAGGCGCAATTCGGAGATCTCGGCGTCGGTCAGCAGCGAAAAGTCGACACTGGGATCCACGTTCTTGATCGTGCCCATTTCGACAGCGGTCAACGGTTCGACGTTCAACGCGTTCCTGGCTGTGACAACAGCCTTCATCTTGTCGATCTTGTCGGCGTCTGATCCTTCGGAGGTCGCGATGACCAACAGTTCATCCACCTGCGCTTCGCTCAGCAGTTCAACATCGACCGTCGGCAGATAGCTTTGGAGCATATTCAGTTGGCCCGAAGTTGCGGCAAAGGCGCCGGTTGCAAGAGTTGCAGCAAGAGCGGTTGTGGCAAAAAGGCGTTTCATAGGTGATCTCCTTTATTCTCAATCTTGGGGAAGCTTGGCGCCGCCCCATCGTCTGACACCCCAACGACCGCGTGCCTTAGCCGTTCCAAGTTTTTCCTTCACCGTCCTGTGAGGTCGCCGTGATGTGAGGATTGGCGCAGACATGGGCCAAGGGATTTGGCCGTGCCTGCGCAACAGGCTTGTAATTCGGAAGTCGCGCGCGTAGATACGCCCGAAATCGAGACATCGAGAAAAAGGCAGCCCGGCATGGCCCGCACCACCAATCCGTTTCAATTCATCCAGCAAGTCCGTGCTGAAGTTTCCAAGGTTGTCTGGCCCTCGCGCCGCGAGGTCGTGCTTACGACAGTCATGGTCTTTATCATGGCGACCTTGACGGCCATCTTCTTTGCGCTGGTCGATATCCTGATCCGCACTGGCCTCCAGGGTGTCTTGACGCTCTTTGGCTGATCCCTGCATGCAGACCCCTTGAATTCACGGGGGCTTGGCGGTAGGGACACGGCATTGAATGAAGGGCGTGCACTGATTCGAGTTGCACGCCGCTTTTTTGTTTCCTCGGCGCACTACGACGGGGATGAACGGAAAGGTCGGGCCAGGGGCCGGACCATGGAACGAGGGTGAGGCCAGATGGCAAAGCGGTGGTATTCGGTGAGCGTGCTCTCGAACTTCGAAAAGAAAATCGCTGAGCAGATCCGTACTGCAGTAGAAGAGCAGGAACTTCACGATCAGATCGACGAAGTGCTGGTTCCCACCGAAGAGGTGATCGAGGTCCGTCGCGGCAAGAAGGTCACGACCGAGCGCCGATTTATGCCCGGCTACGTTCTGGTCCACATGGAAATGTCGGACCGTGGCTATCATCTGGTCAACAGCATCAACCGCGTCACCGGGTTTCTTGGGCCGCAGGGCCGCCCGATGCCGATGCGCGATGCCGAGGTCGAAGCGATCCTTGGCCGCGTTCAGGAAAACGAAGACGCGCCGCGGACGCTCATCCACTTTGAAACGGGCGAGAAGGTCAAGGTCAACGACGGCCCGTTCGAAGGCTTCGATGGCATGGTCGAGGGCGTGGACGAAGACAACCAGCGCCTGCGCGTGTCCGTATCGATCTTTGGTCGGGAGACCCCTGTCGAATTGGAATTCACTCAGGTCTCCAAGCAGTAAGCGCCGCGTTTTTGCAGGCAAATGTCGGGGGCGCCTTTGGGGCGCCCTTTTTCGTTGTAAAGGCTTTGGGTTTTTGACATCAAATGCTTGGAGGGGCGCTGAGAGCGGCGCGCTGACTGAGTTGTGTCCAATCTGTGCGAGTTGCGTTCTTCCATGACAACAGATCCCTTGATTGTTCGAGACGTCTCGCTTTCCGGAAGTGATCAGTTGCGGCGGGACATTGCGTGTATCGCAGTGGCACGGGATTTTTTCGGAGTGCAGGTCGACGCGGCGGCGATTGCGCAGCTGGAAGCCGCGGATATGGGGGCGGCCGCCTTTTATGCGCTCGGGTCCGAGTGTTTGCCAACGGCATGGGACTGTTGGGGCATGGTGCTGCATTCCGCGACGTCTGACGATCCGGGCATCATTGACGTTGTCCCCGGCATCTATCGGACGCTGGGCTTTGATCGGGTTGCCGATTTGTGGGAAGAGCACGCGTCGTTTCTGCGCACGATCCGATTTGAAAAGGTTGCTCCGAATGAAGGCGACGATCTGGATGAGCTGATGCCCGACATGGATGGCGGGTACTACCTGATGCAAGATCGCGCCGCATTCGAGCAGGGCTGCGAAGAACGGGCCTCGGCCTCGGCCTCGGTTTTCAGGGGTGCAGGATTGCCATCGGTGGATGTGGCGGCCGAGATGTCGGTGTTGTTCAATCTCGAAGGGGTCAGCGAAGAGGCGTTCGATGTCTATTGGGCCCGGCGGATCACCGAGACCCCGAAATTTGCAAGCTATGCCCCCGAGTGGCCGGATGATGCCTGGATCGGGCCGATTGACCCTTTTGGATGGCTGACGCGGCGGCATCAGGCGGCGCTGCGGGCGCATGGCTTTGAGTATAGCTTTGCCTTTTGGGAGCGCGAAGACGGCGATGATCGCGGCGCGTTGTGGATACAGACGGACAAGGGGCCGCTTCGGCTGTTCGACAGCACCGATGCGCTCTCAATGCGCAGCAACTTCCCGGTGCGCGTCTCCAGCCTTGACGGCACGCCGTTGTTCGATCTGACCCGTGACGATGTTCCCGACTGGCTGTTCGACGTAAGCCAGAATACCTGGGCACGCAAACAGCGCCTTGCGCGGTTTTGGCCGAAATTCCTGCGCTAGCGATGACCGGCGTGCCAGGACACCGCCAAAACCCGTTGCTTTTGCCTATGCGGGGTTGATCGCTTTCCAAAGCTGCGATATGCGCCGGGCTTCGGTGGTCTGCGATGAGTCGCAGGCCGTCGCCATCGTGGGAGGCGAGGGTATCGCGATATCCGGACCTGACCACGCAACTCACCAGCCCCAAGAACGCGTTCGCGGGGTGTTGTAAAGGAGACAGCCAATGGCCAAGAAGCTTGCTGGCAAGATGAAGCTGCAGATCCCTGCAGGCAAAGCCAACCCCTCGCCGCCCGTGGGCCCCGCCCTGGGTCAGCGCGGCATCAACATCATGGAATTCTGCAAGGCGTTCAACGCCAAGACGCAGGAAATGGAGCCCGGCGCGCCGTGCCCGACCGTGATCACCTACTATCAGGACAAGTCCTTCACCATGGACATCAAGACGCCGCCCGCGTCTTACTACCTGAAGAAAGCCGCTGGCCTGAAGCCCGTGGGCAAGCGTAACCGCCCCCGTGGTGCCGAGAACCCCGGTCGTGAGACAATCGCATCCGTGACCGTCAAGCAGGTCCGTGAAATCGCCGAAGCCAAGATGAAAGATCTCTCGGCGAACGACGTGGAAGCGGCAATGAAGATCATCGTTGGCTCTGCCACGTCGATGGGCATCGAGGTTAAGTAATATGGCAAAGCTTGGAAAACGTACCCGCGCAGCCCGCGAAGCTTTTGCTGGCAAAGAAGACATCACCGTCGAAGAAGCCGTCGCACTGATCAAGGGCAACTCGAACACCAAGTTCGACGAGACCGTTGAAATCGCGATGAACCTTGGTGTTGACCCGCGTCACGCTGACCAGATGGTTCGCGGCGTTGTCGGCCTGCCGAACGGCACCGGCAAAACCGTGCGCGTTGCGGTCTTTGCCCGTGGCCCGAAAGCAGACGAAGCTCTGGCCGCTGGCGCAGACATCGTTGGCGCAGAGGATCTGATGGAAACCGTTCAGGGCGGCACCATCGACTTTGACCGCTGCATCGCAACCCCGGACATGATGCCGATCGTCGGTCGTCTGGGTAAGGTGCTTGGCCCGCGCAACCTGATGCCGAACCCCAAGGTTGGCACTGTGACCATGGATGTCGCCGAGGCCGTAAAGGCTGCCAAAGGCGGTCAGGTTCAGTTCAAGGCCGAGAAAGCCGGCGTGGTTCACGCAGGCGTTGGCAAGGTCTCCTTCGACGAGGCCAAGCTTGCCGAAAACATCCGCGCATTTGTCGCGGCGGTTTCTGCAGCCAAGCCGACCGGCGCCAAGGGCACCTACATGAAGAAGATCGCTCTGAGCTCTTCCATGGGCCCGGGGGTTTCCGTCGACGTGTCCAACGCGACCGGCAACTGATCAACGATCACAATTTTTCGGAAAAGGCAGGCCCGCGTGGCCTGCCTTTTTCTTTGTTTGAAAGACTGCGTTAGGGTTTCGGCGGGAGAACAAACAGAGTGTGTCCATGCGATAGGGTCTTTTTATGCTTCGGTTTCTCGTACTTGGGTTTGTCTTGGTCACCGGTTCATTTGGAACGGCGGGCTTGGCGATGGAAGGCCTCAAACCCCCGGCAATTCTGACCGTATCCGGTGCGCTTCCCGCGCGGATGAACACCAACTTGCTGCGGTTTGACCGGGAAATGCTGGCAAGCCGCGGTTGGCACGAATTCCAGACAATCACGTCGCTCGACACTAAAGAGCGTCGGCTTTCCGGAGTGACCCTTGGCGCTTTCTTGTCATCGCTTGGCATTGACGGAGGCACGTTGCGCGCGGTCTCGGCCCAGGATGACGTTCTGGAAATAGCGTTTTCTGATGCCCTGCAACAAAGCGCCCTTTTGGCGTTGGACCTGAATGGACGACCGCTGGGTGTGCAGGAGATGGGTCCGATCTGGCTGGTCTTTCCTGTGACCAAGGAAGAGGCGGCAGAGCGAAATTTCGTCAACCAGACGGTTGTTCAACTGGTCCGGATTGAGATCGCACGCTAGAGGCTGTGCATCAAAGGGGGCGGGGCTAAGAGCGCCCGGTTTCCATCATTTCAAAGTGCTCGTGCCAACCGCCGCAGGAGATGGGTTGGCAAGCTATCCAAAAACAGGTAGCCAGCGCTCTGAGGGCACCTGCGTGATTCGTCGGTGTCCTCTATTTCGTCCGAGACGGTGGGTTGGCCCTGGCCTGTAATTCCTGCCTGAGACGGGAAGAGACATCTCTCCGGGTGCATTCGTGCGCCGGGCTCAAGTGATGCGACGCCCCTCGGACTTCTTGGTTGGCAATTGCCAGCTGGAATGAGCCGGAGGGTCCGCCCTCCACAATTTGGAGTGAAACTGTGGATAGAGCCCAGAAAGAGAAATTGGTCGAGGAACTCGGCCAGATCTTCGAAAGCTCTGGCGTCGTGGTGGTTAGCCGCTACGAAGGTCTCACAGTTGCCGAGATGCAGGATCTTCGGGGGCGTGCACGCGCTGCCGATGCTTCGGTCCGCGTCGCCAAGAACAGGCTCGCCAAGATCGCCCTCGAGGGTTCGCAGTGCGCAAGCATTGCCGCTCTTCTCGATGGCATGACCGTACTGACCTATTCCGAAGACCCCGTGGCAGCTGCCAAGGTGGTCGAGGATTTCGCCAAGGATAACAAGAAATTTGAGATCCTCGGCGGGAACATGGGCGGAACGGCTCTGGACCGGTCCGGTGTCGAAGCCGTGTCGAAAATGCCGTCGCGCGAGGAGCTTATTGCTTCCATCGTCGGCTGCATCGGCGCACCCGCATCGAACATCGCCGGCGCTATTGGCGCACCTGCATCGAACATCGCTTCCATCCTCTCCACTATCGAGGAAAAAGCGGCGTAAGGCAGCTGAAAGGATCTTCGCAGGGTTTAGGCCCACGCGTTGGAACACATCTTATATAACGGAAAGAGTCTCAAAATGGCTGATCTGAAAGCACTTGCTGAGCAAATCGTCAACCTGACGCTGCTTGAAGCACAAGAACTGAAAACCATCCTCAAGGACGAGTATGGCATCGAGCCCGCCGCTGGCGGCGCTGTGATGATGGCCGGCCCCGCAGGCGACGCCGGTGGCGACGCTGCTGAGGAGCAGACCGAATTTGACGTGATCCTCAAGTCGGCTGGCGACAAGAAGATCAACGTGATCAAAGAAGTCCGCGGCATCACCGGTCTTGGCCTGAAAGAAGCCAAAGACCTCGTCGAAGCCGGTGGCAAGGCCGTCAAAGAAGGCGTTTCCAAGGACGAAGCCGAGGAAATCAAGAAGAAGCTCGAAGAGGCAGGCGCCGAAGTCGAGCTCAAGTAATTCCGGCCTTCGGGCTGTTTTTGCAAGGCAAGCGCTCCCGGTCGGGGGCGCTTGTTTTTTTGTGCGATGCCTTTTCAGGGAAGGGGAATTTCCAAGCGACGCTCAACTTTTCGAGAGGCTGGCGGGGTTCGCCCCGAAAAGACGGATTTTGGCGGTGGCCTGAAATGGCGGCTTTGTTCATTGTAAACGCTCTGTTTATCCTGTCTGCATCGCAACTTGACCTTTTGCGCGACTTTTGCCATTGTCTACTAACGGCAAAAGTCAGCAAATCCCCGTAGGGGGACTTGCGTTCTTGTTGTTCACCGAATATTCGGAAGTCTCCCGCGGGTTCGAGCGATTCGAAGCCGCTTTTTGTCTGTTGCAGGCTGTGAGGTGGCTCCGAAGCACTATTGAAACCGCATCCCATAGCCTCCACATCCGGTAATCACACCAGAACATGATGGAAACGCCGAATTTTGGCGTATGGCGCGGACCCGATCAACACTGTCCTGTGCTTGGCAAGCTCCTCTGCGGAGGGTCTTTCCAAGGTAGGAACTTCCGGATCGAGAGACAGGCGGTGGGACGCCCGTCGAGAATGGACCTGAGTTCGTATCGTCACTGACGAGATGCGTCGCTGTGGCCCGACAGCAGAAGTATCCAGGCAGAGAAATGAAAAGGGTGGCCCCACTCATGGCGCAAAGCTTCCTCGGACAAAAACGTCTTCGCCGCTATTATGGCAAGATCCGCGAAGTGCTTGAAATGCCGAACCTCATTGAGGTTCAGAAATCTTCATACAAGCTTTTCCTCGACTCGGGGGATCAGCCCCAACCGCTGGACGGCGAAGGCATCAAGGGTGTCTTCCAATCGGTTTTCCCGATCAAAGACTTCAACGAGACCGCAGTTCTCGAATTCGTCAACTACGAGCTGGAAAAGCCGAAGTATGACGTCGAAGAGTGTATGCAGCGCGACATGACGTACAGCGCTCCGCTCAAGGTGACGCTGCGCCTGATCGTGTTCGATATCGACGAAGATACCGGCGCCAAGTCGGTCAAGGACATCAAGGAACAAGACGTTTTCATGGGCGACATGCCCCTGATGACCCCCAACGGGACGTTCATCGTGAACGGCACCGAGCGCGTGATCGTGTCCCAGATGCACCGTTCCCCCGGCGTGTTCTTTGACCACGACAAGGGCAAGACGCACTCGTCCGGCAAACTGCTGTTCGCCTGCCGCATCATTCCCTATCGCGGCTCGTGGCTGGATTTCGAATTCGACGCCAAGGACATTGTCTTTGCCCGCATCGACCGTCGCCGCAAACTTCCGGTGACCACGCTTCTGTACGCGCTTGGTCTGGACCAAGAGGCGATCATGGACGCCTATTACGACACGGTGACCTACACCCTGCGCAAAGGTGAAGGCTGGGCCACCAAGTTCTTCCCCGAGCGTGTGCGCGGCACCCGCCCGACCTTTGATCTGGTCGATGCCGACAGTGGTGAAGTCATTGCCGAGGCAACCAAAAAGGTCACGCCCCGCGCGGTCAAGAAGCTGATCGACGAAGGCAAGGTCAAGACGCTGCTGGTGCCGTTCCAGGCCATCGTCGGCAAGTTCGCCGCCAAAGATATCATCAACGAAGAAACCGGCGCGATCTACGTCGAGGCTGGTGATGAGCTGACTTGGGAAGTGGACAAGGACGGTGACGTAACCGGCGGTACGCTCAAAGAGCTGGTTGACGCCGGTGTGACCGAGATCCCTGTTCTGGACATCGACAACATCAACGTCGGTCCCTACATGCGCAACACCATGGCGCAGGACAAGAACATGGGCCGCGACACCGCGCTCATGGATATCTATCGCGTCATGCGCCCGGGTGAGCCGCCCACCGTCGAAGCCGCGTCGAACCTGTTCGACACGCTGTTCTTCGATAGCGAGCGTTATGACCTGTCCGCCGTTGGCCGCGTGAAGATGAACATGCGCCTCGCGCTGGACAAGGAAGACACGCAGCGCACGCTGGATCGTGACGACATCGTTCAGTGTATCAAGGCGCTGGTGGATCTGCGCGACGGTCGCGGCGACATCGACGACATCGACCACCTCGGCAACCGCCGCGTGCGCTCGGTCGGCGAGCTGATGGAAAACCAGTACCGCGTTGGCCTGCTCCGCATGGAGCGCGCGATCAAGGAACGTATGTCCTCGGTCGAGATCGACACGGTGATGCCGCAGGATCTGATCAACGCGAAACCGGCAGCTGCCGCTGTGCGCGAATTCTTCGGCTCCTCGCAGCTGTCGCAGTTTATGGACCAGACCAACCCGCTGTCGGAAGTGACGCACAAGCGTCGCCTGTCGGCGCTTGGGCCGGGCGGTCTGACCCGCGAACGCGCTGGCTTCGAAGTGCGCGACGTACACCCGACGCACTATGGCCGGATGTGCCCGATTGAAACGCCGGAAGGCCCGAACATCGGTCTGATCAACTCGCTCGCCACCTTCGCGCGCGTGAACAAGTATGGCTTTATCGAGACCCCATATCGCGTGGTCAAGGACCGTCAGGTCACCGACGAAGTGCATTACATGTCCGCGACCGAGGAAATGCGTCACACCGTGGCGCAGGCCAACGCGACGCTGGACGAGAATGGCAAGTTCATCAACGATCTGGTCAGCACCCGGAAATCCGGTGACTACACGTTGTCGCCCAGCGAAAACGTCGATCTGATCGACGTTTCGCCTAAGCAGCTGGTCTCGGTCGCGGCATCGCTGATCCCCTTCCTTGAAAACGACGACGCCAACCGCGCTCTGATGGGCTCGAACATGCAACGTCAGGCAGTTCCGACCCTGCGCGCCGAGGCGCCTTTGGTGGGCACCGGGATCGAAGAAATCGTGGCACGGGACTCGGGCGCGGCCGTCATGGCCAAGCGTGCGGGCATCATCGACCAGGTCGATGCGCAGCGTATCGTGATCCGGGCAACCTCGGATCTGGAACTTGGCGATGCCGGCGTTGACATCTACCGGATGCGCAAATTCCAGCGTTCGAACCAGAATACCTGTATCAACCAGAAGCCTTTGGTGAAGGTGGGTGACACGGTTCAGAAGGGCGAAGTGATTGCCGATGGTCCCTCGACCGATATGGGCGAATTGGCCCTTGGCAAGAACGTGATCGTCGCCTTCATGCCGTGGAACGGTTACAACTACGAAGACTCGATCCTGATCTCCGAGCGTATTTCGCGCGACGACGTGTTCACTTCGGTGCACATCGAGGAATTCGAAGTCGCCGCCCGCGACACCAAGCTTGGGCCGGAAGAGATCACCCGCGACATCCCGAACGTCGGCGAGGAAGCCCTGCGCAACCTCGACGAAGCGGGTATCGTCTATATCGGCGCTGACGTCGAGCCGGGCGATATCCTTGTCGGCAAGATCACTCCGAAGGGCGAAAGCCCGATGACGCCGGAAGAAAAACTCCTCCGCGCCATCTTCGGTGAAAAGGCCTCGGACGTGCGCGATACCTCGCTGCGTGTGAAGCCGGGTGATTACGGTACAGTTGTCGAGGTGCGCGTCTTTAACCGCCACGGTGTGGAAAAAGACGAACGTGCACTGCAGATCGAGCGGGAAGAGATCGAAAGCCTCGCGCGCGACCGCGACGACGAGCTGGCGATCCTTGACCGCAACATCTATGCGCGTCTGCGCTCGATGATCGAAGGCAAGACTGCGGTCAAAGGCCCGAAAGGTGTGAAGCCGAACTCGGAAATCAACGAGGAACTGCTCAGCTCCCTGACCCGTGGTCAGTGGTGGCAGCTGGCCCTCGGTGAAGAAGAGGACGCCAAGCACGTCGAAGCCCTGCACGAACAGTACGAAGTGCAAAAGCGCGCTTTGGATGCACGGTTCGAAGACAAGGTCGAAAAGGTCCGTCGCGGCGACGATCTGCCCCCGGGCGTGATGAAGATGGTCAAAGTCTTCATCGCCGTGAAGCGCAAGCTTCAGCCGGGCGACAAGATGGCTGGCCGTCACGGCAACAAGGGCGTTATTTCCCGCGTTGTTCCGATGGAAGACATGCCGTTCCTTGCGGACGGGACCCCGGTCGACTTCTGTCTGAACCCGCTGGGCGTGCCGTCGCGGATGAACGTCGGTCAGATCCTTGAAACCCACATGGGTTGGGCCGCGCGTGCCTTGGGCGTCGAGATTGACGAAGCCCTGCAGGACTATCGCCGTACTGGCGATCTGACTCCGGTTCGCGAAGCCATGCGCATCGCTTACGGTGACGAGGTCTATGAAGAAGGCATCAAAGGCATGGACGAAGGCCAGCTTGTTGAAGCTGCCGGAAACGTCACCGGCGGTGTGCCGATCGCGACCCCGGTCTTTGACGGCGCGAAAGAGGCTGACGTCAACGACTCGTTGCGTCGTGCTGGCTTTGACACCTCTGGTCAGTCGATCCTGTTCGATGGCCGTTCGGGTGAACAGTTCAGCCGCAAGGTGACCGTGGGTATGAAGTATCTGCTGAAACTGCACCACCTTGTGGACGACAAGATTCACGCCCGTTCGACCGGACCTTACAGCCTCGTTACGCAGCAGCCGCTGGGTGGTAAGGCGCAGTTCGGTGGTCAGCGTTTTGGGGAAATGGAGGTCTGGGCTCTGGAAGCTTACGGCGCCGCCTACACCCTGCAGGAAATGCTGACGGTGAAATCGGACGACGTGGCAGGCCGGACCAAGGTCTATGAATCGATCGTCAAGGGCGAGGACAATTTCGAAGCCGGCGTGCCGGAATCGTTCAACGTTCTCGTCAAAGAGGTCCGCGGCCTGGGCCTCAACATGGAACTCCTGGATGCGGAGGAGGATGAGTAAGGCACCCACTGCCGACACTCACGCAGGGCGGCCTTGCCGCCTTGCACTCCCCCGCTTCCCTCTGAATTTGTGAGGAACACATGAACCAGGAACTTACCAACAACCCGTTCAACCCTGTTGCACCGGTCAAAACATTCGACGAGATCAAGGTCTCGCTCGCGTCCCCCGAACGGATCCTTTCGTGGTCTTTCGGCGAGATCAAGAAGCCCGAAACCATCAACTACCGTACGTTCAAGCCCGAGCGTGACGGTCTGTTCTGCGCGCGTATCTTTGGCCCGATCAAGGATTACGAATGCCTCTGCGGCAAATACAAGCGCATGAAATACCGCGGCGTTGTCTGCGAAAAATGCGGTGTCGAAGTCACGCTGCAAAAGGTCCGCCGCGAGCGGATGGGCCACATCGAACTGGCCGCGCCCTGCGCCCACATTTGGTTCCTCAAGTCGCTGCCCTCGCGCATCGGCCTGATGCTGGACATGACGTTGCGCGATCTGGAGCGGGTTCTCTACTTTGAGAACTACGTGGTGATCGAGCCGGGTCTGACCGATCTGACCTACGGTCAGATGCTGAACGAAGAGGAATTCCTCGACGCGCAGGATCAGTATGGCATGGACGCATTCACCGCCAACATCGGCGCCGAAGCGATCCGCGAAATGCTGGCTGCCATTGACCTCGAGTCCGAAGCCGATCAGCTGCGCGCGGACCTCAAGGAAGCCACCGGCGAGCTGAAGCCCAAGAAGATCATCAAGCGTCTCAAGGTCGTGGAATCCTTCCTTGAATCCGGCAACCGCCCCGAATGGATGGTTCTGACCGTGATCCCTGTGATCCCGCCGGAACTGCGTCCGCTGGTGCCGCTGGATGGTGGCCGTTTTGCGACCTCCGATCTGAACGACCTGTATCGCCGCGTGATCAACCGGAACAACCGCCTCAAGCGCCTGATTGAGCTGCGCGCGCCGGACATCATCGTTCGGAACGAAAAGCGGATGCTTCAGGAATCCGTTGACGCGCTGTTTGACAACGGTCGCCGTGGCCGCGTCATCACCGGCGCGAACAAGCGTCCACTGAAGTCGCTGTCCGACATGCTCAAGGGCAAGCAGGGTCGCTTCCGTCAGAACCTTTTGGGTAAGCGCGTCGACTTCTCCGGTCGTTCGGTCATTGTGACCGGTCCGGAACTCAAGCTGCATCAGTGCGGCCTGCCCAAGAAGATGGCGCTCGAACTGTTCAAGCCCTTCATCTACTCGCGTCTGGAGGCCAAAGGCCTGTCCAGCACCGTGAAGCAGGCGAAGAAGCTGGTGGAAAAAGAGCGTCCCGAGGTTTGGGACATCCTCGATGAGGTGATCCGCGAACACCCGGTCATGCTGAACCGTGCGCCGACGCTGCACCGTCTTGGCATTCAGGCGTTCGAACCCACGCTGATCGAAGGCAAGGCAATCCAGCTTCACCCGCTGGTCTGTTCGGCCTTCAACGCGGACTTCGACGGCGACCAGATGGCCGTGCACGTTCCGCTGAGCCTTGAGGCCCAGTTGGAAGCGCGCGTGCTGATGATGTCGACGAACAACGTTCTGTCGCCTGCCAACGGCAACCCGATCATTGTTCCGTCGCAGGACATGATCCTTGGTCTCTACTATGTCACCATCATGCGCGAAGGCATGAAGGGCGAAGGCATGATCTTCTCGTCCATCGAGGAAGTCGAGCACGCCCTGACCGCTGGCGAAGTGCACCTGCACGCCAAGATCCAAGCCCGCGTCAAGCAGATCGACGACGAAGGCAACGAGATCGTCAAGCGTTTCGAAACGACGCCGGGCCGCGTGCGTCTGGGTGCGCTTCTGCCGAAGAACGCCAAGGCACCTTTCGATCTGGTCAACCAGTTGCTGCGCAAGAAAGACGTGCAGCGGGTCATCGACACGGTCTATCGCTATTGCGGTCAGAAAGAGTCGGTCATCTTCTGTGACCAGATCATGACCATGGGTTTCCGCGAAGCCTTCAAGGCGGGCATCTCTTTCGGCAAGGACGACATGGTCATCCCCGAAAGCAAATGGCCTATCGTCGAGGACACCCGCGATCAGGTGAAGGACTTTGAACAGCAGTACATGGACGGCCTGATTACCCAGGGCGAAAAGTACAACAAGGTTGTCGATGCCTGGTCGAAGTGCAACGACAAGGTCACCGAAGCCATGATGGCGACGATCTCGGCCGAGCGCCGCGATGCGGACGGTTCCGAAATGGAACCGAACTCGGTCTACATGATGGCGCACTCCGGTGCCCGTGGCTCGGTTACGCAGATGAAGCAGCTGGGCGGGATGCGCGGCCTGATGGCGAAGCCGAACGGCGACATCATCGAAACGCCGATCATCTCGAACTTCAAGGAAGGTCTGACCGTTCTTGAATACTTCAACTCGACCCACGGCGCCCGTAAAGGTCTGTCGGATACGGCTCTGAAGACGGCGAACTCGGGTTATCTGACCCGCCGTCTGGTGGACGTTGCGCAGGACTGCATCGTTCGTCTGGACGATTGCGGCACCGACCGTGCGATCACCGCCGAAGCGGCTGTGAACGACGGCGAAGTCGTGTCGCCGATCTCGGAACGTGTTCTTGGCCGTGTGGCTGCGGATGATGTTCCGGTTCCGGGCACCGACACCATTCTGGTACGTCAGGGCCAGCTGATCGACGAACGCATGGCGGACGCGATCGAAGAGGCGGGCGTGCAGTCGATGCGCATCCGGTCGCCGCTGACCTGTGAAGCCGAAGAGGGCGTCTGCGCCACCTGCTATGGTCGTGACCTCGCGCGCGGCACGAAGGTGAACACCGGCGAAGCTGTCGGTATCATCGCGGCGCAGTCGATCGGTGAACCGGGCACGCAGCTGACCATGCGGACCTTCCACATGGGCGGTGTTGCGCAGGGCTCCTCGCGCTCCTTCCAGGAAGCCAGCCAGAACGGTAAGATCGTGTTCGCCAACCCGGGCACCATCACCAACGCGGCGGGCGAGTTGATCGTTATGAACCGGAACATGACCGTCATGATCATGTCCGATCAGGACGAAGAACTGGCCTCGCACAAGATGGGCTACGGCTCCAAGCTGTTCGTCAAAGAGGGTGACACCGTTGCCCGTGGCGACAAGCTTTATGAGTGGGACCCCTACACGCTGCCGATCATCGCCGAGAAGGACGGTATCGCCAAGCACGTCGACCTCGTGAACGGCCTTGCCGTGCGCGAAGAGACGGACGATGCCACCGGCATGACCCAGAAGATCGTGATCGACTGGCGGGCCGCGCCGAAGGGCAACGAGCTCAAGCCGGAAATCATCCTGATGGATGCCGATGGCGAGCCGGTGCGCAACGATGCGGGCAATCCGATCACCTACACCATGTCGGTGGACGCGATCCTTTCCTGTGAAGACGGGCAAGAGGTCAAGGCCGGTGACGTTGTGGCGCGTATCCCGCGTGAAGGTGCAAAGACGAAGGACATCACCGGCGGTCTGCCGCGTGTGGCCGAACTCTTTGAGGCACGTCGTCCGAAGGATCACGCGATCATCGCGGAAATCGACGGTTATGTGCGCTTTGGCAAGGACTACAAGAACAAGCGCCGCATAACCATCGAGCCGACCGACGAGAACCTTGAACCGCGGGAATACATGATCCCCAAAGGCAAGCACATCCCGGTGGGCGAAGGCGACTTCATCTCGAAGGGTGACTACATCATGGACGGCAACCCGGCCCCGCACGACATTCTGTCGATCATGGGGATCGAGGCTCTGGCGAACTACATGATCGACGAAGTCCAGGACGTCTATCGACTGCAGGGCGTGAAGATCAACGACAAGCACGTCGAAGTGATCGTTCGCCAGATGCTGCAGAAGTGGGAAATCCTCGACAGCGGCGACACTACGCTGCTGAAGGGCGAGCACGTCGACAAGGCCGAATTCGACCTTGCCAACGAGAAGTCCGAGAAGAAGGGCGGGCGTCCTGCCAAGGGCGAACCGATCCTGCTGGGCATCACAAAGGCATCGCTTCAGACCCGTTCGTTCATCTCGGCGGCGTCGTTCCAAGAGACCACCCGCGTTCTCACCGAGGCATCGGTGCAGGGCAAGAAAGACAAGCTGGTTGGTCTTAAGGAAAACGTCATCGTGGGTCGCCTGATCCCGGCGGGCACCGGTGGTGCCACGCAGGACATGCGCCACATCGCGCAGACCCGCGACAACGTGGTGATTGAAGCCCGCCGCGAAGAGGCCGAGGCCGCAGCTGCTCTGGCAGCGCCGGATATGGTCGATGACGTGGTTGGCGGCGACGCCTTTGACACGCTGATCGTCGATACGCCGGAAAGCCGCGAATAAATCGCGGTTCTCGTTGAGACTTCAAAACGCCCCTGCCGAAAGGTGGGGGCGTTTTTCTTTTGATCGTCAGGGAATGTCGCAAATGGCGTGGCTGGCTTTGCGCGGTGCTGGTACAGCGGCCTCATGACCAGTCACTCGGATAACAATCGCGGCGCGATATTGATGATCGCCTCCATGGCGGCTTTCACCTTTGGCGACATCTGCGTGAAAGGGATCGGCACCGCCATGCCGCTTTCGCAATTGCTGACGCTGCGAGGGATGGTATCGACCCTGTTCATCGGGGTGTTGGCGTGGCGGGCAGGGGCTTTGCATTTCCGGTTCCCGGCTCGCGACCGGGCGCTGGTTGCCCTGCGTGCCGTGGCCGAGGTCGGCGCGGCGCTGTTCTTCTTCACCGCGCTGTTCAACATGCCGATTGCCAACGTCTCGGCCTTGTTGCAGATGCTGCCCTTGACCATAACGCTGGGCAGCGCGCTGTTCTTTGCCGAGCCCGTGGGCTGGCGGCGCTGGTTGGCCATTGCGGCGGGGTTCTTCGGGATGCTGCTGATTGTCCGACCGGGTACCGAAGGGTTCAACGTTTACGCCCTATCGGCCTTGGCTGCCGTGGTTTGCGTGACAGTGCGCGACCTGACCACGCGGCGGATCTCGGCGGCGGTGCCGTCATTGTCGGTCACCTTCGTGACCTCGCTGGCGGTCCTGGTCTTTGCCGCGCTCTGGTCGCTCGGACAGGACTGGGTGCCGCTTACGCAGCGCACCACGGCGTTGCTGGCGGGGGCGAGCCTGTTCATCGTTGCAGGCTACACCCTAAGCGTCATGGTCATGCGGGTGGGCGAAGTCGGCTTCATCGCACCGTTCCGCTATACGAGCCTTGTATTGTCCTTGATCCTCGGACTGGTGTTCTTCGGGGAATGGCCAAAGCCTGTTGCACTGCTGGGGGCGACGATCATTGTCGGCACCGGGTTGTATACGCTTTGGCGGGAAACTCGGGTCAGGCGCCGTCAGGCAAAGATGCGTCTGACCTGATCGGCGTCAATCGCAAAACGGTCCCGGAACAAGGTTTCGCCCAAGGCATCGAGGCGCGGCAGTTGGGCGGGTTTTACATGCTTCTTCTGTCGTGAATCGTTGTGCTCGTTATGGCCGCGCACATACATATCCGGCGTGGTAAAGGTTACCGTCGGCATGAACTGATTGATCTTGTTGTGGGCAAAGTTGAGCACCGTCTGCCTGACGCGCGGCTGCACAGCCATGGCCTGGGCCACTCCCCAATAGGGGGTCACTGTCGGCTCGGCGCAAAGGCCCTGCGCATCGGGGCGCGCAACATACCCTCGGTTCCAGTCAAATCCCACCAGCCGGTGTTGATCGACCAGAGCCGCACAATCCCGGGCGGCTTTGCGCAGCAGAGCCACGAAGTCCACCGCGATGGCGTCATCGTCATCGTGGCGAAATTGAAGGCAGGGGCGGTCCATGTCGCGGACCGAATTCATCACTTCCTGACAGACCTGTCGGTGCGGTCCGGGCGGGCGGGCCTCGATCCGGGCCTGTGGAAAATCTTCGGTCAGTTGCAGTAGTCGTGCGATCCAGCGCTCAGGCATCTCTTCGCCGATCAAGATGACAAAGGTGAAATCCGGGTCGGTCTGGGCCTTCAGACCGGGCAGGCAGATGGTTTCGAAGTGGCGAAATCGCTCCTCCATCCGGGCGTCGGACCACAGGTAGGCCATGCGGTCGGCGACCTCTTCATGCTCGACCTGAAAACCGCCCTGCGCTGGGTAGGAAAAGCGACAAAACCCAATGACCTGCATGCTGAATTTCTCTATTGAGGGAAGGGCAAATACACGGCACAAGATTGGCACTGCGCAGCACCCCGCACAATATGAAGATGCGGTTGACATGCTGGGCGACTCCCCATATACGCCAGCCCATCCGGCGGGGGAGACCCTGTGCCGAATTCAGAAGTATTGTGGTCAAGATCCGGGCGACTTAACTGCTCCGATCCTCTGAGAACCCGCCGCGTCGTTCACCTCGGAATGGGAGCGAAGCGGCTTTTTGCTTGTTGCAGGACCGCAACTTGCAGTGAACCCGGTGACCTGCGGACGCGTAGGGCGCCTTGAATTGAACCTCGTCGGGAAGGTCCCGGCGGCACATATGTGAGAAGCACGGGGAACCTTACCTAATGCCCACGATCCAACAGCTGATCCGCAAGCCGCGGCAGCCGAAAGTCAAACGCTCCAAGTCGCAGCACCTGGAGCAATGCCCGCAAAAACGCGGCGTCTGCACACGCGTCTACACCACTACGCCGAAGAAGCCGAACTCGGCTATGCGTAAAGTTGCCAAGGTCCGTCTGACCAATGGCTTCGAGGTGATCAGCTATATCCCGGGCGAAAGCCACAACCTTCAGGAGCACTCGGTGGTTCTGATCCGTGGCGGCCGTGTAAAAGACCTTCCCGGTGTCCGTTACCACATTCTCCGCGGTGTTCTGGATACCCAGGGCGTCAAAGACCGGAAGCAACGTCGCTCCAAGTATGGCGCGAAGCGTCCGAAGTAAGAGGAATTACAGATGTCTCGTCGTCACGCCGCCGAAAAACGCGAAGTCCTGCCCGACGCCAAATATGGTGACCGGGTTCTGACAAAGTTCATGAACAACCTGATGCTCGATGGTAAGAAATCGACCGCCGAGCGTATCGTCTACAACGCGCTCGATCGCGTTGAGAGCAAGGTCAAGCGCGCTCCTGTTGAGCTGTTTCACGAAGCACTCGACAACATCAAACCGTCGGTCGAGGTTCGCTCTCGCCGGGTTGGTGGTGCCACCTATCAGGTGCCTGTCGAAGTGCGCCCCGAGCGCCGCGAAGCTCTGGCCATCCGCTGGCTGATCAACGCCTCGCGCGCCCGCAATGAAAACACCATGGAAGAACGCCTTGCCGGCGAGCTGCTTGACGCAGTTCAGTCGCGCGGCTCCGCCGTGAAAAAGCGCGAAGACACCCACAAGATGGCAGACGCGAACAAAGCGTTCAGCCATTACCGCTGGTAACCCCCGAGAGGTCCTGACCAAATGGCACGCGATTATCCGCTCGACCGGTACCGCAACTTCGGTATCATGGCGCACATCGATGCAGGTAAAACCACCTGCTCCGAGCGTATCCTGTTTTACACCGGCAAATCCCACAACATCGGTGAGGTGCACGATGGTGCAGCCACCATGGACTGGATGGAGCAGGAGCAGGAACGCGGCATCACCATCACCTCGGCTGCGACGACCACGTTCTGGGAACGCACCGAAGATGGCGAAACTGCTGACACGCCCAAGCACCGCCTGAACATCATCGACACCCCCGGCCACGTTGACTTCACCATCGAAGTCGAGCGTTCGCTGGCCGTTCTCGACGGCGCCGTTGCCGTTCTGGACGCCAACGCAGGTGTTGAACCGCAGACCGAAACCGTGTGGCGTCAGGCTGACCGCTACAAGGTTCCGCGCATCGTTTTTGTCAACAAGATGGACAAGATCGGCGCTGACTTCTTCAACTGCGTACACATGATCGAAGACCGCACCGGCGCCCGCGCCGTTCCCGTCGGTATTCCGATTGGCGCCGAGAACGAGCTGGAAGGCTTGATCGATCTCGTCACCATGGAAGAGTGGCTGTGGCAAGGTGAAGATCTGGGTGCGTCCTGGGTCAAGGCGCCGATCCGCGACAGCCTCAAGGATATGGCCGATGAATGGCGTGGCAAGCTGATCGAAGCCGCCGTCGAAGAAGACGACGACGCGATGGAAGCTTACCTCGAAGGCGAAGAGCCTGACGTTGCGACGCTGCGCAAGCTGCTCCGCAAGGGGACGCTGGCCATGCACTTCGTGCCGGTTCTGGGCGGTTCCGCGTTCAAGAACAAAGGTGTCCAGCCGCTGCTGAACGCCGTGATCGACTATCTGCCCAGCCCGCTGGACGTTGTCGATTACATGGGCTTCGCCCCCGACGACGAAACCGAAACCCGCAACATCCCGCGCCGCGCGGATGACAACATGCCGTTTGCGGGTCTTGCGTTCAAAATCATGAACGACCCCTTCGTCGGCTCGCTCACCTTTACCCGCATCTACTCGGGTAAGATGAACAAGGGTGACTCGATCCTGAACTCGACCAAAGGTAAGAAAGAGCGCATCGGTCGTATGATGATGATGCACTCCAACAACCGCGAAGAGATCGAAGAAGCCTTTGCAGGTGATATCATCGCGCTGGCGGGTCTGAAGGACACCACCACCGGTGACACGCTTTGCGACGCCAAAGAGCCGGTTGTTCTGGAAACCATGACCTTCCCCGATCCGGTTATCGAGATCGCGGTTGAGCCCAAGACCAAGGGCGACCAGGAAAAGATGTCCCAGGGCCTTGCGCGTCTGGCGGCAGAAGATCCCTCCTTCCGTGTTGAAACTGACCTCGAGTCCGGTCAGACCATCATGAAGGGCATGGGCGAACTTCACCTGGACATCCTGGTTGACCGTCTCAAGCGGGAATTCAAGGTTGAGGCCAACATCGGTGCCCCGCAGGTTGCTTACCGCGAGACCATTGGTCACGAGGTCGAGCACACGTACACCCACAAGAAACAGTCGGGTGGTTCGGGTCAGTTCGGCGAAGTGAAAATGATCATTTCTCCGACAGAGCCGGGTGAAGGCTATTCCTTCGAGTCCAAGATCGTCGGCGGTTCCATTCCCAAGGAATACATCCCCGGTGTGGAAAAGGGCGTGAAATCGGTCATGGACAGCGGCCCTCTGGCTGGCTTCCCCGTGATCGACTTCAAGGTTACCCTGATCGACGGTAAGTTCCACGACGTTGACTCCAGCGTTCTGGCCTTCGAAATCGCTGCACGTATGTGTATGCGCGAAGGTATGCGGAAAGCGGGCGCCAAGCTGCTGGAACCGATGATGAAGGTCGAAGTGATTACTCCGGAAGAATACACCGGCGGAATCATCGGCGATCTGACATCGCGTCGCGGTCAGGTGTCCGGACAGGAAACTCGTGGCAACGCAATTGCCATCGAAGCCTTTGTCCCGCTCGCCAACATGTTCGGCTACATCAACACGCTGCGTTCCATGTCGTCGGGCCGCGCGAACTTCTCGATGCAGTTCGACCATTACGATCCGGTTCCGCAGAACATCTCCGACGAGATCCAAGCGAAATACGCATAAGCCGGGTGGCGGGCCTTGGGCCCGCCCTACCCAACACCGTAGGGTGGGGTTGACCTCACCGCCTGACACAAAACTTAAGGAGCCAATACCATGGCAAAGGAAAAGTTTGAACGCGGCAAGCCGCATTGCAACATCGGCACGATTGGTCACGTTGACCACGGCAAGACGACGCTGACGGCGGCGATCACCAAGTATTTTGGTGACTTCAAGGCCTACGACCAGATCGACGGCGCGCCGGAAGAAAAAGCCCGCGGGATCACGATCTCGACCGCGCACGTGGAATACGAGACCGATGCGCGTCACTATGCGCACGTCGACTGCCCCGGCCACGCCGACTACGTCAAGAACATGATCACCGGTGCTGCCCAGATGGACGGCGCGATCCTGGTTGTGAACGCTGCTGACGGCCCGATGCCGCAGACCCGCGAGCACATCCTGCTGGGCCGCCAGGTGGGTATCCCTGCCATGGTCGTGTTCATGAACAAGGTTGACCAGGTCGACGACGAAGAGCTGCTCGAGCTGGTGGAAATGGAAATCCGCGAGCTTCTGTCGGCCTATGACTACCCCGGCGACGATATTCCGATCATCGCGGGCTCGGCTCTGGCCGCAATGGAAGGCCGTGATCCCGAGATCGGCGAGAACAAGATCCGTGAACTGATGCAGGCCGTGGATGACTACATCCCGCAGCCGGCACGTGCGGTTGACCAGCCCTTCCTGATGCCGATCGAAGACGTGTTCTCGATCTCGGGTCGTGGTACGGTTGTGACCGGTCGTGTTGAGCGCGGCGTTGTGAACGTTGGCGACGAGATCGAAATCGTCGGCATCCGCGACACCACCAAGACGACCTGCACGGGCGTTGAAATGTTCCGCAAGCTGCTGGATCGCGGTGAAGCGGGCGACAACATCGGCGCCCTGCTGCGCGGTGTTGACCGTGAAGGCGTTGAGCGTGGCCAGGTTCTGTGTAAGCCGGGTTCGGTCAAGCCGCACACCAAGTTCGAAGCCGAGGTCTACATCCTGACCAAGGACGAAGGTGGCCGTCACACGCCGTTCTTCGCGAACTACCGCCCGCAGTTCTACTTCCGCACGACGGACGTGACCGGCACGGTTCAGCTTCCCGAGGGCACCGAGATGGTGATGCCGGGCGACAACCTGAAGTTCGAAGTCGAACTGATCGCCCCGATCGCGATGGAAGACGGCCTGCGCTTCGCCATCCGCGAAGGCGGCCGCACCGTCGGCTCCGGCGTCGTCTCGAAGGTCATCGAGTAATCAGGACGCCTCTGGCGCTTGCCTGCAAACGCCACACGACGAAAAAAGGAAGGGCGCCTCCAAGCGGAGGCGCCCTTTGTGTATTGAGAAAACCGTTTAAGCTGATGGTATGGAAACATTCTCACTCGACACTAATTGCATCATCGACGTGGCAGACGACCGCCCGGGAAAGCAGGCAGTGTTGAACTTGGTGAATTGTCATCGGTTGGGCATGGCCGATGTCGCACTCATTGCTGTTAGCGCATCTGAGCGACAGAAAAGCGGTGGATTTCTGGCATCCTACGCAGACTTCCTAAGGCGGGTTAGGGAACTCGGTCTACAGGGCCTCTCTCACATCGCCGGGATCGGCCACCTTGATATCGGTTTTTTTGACTTTTGTCTTCTTGCAGATGAAACCATGTTGAGTAGGGAAAAAGAACTGCACGACACACTATTTCCACAGATAGCCTTTCTGTCCTCTGACTATCTGGCCGCCTTTGAACCAAAGGGGCTGGACGCGGTTCAAAAAGCTGAACGCAAGTGGCGCAATGCGTGGTGTGATCGTCAGATGACCTGGGCGCATTAAAATTCCGATAGGGACGTATTTGTTACCAGGGATGGAAACTACCAAAAGCGACTTGGTGCTGATCCCCGGTTTGCAAATTTGACCATCGCAACGCCGGAAGAGGCTTTGGCTCAAATCCGGCCTGCAGGGCTTCGCCCGTTCGTGACTTGAAAGGTCTCCGGCACCTTTCATCCGGATTTGCCGAAACCGTCACTCACCTCTTGCCACACCCCCACCCCACAGGTATACGCGCGCAACGGCTCAATGGCCGTTCCAGGGCGGGGTGATTCTCCGCCCTTTAGGTTCGATGAGGGTTTGCGATGGTCGCTGGTCCTCCTCTCAACCTCAATGCCAAAAGTAAGGCTGTTCAATGAACCAGAACATCCGTATCCGGCTCAAGGCGTTTGACTACCGTGTGCTGGACGCCAGCACTCAGGAAATCGTCAACACCGCCAAGCGCACCGGTGCAACTGTTCGTGGGCCCATCCCGCTCCCGAACAAGATCGAGAAATTCACCGTTCTGCGTGGTCCCCACGTGAACAAGAAGTCGCGCGACCAGTTCGAGATCCGTACGCACAAGCGTATGCTCGACATCGTCGATCCGACTCCGCAGACCGTAGATGCCCTGATGAAGCTCGACCTCGCCGCCGGCGTGGATGTCGAGATCAAGGTATAAGGAGGGCACCGGAATGTTGCGCTCTGGAGTAATCGCAAAAAAGGTCGGCATGACCCGTCTCTTCATGGAAGACGGCAAGCAGATCCCCGTCACTGTTCTTCAGCTGGACAAGCTGCAGGTGGTGGCTCAACGCACGAATGACCAGCACGGCTACACCGCCGTTCAGCTGGGCGCGGGCACGGCAAAAGCCAAAAACACCTCGAAGGCCATGCGCGGCCACTTCGCAATTGCGAAAGTGGAACCCAAGCGCAAGGTTGCCGAGTTCCGTGTTGATGCCGATGCAATGATCAACGTTGGTGAGGAAATCACTGCTGACCATTACTTTGAAGGTCAGTATGTGGACGTTGCTGGCACGACCATTGGTAAAGGCTTTGCCGGTGCCATGAAGCGTCACAACTTCGGCGGTTTGCGCGCCACGCACGGCGTGTCGATCAGCCACCGTTCGCACGGTTCTACTGGTCAGTGTCAGGATCCGGGCAAGGTTTTCAAAGGCAAGAAGATGGCCGGTCACATGGGTGCCGCCCGTGTCACCACCCAGAACCTGCAGGTCGTCAGGACCGATGCCGATCGTGGTCTGATCATGATCAAAGGCGCCGTTCCTGGCTCCAAAGGTGGTTGGGTGACCATCAAGGATGCGGTCAAAAAGCCGTTCCCTGAGAACGCCATCATCCCCGCCGCGTTGAAATCCGCCGCTGAAGAAGCCGCCAAAGCCGCTGAAGAAGCCGCTGCAGCCGCTGCCGCCGAGGCCGAAGCCGAAGCCAAGCGTCTGGCCGAAGAGCAAGCCGCCGCCGAAGCCGAAGCGCTGAAGGCAGCCGAGGCCGACATCGAGGCCGAGAAGAAGGAAGGCGACGAATGAAACTCGACGTGATCAAACTGGACGGCGGCAAGGCCGGATCGGTCGATCTGACCGACGAGATCTTTGATCTCGAGCCTCGCGCCGACATTCTGCACCGCGTTGTCCGCTGGCAGCGTAACAAGGCGCAGGCTGGCACGCACAAGGTCAAGACCCGGTCCGAAGTCAGCTACTCGACCAAGAAGATCTATCGCCAGAAGGGCACCGGCGGCGCACGCCACGGCTCCCGCAAGGCGCCGATCTTCCGCAAGGGTGGCATCTACAAGGGCCCGACCCCTCGTTCGCACGCACATGACCTTCCCAAGAAGGTTCGCGCGCTGGGTCTCAAGCACGCTCTGTCGGCCAAGGCCAAGGCAGGCGCGCTGGTGATCATCGAGAACGCGGAAGCCGACGGCAAGACCGCCGCACTGGCCAAGCAGGTCAAGGATCTTGGCTGGAAGCGCGCGCTGATCATCGATGGCGCAGCTGTGAACGAAGGCTTTGCCGCCGCTGCACGCAACATCGAAGGTCTGGACGTGCTGCCCTCGATGGGCGCAAACGTGTTTGACATCCTCAAGCGTGACACTCTTGTGCTCACCAAGGCGGGTGTCGAAGCTCTGGAGGCTCGACTGAAATGAGTGCAAACGCAACGCATTATGATGTGATCCGCAAGCCGATCATCACCGAGAAATCCACCATGGCGTCTGAAAATGGCGCAGTGGTGTTCGAAGTGGCAATCGACAGCAACAAGCCGCAGATCAAAGAGGCCGTCGAGGCTCTGTTTGGTGTGAAGGTGAAGGCCGTGAACACGACCATCACCAAAGGCAAGGTCAAGCGCTTCAAAGGCCAGATGGGCCGTCGCAAAGACGTCAAGAAGGCCTATGTGACCCTCGAAGAGGGCAACACGATCGACGTATCGACCGGTCTTTGAACGGGCGTTGGGTTGTAAACCCACACTACGAAAATTTGAAAGGCCCTCGCAGGGATGCGAGGGCCTTTTTCATTTGCTCGGTTCGCAGGAGCGAAGTTGAGTAATCGACCCTCGCGCCATAGAGGACGCACTCATCTCCAAGTTTTATCTGATACTGTTTCACAAAGTGCTCTGACGGGAGGGAAACTTGGAAGTTGTGTACTTCTTGAGAGAATGGGACTTACCGCAATACTTTGTTGGTCGCGTTTTCGATGGTCCCATCCGGTTTGTTGATCCGAACAGCGATTTTCAACTAAAGATCTTGTAGCAGCCATTATCTCGGCCACGCTTTGGCGTCACCATTTCTGCGACAATCCGGCTGACTTCACCGGACACATCCCAGAAAAAAGCTGCGATCGATGCAATCCAGAAAGCGGATCATCACGCAATTCGGTGGGAGGACTTATCACCGGACAACCAGTGCCTGTGTAATAGGGCGGACGAAAAGCTTCGCAAGAAAAGTCGGCGTTGTCTCTCACTCTGGCGCTGGAAAGACGACGCTGGCGGCAGCCTTAGTTTAGACGACGAAGGCAGTTCGCAAGATGGGCTTTACTGGCGTTTGACAGACGCGGGAAGCTATTGTCATGTACCCAGCCCAAGGGTGCAAACTGTCTCGATGCGGGGAGGCTTCCCAAGGGGGTTGGATCCACAATCTTTGTTCAGCGATTGTTTCCAAGAACTTTGGGCGTCGTATGAGCAAGGGGAACCACTGGCGCATCAAATGCTTCGTGAAGCGCGGCAGATCGCAGGACATAGTCCGCGAGCGGCCTTGCTTATTGCATTCTCTGCTTTTGAAATTGGTATCAAGCAGCACGTTGCAGCCCAAGTGCCAGAGGCATCTTGGCTGATAACGAACGCGCCAACGCCGCCGGTGGACAAAATCTTTAACAAATATCTGGCCGAGTTGCATAAAACCGTTCCTTTTCCGGAAGCTGTGCAGAAACTTCGGCTCGGCAAGCAACTTCAAGAATTTACTAAGGTAAGAAATGCATTAGCTCATCGCGGTGTGTTGGGTCAGGGCGAATTGGTCCGGTATTTAAGTCTCACTCGGAATGCGCTGTATCTCTTGGATTGGTTGCAGGGATGCGAGTGGGCCAAAGATCGATTGGACAACGATTTTCGTGAAGCTTTCTGTCAAAGCGCGTGACGCCCTTGACCCCACCCCCTCAAACCCCTAACAGACCCCATCCGCAGTGCCCCGGGATTCGTTCCGGGGCTTTGCTGTTGTGCCGGGGCCAAGGCCCCAAGGCGCATTCTCCACCGGGGACCTTCGGGGCCCTATACTCGAAATAGGCAGGCCGCAGGGTCTGCCGATGCTAACGGAAGACAGAAAGCATGGCACTCAAGTCGTACAAACCGACGACGCCTGGCCAGCGCGGGCTGGTACTGATCGACCGTTCGGAGCTGTGGAAAGGTCGTCCTGTCAAAGCCCTCACCGAGGGTCTGACGAAAAAGGGCGGACGGAACAACACCGGACGGATCACGATGCGTCGCAAGGGCGGCGGGGCAAAGCGCCTCTACCGCATCGTCGATTTCAAGCGTAACAAATTTGACGTGGGCGCAACCGTTGCCCGTATCGAATACGACCCCAACCGCACAGCCTTTATCGCACTGGTCCAGTACGATGACGGCGAACAAGCCTACATCCTGGCCCCTCAGCGTCTTGCCATCGGCGACCGCGTGATCGCCAGCGCCAAGGCTGACGTGAAGCCCGGTAACGCAATGCCCTTCTCGGGTCTGCCGATCGGTACAATCGTTCACAACATCGAACTCAAGCCCGGCAAAGGTGGCCAGATCGCACGCGCCGCTGGCACCTATGCCCAGTTCGTTGGCCGTGACGGCGGGTATGCTCAGATCCGTCTGAGCTCGGGCGAGCTGCGTCTGGTGCGTCAGGAATGCATGTGCACCGTCGGTGCCGTGTCGAACCCCGACAACAGCAACCAGAACTTTGGTAAAGCGGGCCGTATGCGCCACAAGGGCATCCGCCCGAGCGTTCGCGGTGTCGTCATGAACCCCATCGACCACCCCCATGGTGGTGGTGAAGGCCGGACCTCGGGTGGTCGTCACCCGGTTACGCCTTGGGGTAAGCCGACCAAGGGTAAGCGCACGCGCAACACCAACAAGGCATCGCAGAAGCTGATCATCCGCTCGCGTCATGCCAAGAAGAAGGGTCGCTAAGATATGTCGCGCTCTGTATGGAAAGGTCCGTTCGTTGACGCCTATGTCTTGAAAAAGGCAGAAGCGGCCCGCGAATCCGGCCGTAACGAAGTTATCAAGATCTGGTCGCGCCGCTCGACGATCCTGCCCCAGTTCGTGGGTCTGACGTTTGGCGTTTACAACGGCCAGAAGCACATCCCCGTGAACGTCTCTGAAGACATGATCGGCCAGAAGTTCGGCGAATATAGCCCGACCCGTACCTACTACGGTCACGCTGCCGACAAGAAAGCCAAGAGGAAGTAAGCCATGGGCAAGGATAAGAATCCCCGCCGCGTGGCGGACAACGAAGCGATGGCCAAACTGCGCATGCTGCGCACTTCGCCGCAAAAGCTGAACCTCGTGGCGCAGCTGATCCGCGGCAAGAAAGTGGACAAAGCTCTCACCGATCTGACCTTCTCGAAGAAGCGGATCGCGGAAGACGTGAAGAAATGCCTTCAGTCCGCCATTGCAAACGCCGAGAACAACCACGGTCTGGATGTTGACGAGCTGATCGTCGCAGAAGCATTCGTGGGCAAGAACCTTGTGATGAAGCGTGGCCGTCCCCGGGCACGTGGCCGCTTTGGCCGCATCAACAAGCCGTTCTCGGAGCTCACCATCAAGGTGCGTCAGATCGAGGAGCAAGCCTAATGGGTAACAAGACCAATCCGATCGGTATGCGCCTTCAGGTGAACCGCACCTGGGACAGCCGCTGGTACGCCGACACCAAAGACTATGGTGATCTGCTGTTGGAAGATCTCGCGATCCGCGATTTCATCAACAAAGAGTGCAAGCAGGCCGGCATCGCCCGTGTGATCATCGAACGCCCTCACAAGAAGTGCCGTGTGACCATTCACACCGCGCGTCCGGGCGTGATCATCGGCAAAAAAGGCGCCGACATCGAAGTTCTGCGCAAGAAGCTGGCGGCAATGACCGACAGCGAACTGCACCTGAACATCGTTGAAGTACGCAAGCCGGAGCTCGACGCTCAGCTGGTTGGCGAGAGCATCTCGCAGCAGCTGGAACGCCGTGTGTCCTTCCGCCGCGCCATGAAGCGTGCAGTGCAGAACGCCATGCGTATGGGCGCCCTGGGTATCCGGGTGAACGTCGCTGGTCGTCTGGGTGGCGCTGAAATCGCACGTACCGAATGGTACCGCGAAGGCCGCGTGCCCCTGCACACCCTGCGTGCCGACATCGATTACGCGAATGTCGAGGCGGAAACGCCTTATGGCATCATCGGGATCAAGGTCTGGATCTTCAAAGGTGAGATCATGGAACACGACCCCGCCGCGCGTGACCGTAAGGCACAGGAACTCCAGGACGGCCCCGCACCCCGTGGTGCAGGTGGTGGCCGTCGCGATGACCGGAGGTAATCATGCTTCAGCCAAAGCGTACTAAATTCCGCAAGATGCACAAAGGCCGGATCAAAGGCCTTGCAAAGGGCGGTTCTGATCTGAACTTCGGGACATATGGCCTCAAGGCCGTTCAGCCCGAGCGTGTGACCGCACGCCAGATCGAAGCAGCCCGTCGTGCCATGACGCGTCATATGAAGCGTCAGGGTCGCGTCTGGATCCGCATCTTCCCGGACACTCCTGTGACCTCCAAGCCCACCGAAGTTCGTATGGGTAAGGGTAAAGGTTCCGTGGATTACTGGGCCTGCAAGGTAAAGCCGGGTCGCGTGATGTTCGAAATCGACGGCGTTGCCGAAGATATCGCACGCGAAGCTCTGCGTCTTGCCGCGATGAAACTGCCGGTGAAAACCCGCGTGGTTGTTCGCGAAGACTGGTAAGGTGTAGCGAGGTTGCCCTCGCTGTTCCCAACCGATGAATAAAGGCCCCCGGCGCGTGCGTCGGGGGCTTTTTGCATTAGGCCCAAGCGGGTAGTGTTGACCTGATCAAATGAAGGACGTCGCATGTTTTCATTCCTCCGCCGCAAGCTCTTGCTGGGTGTGAAGTCTGCTGCCGAGCGCGGTAATCCGATTGCCAAAAGCCTGGTTGCCCGCGAGATGCGGCAGGTTCTGGACGCCCTGCCGCCGCAATCCCCGATTGTCCGGGGCGAGTACATGACGCCAGACCTGAGCCGTCCGCTGCCAGAAGAACAGCGCAACGAAATTGTCGGCGAATACGAGATGACCCCGCTAAACCCGGCCAAGATTAGTCCAAAGGCTTTGATTGGCCGCCGGGTCGAAACTGTCATGACCAACCTGGGGAGCTATGGCATGGGGGGCTATGGTTTTTTCGGTCTGTCATTGGGCGAGGACTGGTTGGTTATCCCGCTGGTCGGAGCGGCAGAGTGGATCGAACTCGATGGTCGGATTTTGCAAGATCCGCAGGCCGAAGGGGCGGGGGGAAAGACAGCGTGGATTGTTGGCGGCGACGAAAGCGCCCTGACCGACCGCCTGACCGGTGCGCTGATCCGGTCCGTTGATCTGCGCCGGCATGGTTTGACGATGTCTTTCGGGAACGGGGCCGTTCTGCACATCGACGAAAATCCGAAAACACGGCCCGTTCAGGCAGGCAGCGGGCAACTCCGTGCCTTTCTTGAACACGATGATCTTGCCTCGGCGGTCTTTCTCAGCCCATCGGCCGAGATTTACGTCTGAATGCCACCAGGGCGCGAAAATTCCTGTTCCACGGCTGCCCTTGGCCGTCTACAAGGCGCGATATGACCCAGATACGTTCTCTCTTTGCGACCCGCCTGTACCGCGCCAGCCTTTCCGAGCTTGGCGACCCCATTGACACCGATGAGATGGAGGCCTCCTGCTATTCCATCGCCGAAGATGATGAGGCAGGGCAGGAGTGGTGTGAGAACAACGCCTATCCGGGGTATACGTCTTATGCCTCGCTGACTGATCTGCCCTGGCGCTTTCCGATCTTCGCCGATCTGGTGAAATCGTTGGATCTGCACGTCGCCGCCTTTGCCGAGGATTTGGAGTTTGATCTGGGTGACAAGGCGTTGGTTCTCGAAGATCTGTGGATCAACATCCTGCCCCCGGGTGGCACCCATTCCAGTCATATTCACCCGCATTCGGTCATCAGCGGCACCACCTATGTGGCCATGCCCGAGGGCGCCAGCGCGCTCAAGCTGGAAGACCCGCGGCTTGCCATGATGATGGCCGCGCCGACCCGCCGCAAAAATGCCCGCGAAGAACTGCGCAGCTTCATCTACGAGGCGCCCAAGCCCGGCGATGTACTGCTTTGGGAAAGCTGGTTGCGTCACGAGGTGCCGATGAACATGGCCGAAGACGACAACCGGATTTCCGTCAGCTTCAATTACAAGTGGGACTGACAAAAGCCGCTGCCTTGTCGCCTTTGGCGGCAGCGGGCGCTGGATCGCGCATGGGCCGCCGAAAACCCCTTGCGGCATAGACCCATCACGTCTATAGGGGCGCTTCATCTACGGACTCCACCGGACACAGGGTGACCCTCGCGATTCGCAAAATGGGAGGGGCCTGCCGGTGATGTTGCAACAAAGGAGAGGCGCATGAACGCCCAGGAACTCCGTGACAAGACCCCGGACCAGCTCCGGGACGACCTTGTCCAATTGAAAAAAGAGGCCTTCAACCTGCGTTTTCAGCAGGCCACTGGTCAAATGGAAAACACCGCCCGCATGCGTCAGGTTCGCCGCGACGTGGCACGCGTGAAAACCATTCTCAACGAAAAGGCCGCGTCCGCGGCATCGGAGGCGTAACTCATGCCCAAGCGTATCCTGTCCGGCACCGTGACCTCCACGGCCAACGCCCAGACCGTCACCGTTCTCGTTGAGCGTCGCTTCAAGCACCCCGTCATGCAAAAGACGGTGAAGCGCACCAAGAAATACCGCGCTCATGACGAGGCGGAAAAGTTCGCAATCGGCGATACCGTCCGCATCATCGAATGCGCACCCAAGTCGAAAACGAAACGTTGGGAAGTGATCGCCGAATAATTTTGGCGGTTCCTTCCTGATCATCGAAACCCCGAGGTCAATGTCCCAAGGATAGGGCGGCCTCGGAAGTCGGGAGAAACCATATGATCCAGATGCAGACCAATCTGGATGTGGCTGACAATTCCGGTGCCCGGAAAGTTCAGTGCATCAAGGTCCTCGGCGGCTCGCATCGCCGCTATGCATCGGTCGGCGATATCATCGTCGTATCGGTGAAAGAGGCCATTCCGCGTGGTCGCGTAAAAAAAGGTGACGTCCGTAAGGCCGTCGTCGTGCGCACCGCCAAGGAAGTTCGTCGTGAAGATGGCACCGCCATCCGCTTTGACCGTAACGCAGCTGTCATTCTCAACAATGCGAATGAGCCTGTCGGCACCCGTATCTTCGGACCGGTTGTGCGCGAACTGCGTTCGAAGAACTTCATGAAGATCATCTCGCTCGCCCCGGAGGTGCTGTAAGATGGCTGCCAAGTTGAAAAAAGGCGACAAGGTCGTCGTGCTTGCTGGCAAGGACAAGGGCAAGACCGGTGAAATCACCAGCGTCGATCCCAAATCCGGCAAAGCTGTTGTCGATGGTGTGAACATCGCCATCCGCCATACCCGCCAGTCGCAGACCGCCCAGGGCGGCCGCCTGCCCAAGGCTCTGCCGATCGATCTGTCGAACCTCGCAATCGTTGATGTCAATGGCAAAGCGACCCGCGTTGGCTTCCGTATGGAAGGCGACAAGAAGGTCCGCTTCGCCAAGACCACAGGGGACGTGATCTGATGCTTGATGCTGCAACTTACACCCCGCGTCTCAAGGCCCAGTTTGCCGATGTGATCAAGCCCGCTCTGAAAGAAGAGTTTGGCTACACCAACGACATGCAGATCCCGCGTCTGGACAAGATCGTCCTGAACATCGGCTGCGGTGCAGAGGCTGTGCGCGACTCCAAAAAGGCCAAATCGGCCATCGAGGATCTCACCAAGATCGCCGGTCAGCAGGCTGTTGGCACGATCGCCAAGCATTCGCACGCGCCGTTCCGTCTGCGTGAAGGCATGGTCATCGGTACGAAAGTCACCCTGCGTGACGTGCGTATGTATGAATTCCTTGACCGCCTCATCACCATCGCGATGCCCCGCATCCGCGACTTCCGTGGTGTGAAGCCGTCCTTCGATGGTCGTGGCAACTTTGCCATGGGCCTAAAGGAACACATCGTCTTCCCGGAAATCGATTTTGATAAAGTCGACGAAGTCTGGGGCATGGACATCATCATCACCACCAACGCGCAGCAGTTCGGGGATCACTCGGCCGATGCGCAAGCCAAGGCGCTGTTGAAGCATTTCAACATGCCCTTCAACGCTTAAGGAGCGATAGACATGGCCAAGAAATCCATGATCGAGCGCGAGAAGAAGCGTCAGCGTCTGGTGGAGAAATATGCCGCCAAGCGTGTTGCGCTGAAAGAAATCGCAAACGATGAATCCAAGTCGATGGAAGAGCGCTTCAAGGCGCGCCTCGATCTTGCAAAGCTGCCGCGCAACTCTGCGCCCAGCCGCCTGCACAACCGCTGCCAGTTGACTGGCCGTCCGCACGCCTACTATCGCAAGCTCAAGATCTCCCGGATCATGCTGCGCGAGCTGGGCTCGAACGGTCAGCTGCCCGGCGTCGTAAAGTCCAGCTGGTAAGGGAGGGTATAGATTATGAACGATCCTATCGGCGATATGCTCACCCGTATCCGTAACTCTCAGATGCGTGGCAAATCCACCGTATCCACCCCGGCGTCCAAGCTGCGGGCATGGGTTCTGGATGTACTGGCGGACGAAGGTTACATCCGTGGCTACGAAAAAGGCACCGATGAGCGCGGTCACCCGACGCTTGAGATCAGCTTGAAGTACTTCGACGGCACCCCGGTGATCCGTGAAGTCAAGCGCGTCTCCAAGCCCGGCCGTCGCGTTTATATGGGTGTGAATGACATTCCGCAGGTCCGTCAGGGTCTGGGTGTGTCGATTGTCAGCACGTCTCGCGGCGTGATGTCGGACGCAAATGCACGCGCAGCCAACATCGGCGGCGAAGTGCTTTGCACGGTGTTCTAAGGAGGGCCTCATGTCTCGCATTGGGAAAAAACCGGTCGAGCTGCCCTCGGGTGTGTCTGCCTCGCTTTCGGGCCAGACCATCGAGGTAAAGGGGCCGAAAGGCACCCAGAGCTTCACCGCAACCGACGACGTCACCATCACGATTGATGGCCAGGTTGTTACAGTTGCGCCGCGCGGCAAGTCCAAGCGCGCGCGTCAGCAGTGGGGGATGTCCCGCACCATCGTGGCCAACATGGTTCACGGTGTGTCGGATACCTTCAAGAAAGAGCTTGAAATCCACGGCGTCGGCTATCGTGCCGCCGTTCAGGGACAAACGCTCAAGCTGAACCTTGGCTACAGCCACGATGTGGATTTCGCCATTCCGCAGGGGATCTCTGTTGTCTGCCCCAAGCCCACGGAAATCGTGGTCGAAGGTCATGACAAGCAGGTGGTCGGTGAAGTCGCGGCAAATATCCGCGATTGGCGCCGCCCGGAGCCCTACAAGGGGAAGGGTATTCGCTATAAGGGCGAATACATCTTCCAGAAGGAAGGCAAGAAGAAGTAAGGACGCGATAGATGGCAAACAGCAAACGAAGCCTGTTCCAGAAGCGCCGCATGCGCGTCCGGAACAAACTCCGCAAGGTCAACGCAGGTCGCGTTCGTCTTTCGGTTCACCGTTCGAACAAGAACATTTCGGTTCAGCTGATCGACGACGTTCAGGGCAAGACCCTGGCGGCGGCCTCGACCCTCGAAAAGGATCTGGGCATGGTTGGCAAGAACAACGTCGAAGCCGCCGCCAAGGTGGGCGCAGCGATCGCCGAGCGTGCCAAGGCCGCTGGCGTGACCGAAGCCTACTTCGACCGTGGTGGGTTCCTCTTCCACGGCAAGGTGAAGGCTCTGGCCGACGCCGCGCGTGAAGGTGGTCTGAAGATCTAAAGTCTGAAGGGGGCCTTTTGGGGCCCCCTCGATGATCCGGGGGGCGTTCTGCTCCACCAGGATTGAGAACAACCGGTGCCGCAGCGGCGCCACTGAATAAGGGATGCCAAAATGGCAGAACGTGATAACCGCCGGGGCAACCGTCGCGACCGCGACGAAGCACCGGAATTTGCAGATCGCCTTGTCGCGATCAACCGCGTCTCCAAGACCGTGAAAGGTGGCAAACGCTTTGGCTTTGCCGCTCTCGTGGTTGTTGGCGACCAGAAGGGCCGCGTCGGCTTTGGTAAAGGTAAAGCCAAGGAAGTTCCCGAGGCGATCCGCAAGGCGACCGAGCAAGCCAAGCGTCAGATGGTCCGCGTGCCTCTGAAAGAGGGCCGTACCCTGCACCACGACATCGAAGGTCGTCACGGCGCTGGCAAGGTGGTTATGCGTACCGCCCCGACCGGTACCGGGATCATCGCCGGTGGTCCGATGCGTGCCGTTTTCGAAATGCTGGGTGTTCAGGACGTCGTCGCCAAGTCGATCGGCTCGCAGAACCCCTACAACATGATCCGCGCCACGCTGGACGGCCTCTCGAAAGAGCAAAGCCCGCGCAACGTTGCACAGCGTCGCGGCAAGAAAGTGGCGGACATCCTGCCCAAGCGTGATGAAGCGCCCCAGGAATCCAGCCAAGTCGCTGAGGAGGCCTGAGATCCATGGCAAAAACCATCGTCGTCAAGCAGATCGGCTCGCCGATTCGTCGCCCCGCCAAGCAGCGTGAAACGCTGATCGGCCTCGGCCTGAACAAGATGCACAAGACCCGGGAACTGGAGGACACCCCTTCCGTTCGTGGCATGGTCCGCTCGATCCCGCACCTCGTCGAGATCGTCGAAGAGCGCGGATAATCTTGCAAAGCTCGTTTTGTGAGTACTGACTTTTAAGCGTCCTCCGGAGTTTCCGGAGGACGCTTTTTTTGCGCTCTATCGCCCGCGAATTTTGTGCAGAACGCGTGCCATGCCTTTGGACCCAAATTCCATCAGGTCGTTTCGAGAAAGGCACTCTTCGGCGAACTGTCGTTTCCATTGAGAATTTAGATCCGACCCCTGCCGTTTGAGCCGAGTCCCTATCTGGATGTCCGCCAAATTGGCGAAAGCGGGAATTTTCCGCAATGTCTGTTCGGTATCGGCCACCAGATCTTCATAGGAGATGTCTGCCGCCGCGCCCCCCCGTGCGTTGGCAAATGCCTGCGTCAAAAGGTTTTGGCGTTGCAGATTTCGGACTCGCGCAAGGATGGCGTCAAAACGATATTCCGGCTTTCCGCTGCTCGCAAAAGCTGAACTCCAACGTTGTGTTTGGCCCGCAATTTCGTGAGAGATCGCCTGAGCGATTATGTCTCTTCGTTGAACGACTACGAAGTCGACCGGAAGCCCGGCGAGCAATGGTTCGAAGTGTAAAAATCCAGCCAGGTGGCTTCCGTGCAAATTGATCCCAAGAGTGCCATCCGAGCTGGTTCGGTATCGAGTAAGGGCTTGGACATACGCTTCGCCGTCTAAGTCTTCGCCCTTCCTGCACCCCCAGCGGTCTGCCAGCAAAGGAAGGTATTCCTGCGGTTGGAAGTATTCATGCGGGAGGCAAATCCCATTGATATGAAAAAGATCGCATAAAAAAGTGCTGCCAGAACGCGGCGAACTCAGAATAATAATAATCTTGGCCAGCGCTCCGGGGTTGTCTGTGTCATAGCGAGCCCCGGCAAAGTCTTCTTGTGGTATCCGGGCCTTGGCACGCGCCACGCGCTTTTCACTTAACTTCATTCTGACCTGTTCCCGAAATCACTCAAAATCAATTCTGTTTTCATATATTCTGGGGTTGGCCGCAACGACCAGTGAAAGAATGAGGCGTTCGAATTGCGCGTAGTCCACGTCGTTACGCTCACTTTATTTTTCGCCTAACTTCTATGCATCCACTGCATCGCGGGATTGTCCAAACGGCTTTTGTGATTCCAGCCCTATCGGCGTATCTGCACGGCAACGCACTATTGCAAACGGATACACCGACATGACACTTTCCATTCGTACCCTCGTCGCCCGCCTGAAACTGGCCTTCCGGGCGCATCCCGCCCCTTGCTGGACCGAATATGTCCGCCAGACTGGCGGTTTCCGCGGCTAAACATTTCCGGCATTCCCGCACAGGGGCTGTGCGGGAATTGCCGCGGGGACTTCCCAGCCTACCTCTCTTCTTAAAGCAACAAAGGAGAGAACCTATGAGACAGACACGCCGTACCTTCCTTGCCACAGCCTCCGCCGTCGGCGCCGTCACGATCCTGCCTTTTCAGGCCCGTGCTGCTGCCCATAGTGGCGACATGTTCGAAACCGACATGGGCCCGGTGACGGTCCACCCGGTTGCACACGCGTCCTTTGTGATGGAAACGCCTGCCGGCACGATCTTCTCCGACCCGGTTGGCGACGCTGCGCAATATGACGGCTTCCCAGATGCAGATCTGATCCTGATTACGCATGAGCATGGGGATCACTACAACGAAGAAACGCTGACCGCCTTGACCAAGGACGGTACGCAGTTGATCACCAACCCCGCCGTTTACGACATGCTGCCCGAGGCATTGAAGGCCAAGGCCACCAGCCTTGCCAATGGCGACAGCCACACATGGGGCGACGTCGGTATTGACGCGATCCCGGCTTATAACACCACCGAAGGCCGCGAGAATTTCCATCCGCAAGGGCGGGACAACGGCTATGTCCTGACCATGGGGAATTTCCGTACCTATATCTCGGGCGATACCGAAGATATCCCCGAGATGCGTGCGCTGACCGATATCACGCTGGCGTTCGTGTGCATGAACCTGCCCTTTACGATGGAGGCAAGCGCCGCCGCCGATGCCGTCAAAGAGTTCGGACCCAGCTTTGTCTATCCCTACCACTATCGCGGACGTGACGGTGGCACGCAGGATCCGGAGGAATTCGCCAGCCTTGTCGGCGATGCGGCCGAGGTCAAGATGGGTCCGTGGTACAAGCCCGGTGAGCTGGGTTAATCCAACGTAAATACGCACTCAGAGGCGCCCAGTCACGGGCGCCTTTTTCTATGCTTGCAGCTGTCTTCTCCTTGGCCCACCATGAGGGCGGGAGGACGGTAAGCGTGCATATTGATCTGGACGATTTTGATCTGAACCGCATCGACATGGGGTTCATCGAGAACCCGCACCCTGTCCTGCATGCGTTGCGGCGTGAACGACCTGTGTTTCACAACGCTGATGGCTCGGTCTACCTGACGCGCTATGATGATGTGCTCAAGGTCTACCAGTCACGCGATATGCTGTCCGACAAGACCGAAGCCTTTGGCGAGAAATTTGGTCGCTGTCCTTTGCACACCCATCACACGACCAGCCTGATTTTCAACGATCCGCCCTATCACACCGTGGTGCGCAAGCTTATCTCGGGTGCCTTCACGCCGCGCAAGCTGGCTGAATTCGAGCCGCTGATCGAAGGCATCGTTGGCAGGCTTCTGGATCGTGTCGAAGACTTGGGTGAGCTCGATTTGATCGAGGATTTCGCCAAGGTTCTTCCGACCGAGATCATCAGCTTTATGCTGGGTATTCCAGAGGAGTACCGCGCGCGCCTGCGGGATTATTCGCTGGCCATCCTTGGGGCGCTTGACCCTGTTGTACCCCAAGACCGTCTGGACGCAGGCAACACGGCGGTTGAGGAATTTGGCGAGATCCTGAACGAACTGATCAATCATCGCCGCGCCAATCCGGAAGGGGCCCATCAGGGCGAAGTGCTTGAGGCGCTGATTTTTGGTGAGCACGAAGGTCGCCGTCTGACGCAGGAAGAGCTGATCCAGAACTGTATCTTCCTGCTGAACGCGGGCCACGAGACGACGACCAGTTTTGTCGGCAACTCAATGGGCATCCTGTTCGACAATCCCGCACAGCACAAACTGCTGCTGAATCAGCCTGAGCTTATCGGCTCGGCGGTCGAAGAGTTCCTTCGCGTCGAAAGCCCGCTTCAGATTGGCAATCGGCTGGCGGGTGAAGACATTGCTCTGTCCACCGAGACGATTCCCAAAGGCACCTATATCCACACTTCGATCGCTGCGGCGAACCGCGATCCGGCGGTGTTCGAGAATCCTGATGTCGTAGATATCACACGCAAACCAAACCGACACATCGCCTTTATCACCGGCATCCACGTCTGTCTTGGCGCCACGCTTGCGCGGGTCGAGGGGAAGATTGCGCTTGGAGGGTTGGTCCAGCGGTTCCCGAAGATCCGCCAGACGGGTGAGCGCAGCCATGTGCCGCTGGCGCGGTTCCGCGGCTTTGCAACGCTGCCGGTATCGGTGCGCTAAGCCACCTGTCGGCTCTTGATGGGTGGTTTGGGCGCGCTGGTGTTCGACCGGGTCAAAGGGATTTTGCGTAGTCAATCAGCTGGTCGACAACCGTGCCCCACCCATCGAAGAAGCCCATCGCTTCATGCTTGCTCTTCGAGTCCTCAGAGCGATGGCGCGCCGTTGCGGTGTAGATTGTTCCCCCTTCGCCGTCGTCCTGTAGTTCGATGATCGCAGTCATGAAAGGGTCAGCGGCGGGCTTCCAGCCTTCGCTGAAGAAATCCGTGAATACCAGTTTCTTGCTGTCAATGATCTCAAGATACACGCCATTGTTCTGCATCCGCTGGCCGTCAACGTCAAAGCTTGTGTTGAAGCGCCCGCCAACACGAAGATCGATTTCGCACGCCGCGACTGAATGCGGCTTTGGTACGAAGAAATGCTTGATATGTTCCGGCGTGGTCCAGCATTCCCACACCAAGGCGGGGGGAACGGGCAGCCTACGTGTAAAGGTCAGGTCGGTTTTCGGGTCCAGGTCCATTTTCGCGCTCCTTGTTGAGAGTGATGGCATAGTCATCCAGTTGGTTCAGGCGGCTTTCCCAAAGGGCGCGTTGTGCGCTGAGCCAATCTTGTGCTGGCACGAGGGCCTCTGGGGTCAGTGAATAGATGCGGACCCTGCCGGTCTTGGTTGAGCTGACCAAGCCAGCCTGCTCGAGCCGTCGCAGGTGGCTCATGAAGGTGGGCAGCGCCATGTCATGCGGTTCGGCCAGTTCGCTCACGCTGGCCTGGCCGCGGGCAAGGCGCGTCAGGATCATACGGCGCGTGGGATGGCCAAGCGCTGAAAACAAATGATCTAGGTCGGGATGAAACTTAGCCATATTTCTAAGTAACGGGGCGGCGTCCGTGTGGCAATCATAAACTTAGAGAGTTTGCTTACTATTGGCTGTCGATAATAAGAGACGACCCTACGAATGAAAAACGCCCCGGTGATGAACCGGGGCGTTTTTAGATTTATGCGGCGCGGGATTTGCCGCCACCGGAGCGGCGATTGCGCTGGGGGCGTCCGTTGCTGGCGCCGCCACCCGGGCGGCCGCCCTGCGGTTTGCCACCGGGACGACCACGACCACCGCCGCCGGATTTCTTCTTGGGCACACCTTCCCAGGCTTCGCCGCTGGCTACGTCGATATCGCGATTCATGACCTTTTGGATGGCTTTGAATTCGCCCATCTCATCGGGTGCGCAATAGGCGACGGCAGTGCCATCGCGGCCCGCACGTGCCGTACGGCCAATGCGGTGAACGTAGTTCTCGGCGACATTGGGCAGGTCATAGTTATAGACGTACCGCACCGCCGGAATGTCGATCCCGCGTGCAGCGACGTCGGTCGCGACGAGCACTTTGAGCTCACCATCGCGGAACGCTTTGAGGGCGCGGTCACGCTGTCCCTGGCTTTTGTTGCCGTGGATGGACCCGGCCGCAAAGCCCTGCGCTTCGAGGTTCTTTTTCAGACGCTCGGCGCCGTGCTTGGTGCGCGCAAATATCAGCGCAGCATCTTCGCGGTGCCGGTCGAGGTGGGTGATCAACAGCTTGGGCTTGTGCGGCTGTTCCACGAAGTGAACGGACTGAGCGATCTTTTCGATCGGCTTGCCCGGAGGCGACACTTCGATCCGGATCGGATCTTTCAGATAGGCCTGCGCCAATTCGTTCATCTGCTTCGGCATGGTGGCCGAGAACAACATGGTCTGGCGATCCTTGCGCAGCAGCGGCGCAATGCGGCGCAATGCGTGGATAAAGCCCATGTCCAGCATCTGGTCAGCCTCGTCCAGCACCAGGAAACCAGTCTGGTCAAGGCGGATCGCCTTGCGTTCGATCAGGTCGATCAGGCGACCGGGCGTGGCGACAAGCAAATCGCAGCCCTTGCCCAGCTTTTGCGCCTGCGCGTTCAGCGATTGACCGCCAACGACGAGGTTGACGCGCACCTGGGTGCCATCAGCATAGGCGCGCAGGTTGTCGACGATCTGTTTGGCCAACTCGCGCGTGGGCGCAAGAATCAGGCCACGGGTCGTTTTCGGTGCAGCGCGGCCTTCGATGCGCAGCAGGGCGGCCAGCAGCGGCAGGCCGAAAGCGGCGGTTTTGCCGGTGCCGGTTTGCGCCAGGCCCATCACGTCGCGGCCATTCATCGCCTCGGGGATGGCTTTGACCTGGATCGGTGTCGGCTCGGAGATGTTCAGGTTGGCCAGGTTGGCCAAAAGGCGGGGCGGCAGCCCCAGCGTTTCAAAAGACAAAAGATATTCCTTATTCGGCAAGGCAAAAACCTTGCACGTCCATGCGCCTGCCCGGTCTTGGGCAGATCGTCACGTGGGTTACGCCGCAAGCTCGGGTTTATGGGCTGGATTGCCGCACAGACCGCCAAGGCGCTGGCCCCCCGCGTGAATTGGGTACCGGTTGAGAAAACTGCCTGCGGGCGCAGATCGTATGAAAAGCCCAGCGGCCCCGCTCACGCGGCGGGTGCGGCAGTTGAGGGTCATATGGGGGAAGCGGGGGATTAAGTCAATGGTTTCTCTAAGGGCTTCGACGAACCATCGTGTCGTCAGATGGTTGATCGAGAGGTCATGTGCCATTTTCCGTTACGCAAAACTGGTCGTGGAAACGATGCAACAAGGTCTTCCACGAGCCACAAGTTGGATCTGAACGGCGTCTCAACCGAAGAACCGGGAAATTTCACAATTCTGACTGTGTCGAAAGTTGGCTTGTAGTACCGAAATATGCTGCCTTTAAACTTGTGACGCTTTGAAAGCCACTCAAGGTCTGCCATTGGGTCGGGCGCCTGTGACCCAATGTCCTCGTTGGAAATGTAGCCCGGCATCCCACTTTCGGCGGATGACCCAAAGGTCAGATCGCGTTTTTCCCTCAACTCCGTGATCCATTTCCGCCGCACATTTTTTTCGGCAGTTTTTATGACATCAGGCACTTTCTGTCCGACGGCGTCATAGAGCGTCTTCAGATCGTGTTCGTACGCTTCCACATACGTAACTTTCTCGCCCAAAGCCAAAAGGTAGGCTTTCAAAACGAGTTCCAACGCGTGTGCCAACAGCAAGTGTTGCGGGGCATCTGTACAGAGTTTGAGTTTCACCTCACAGAGATGCTTTGCGGACGTTGCAAAGTCTTGTGCGCGGGTGAAGAAACCCACCGAGAGTTCCAACGGATCGGTTTTCTGATCAGTGCTCATTCAACTTGCGCCCCGCGCTGCATTTTACTATATGCCCCGAGTGCTGTAACAGCACGATTCATCAAAACCAAGAAAAGCCGTGGTTGCCCCATACGCTTCGGGGGGCACATCCGGCAAAGGAGAAGCGTTATGAAACTGCATGAACTGCACGACAATCCCGGCGCAACCAAGCGCAAAAAGCGTATCGGCCGTGGCGCCGGTTCGGGCATGGGTAAGACCGGTGGCCGTGGTATCAAAGGTCAAAAGTCGCGTTCGGGTGTGGCCATCAATGGCTACGAAGGCGGCCAAATGCCCCTCTACCAGCGTCTGCCCAAGCGTGGCTTCAACAAGCCGAACCGCAAGGCCTATGCTGTGATCAACCTCGGGATCATCCAGAAATTCATCGAAGCCGGCAAGCTTGACGCGGCCGACATCACCGAAGACAGCCTGATCGCTTCCGGCGCCGTGCGCCGCAAGCTGGACGGGATCCGCATCCTCGCCAAGGGCGAGCTGACCACGAAGGCCACCATTTCGGTCACCGGCGCCTCGAAGGCCGCGATCGACGCCGTCGAAAAGGCGGGTGGTGCCCTTACCGTGAAGGCGGCTGCCGAATAACGGGTTGTGAGCGGCCTCTGTGCCGCTTACATACGACCCAGTTTTCCTTATAGCGCCGCCCGATGCTGGAAAACGCATCCGGGCGGCGTTTGAATTAAAAGAGAGACCCGCATGGTATCCGCAGTAGAGCAGATGGCCGCCAACACCAGTTGGGCGGCGCTAGGCAAAGCCACCGACCTGCGCAACCGCATCCTCTTCACCCTTGGCCTGCTGATCGTATATCGCCTTGGCACCTTCATTCCCGTACCGGGGATCGATGGCGCGGCGCTGCGCGACTTCATGGAGCAGGCCGGGCAGGGGATCGGCGGCATGGTGTCGATGTTCACCGGCGGGGCGCTTGGGCGCATGGGCATCTTTGCCCTTGGCATCATGCCCTACATCTCGGCCTCGATCATCGTTCAGCTTCTGTCTTCGATGGTCCCCGCGCTTGAGCAGCTGAAAAAAGAGGGCGAGCAGGGCCGCAAGAAGATAAACCAGTACACCCGGTTCGGCACCGTGGCGCTGGCGCTGTTTCAGGCTTACGGTCTGGCCGCGTCGCTGGAAGCCGGCGATCTGGCCCATGAGCCGGGCTGGTATTTCCGTGCGTCGGTTGTGATCACCCTTGTCGGCGGCACCATGTTCCTGATGTGGCTGGGCGAGCAGATCACCGCACGCGGCATTGGCAACGGCATTTCACTGATCATCTTCGTCGGCATCATCGCCGAGGTTCCCGCCGCTTTGGCGCAGTTCTTTGAATCTGGCCGCTCGGGGGCGATCAGCCCTGCTGTCATTGTCGGCGTTATGCTGATGGTGGTGGGCGTGATTGCCTTTGTGGTCTTTATGGAGCGCGCGCTCCGCAAGATCACCATTCAGTATCCGCGCCGTCAGGTCGGCATGAAGATGACCGAAGCGCAGAACAGCCACCTGCCGATCAAGGTGAACCCGGCGGGCGTAATCCCGGCGATCTTTGCCTCGTCGCTGCTGCTTCTGCCGATCACGATCTCGACCTTTTCCGGGTCCGATGCAGGCCCGATCATGTCGACGATCCTTGCCTACTTTGGTCCCGGCCAGCCGCTCTACCTGTTGTTCTTCGCGGCGATGATCGTCTTCTTCGCCTATTTCTATACCTTCAACGTGTCCTTCAAACCCGACGAAGTTGCAGAAAACCTGAAGAACCAGAACGGTTTTGTTCCCGGCATCCGCCCGGGCAAGCGCACCGCCGAGTACATGGAATACGTGGTCAACCGCGTGCTCGTTCTGGGTTCGGCCTATCTTGCGGCGGTTTGCCTTTTGCCGGAAATTCTGCGCGGTCAGTTCGCAATTCCGTTCTATTTCGGCGGCACCTCGGTGCTGATTGTGGTCAGCGTTGTGATGGACACGATCCAGCAGGCGCAAAGCCATCTGCTGGCGCACCAGTACGAAGGTCTTATTCAGAAATCGCAGCTGCGCGGTAAGGGTAAGGCCCGCAAGAAAAAGGGGCCCGCACGGCGATGAACATCATTCTTCTTGGACCGCCGGGCGCGGGCAAAGGCACTCAGGCGCGGATTTTGGTGGAAGAGCGGGGCATGGTCCAGCTGTCCACCGGAGACATGCTGCGCGAAGCCAAGGACAGTGGCACCGAGATGGGCAAGCTGGTCGCTGACGTGATGGCCAAAGGTGATCTGGTCACCGACGAGATCGTCATCGGTCTGATCCGGGAAAAGCTGGAGACGACCGAAGCTACCGGCTTTATCTTTGACGGCTTCCCACGCACGCTCAAGCAGGCGGATGCTCTGGGCGAGCTGATGGCAGAGATGGGCAAGACCCTCGACAAGGTGATCGAGCTGCGTGTCGATGATGAGGCACTTGTGGCAAGGATCACGGCGCGGTCGACCTGCGGCAATTGCGGTGAGGTCTACAACGACAACACCAAGCCGGTCCCGGCGGATGGCGTCTGCACTTCTTGCGGGGAAAAGGCGGAATTCAAGCGTCGCGCCGACGACAACGAAGACAGCCTGCGCACGCGCTTGATGGCCTATTACAAGATGACATCGCCTCTGGTGGGCTACTACTATGCCAAAGGCATGTATGCGCGCACCGACGGCATGGGCGAGATTGATGCCGTCAAGGCTGGGGTCGCTGATCTGCTCGACAGCTGATCCCTTTGCTTTGATGTCTCCAGAAAAGGCCGCGTTTTCGCGGCCTTTTTCGTTTCGAGCTGACGTGGCTGCACGCTTTGCTCCGCAACCATTTTCGATGCTGCCCGACGTCGCACAAACCTCAGAGATGTCTTTGTTGGGATGTATTTGAACACGGTCGGGTTGTGGTGTATCAGAAGGGCACCTTAGAGCCGGAAATTGACCATCATTGCCGAGGCTCGGCTTGGGGTCTTGACGTCCTGTCGAAATGCCCCTACCCACCCCTATCTCTTCACGAGAATCACCGACGCTATCGGGGTCGCACCCAGTTAGCAGACCACCTGATCAGCTTTGGCCCGGCGGCACAAAATGCCTCGGGCCTCATGTTGTGAAAAAAGGGCCTGGCATGACGGGCTCGCAACGAAAAGGAATATGACACGTGGCACGTATTGCCGGCGTTAACATCCCGACCCATAAGCGGGTGCCGATCGCACTCACCTATATCACTGGTATTGGCCACACGTCTGCTGCGCAGATTTGTGAAGCCGTGAACATCGACGTTTCGCGTCGCGTGAACGAGCTGAGCGATGCCGAAGTTCTCGCCATTCGCGAGCACATCGATGCCAACTTCACTGTCGAAGGCGACCTTCGCCGTGAAGTGCAAATGAACATCAAGCGCCTGATGGACCTTGGCTGCTACCGCGGCCTGCGCCATCGTCGCAACCTTCCTGTGCGCGGTCAGCGTACGCACACCAACGCACGCACGCGCAAAGGCCCCGCAAAGGCCATTGCCGGCAAGAAGAAGTAAGGGAGGGTTCGACCAATGGCACGTGATACTCGTCGCGCTAAGAAGAAGGTCTCCAAGAACATCGCAGCTGGCGTTGCGCATGTGAACTCGACCTTCAACAACACCAAGATCCTGATCTCTGACGTTCAGGGCAACGCAATTGCATGGTCCTCCGCTGGCACCATGGGCTTCAAGGGCTCGCGCAAGTCGACCCCTTATGCTGCTCAGCTGGCTGCGGAAGATGCAGGCAAGAAAGCCCAGGAACATGGCGTCAAGACGCTGGAAGTCGAAGTGCAGGGTCCCGGTTCGGGCCGTGAATCTGCACTGCGCGCTCTGGCGGCTGCCGGGTTCAACATCACCTCGATCCGCGATGTGACCCCGATTGCACACAACGGTTGCCGTCCGCCGAAGCGCCGTCGCGTCTGATCTGAGTATTGTTACGCGGGGCCGGGCATTCTGTCCGGCCTCGTTTACGTCTTTCTGAAACCTCGGGAGTCTGCGCCTTAGGACATGGGGCACGGGCAAGCATGGAGGGACTGCATGATCCATAAGAATTGGGCCGAACTGATCAAGCCGACACAGCTTGACGTTAAACCGGGCAACGATCCTGCCCGCAAGGCCACTGTTGTAGCCGAACCGCTCGAGCGCGGCTTTGGTCTGACCATGGGCAACGCCCTGCGTCGCGTGCTGCTGTCCAGCCTTCAGGGCGCGGCCATCACCAGCGTTCAGATCGACAACGTCCTGCACGAGTTTTCTTCGGTTGCTGGCGTTCGTGAAGACGTGACCGACATCGTTCTGAACCTCAAGGGCGTGAGCCTGCGGATGGAAGTCGAAGGGCCCAAGCGCCTGTCGATTTCTGCAAAAGGTCCGGGCGTTGTCACGGCTGGCGATATCTCGGAATCCGCTGGCATCGAAATCCTGAACCGCGATCACGTGATCTGTCACGTGGACGAGGGCGCCGAAGTCTACATGGAGCTGACGGTCAACACCGGCAAGGGCTATGTGGCTGCGGACAAGAACAAGCCGGAAGATGCGCCCATCGGTCTGATCCCGATCGACGCGATCTATTCCCCGGTCAAAAAGGTCGCCTATGACGTTCAGCCCACCCGTGAGGGCCAGGTGCTGGACTATGACAAGCTGACCATGAAGATCGAAACCGACGGTTCTGTTTCCCCTGAGGACGCAATCGCTTACGCGGCGCGAATCCTTCAGGATCAGCTGTCGATCTTCGTCAACTTCGACGAGCCGGAATCGGCCAGCCGTCAGGACGACGACGATGGTCTCGAGTTCAACCCGCTTCTGCTCAAGAAGGTGGACGAACTGGAGCTCTCTGTGCGTTCGGCGAACTGCCTGAAGAACGACAACATCGTCTACATCGGCGATCTCATCCAGAAGACCGAAGCAGAAATGCTGCGCACCCCGAACTTTGGCCGCAAGTCCTTGAACGAAATCAAGGAAGTGCTGTCGGGCATGGGTCTGCACCTTGGCATGGACGTTGAGGACTGGCCGCCGGACAACATCGAAGATCTGGCCAAAAAGCTTGAAGATTCGTTCTGATTTGGAGGGGCGGGTTTCGGCCCGCCCAACCGCACGATGGGCATGACGCCCCAAGGAGAGCCGGTGACACGCATCGCCGGTCAGACAAAGCAAAACCGCCCGTAGAGGGTATCTAGGAGTAAGACACATGCGTCACGCAAAAGGCTACCGCCGCCTCAACCGCACCCACGAGCACCGCAAGGCGCTCTTCTCGAACATGGCTGGCTCGCTCATCGAGCACGAGCAGATCAAGACGACCCTGCCCAAGGCCAAAGAACTCAAGCGCGTCATCGAAAAGCTGATCACCCTTGGCAAGCGTGGCGATGTGCACGCGCGCCGTCAGGCCGCCGCTCAGCTGAAGGAAGACAAGGACGTTGCAAAACTGTTCGAAATCCTCGGCCCGCGCTACGCCGAGCGCAACGGTGGTTACACCCGCGTTCTGAAGGCCGGCTTCCGTTACGGTGACATGGCGCCCATGGCGATCATCGAACTGGTCGACCGCGACGCCGACGCGAAAGGCGCCGCTGACAAAGCCCGCGCCGCAGCCGCAGAAGCTGCCGAAGGATAAATTTTCCGCGTTCCTGAATTGCGAAAGGCCGATCCGAAGGGATCGGCCTTTTTTGTTTGGTTCAACGAACTCAGTTCGAGATGGCGACCGCCATCCGGCGAAACCGCATGTCCTCAAGCCGGCGGGCAAGGATTGCGGCAACATCAGATTTGGTGATCTTGAGCTTGAGGCCGCGCTCGCCTGGTCCAAAGCCCACCTTGAAATCGCCTGTGGCCGGATCTGCATCGCGGCATGGGTCGGCTACATCTCCGAGATCTACGGTGTTGGTCGTGCCTTGATGGCGTTGATGGACAGCGATGCCGAGGCGCGCTCAATGCGCCACAGCTGCAAGGCCACTGGCCAAGGACGGTCATCTCGATCCGGTGTGGAGTGAAGAGGCGGCGACCGACATGTTGTGGACGCTCCTTTCGGTCCGCCAATGGGAACAGTTGCGCCATCAGTGCGGCTGGACACAGGCCGACTATCTGGATCGCATCACCCTGACGGCCAAACACGCGCTCTTGCGTTCGTGATCCCAGAGTCACATATCCCTGACATCACAATCAGGAGGTCTCTCATGCGCCGTACTGCAACGATTCTGCTTTGCCTTTTTCTGCCGCTTCAGGCCGCAGCCGAGCAAGTTCCGCAAAGTCAGGCGCAAATTTCGCTGAGCTTCGCCCCCTTGGTGAAAGAGGCCGCCCCGGCGGTGGTCAACATCTATGCCAGCCGTGTCGTGCAGGATCGTAGCCCCTTCGCGGGCGATCCTTTGTTCGGCGGGCTGTTTCGCGACTTTCAGGCCCGACCGCGGGTGCAGAATTCGCTTGGTTCCGGGGTTATTCTGTCTGAGGACGGGTATGTCGTTTCGAACTACCACGTGGTGGGGCAGGCGACTGACATTCGCGTGGTGCTGAACGACCGCCGCGAATTCGAAGCCGATGTCCTGCTGGCAGACGAAGAGGCGGATCTGGCCATCTTGCAACTAAAAAATGCCAAGGACATGCCGTTCCTCGATTTGCGCAACAGCGAGACCGTCGAAGTCGGTGAACTGGTTCTGGCCATCGGCAACCCCTTCGGCGTTGGCCAAACAGTGTCTTCGGGCATCGTTTCGGGCCTCGCGCGCACCGGCACGGCCACCGGCAACGGTCGCGGGTACTTCATCCAGACCGATGCGCCTATCAACCCCGGCAACTCTGGCGGGGCTTTGATCGACGTCTCGGGGCGGCTGATCGGGGTGAACACCTCAATCCTGACGCGCTCGGGCGGATCAAACGGGATCGGGTTTGCCATTCCTTCGGCGCTTGTGCAGCAGTTCGTCCAGCAGGCCCGCGACGGGCAGACCGGTTTTCAGCGCCCTTGGGCCGGGATGACAGGACAACCGGTTGACGCGGATTTGTCTGACAGTCTTGGCCTTGGTGTGCCCGGCGGTGTGGTGGTCGTGCAGATGCACCCCGCCAGCCCCTTTGCCGCGTCAGGGCTGACGCCCGGTGATGTTGTTTTGGCGGTGGACGGTGAGCCGGTGAACACACCGCCCGAGATGATTTATCGAATGTCCGTGCGCGGTATCGGCGCCGAGGCCGAAATCACTTATGTCCGCGACGGCAAACAGGAAATCGCCAAGGTCGCGATGATCCCTCCGCCGGATGAACCGCCCGCCGAGCGTACCGTTATTGATCAAGACGGCGTTCTTCCCGGCCTCAGCCTTGCACGGATCAACCCGGCTGTGAGCGCGGAAATGGGCCTGTCCACACAGGCCAAGGGAATTGTCGTCCTCGACCCCGGCCCGTTCGGCGCCCGTGCGGGTTTGCAACAGGGTGATATTCTGAACGCCATCGACGGCGTGGATATCGTCAGCCCGACCGAAGTTGACGCGTTGCTGCGCGACGCGGCCCCTCGAATCCAGATCGATGCGCAGCGCGGCAACCGCAGGCTTGTCCTGCGTTTCCGGATCTGAGCCTTGGCCGATCTGTTCGACAGCGCTGATCCGGGCGCGCCTGACACCGCACCCCGGCCCTTGGCCGATCGCCTGCGTCCGAAATCCCTCGGCGATGTCATCGGGCAAGAGCAAGTGCTTGGCCCCGAGGCCCCTTTGGGCGTCATGCTCGACTCTGGCGCCCTTGGGTCGATCATTTTCTGGGGGCCGCCGGGGGTGGGCAAGACCACCATCGCGCGGCTTCTGGCGGATGAAACCGACCTGCATTTTGTCCAGATCAGCGCCATCTTCACCGGCGTGCCCGAGCTGCGAAAAGTCTTTGAGGCCGCCAAGCTGCGCCGCCGGACCGGGCAGGGCACTTTGCTGTTCGTCGACGAAATCCACCGGTTCAACAAGGCCCAGCAAGACGGTTTTCTTCCCCATATGGAGGACGGCACGATTCTGCTGGTCGGGGCGACCACGGAAAACCCCTCGTTCGAGCTGAACGCGGCCTTGCTGTCGCGCAGTCAGGTCCTGGTGCTGGAACGCCTCAGCCTTGGCGATCTGGAGCGCCTCGTACAACGCGCCGAGCAAGAGTTGGATCGCGCTCTTCCGCTGGACGGCGTCGCGCGCGAGGCGCTTCTGGAAATGGCGGACGGCGACGGGCGCGCGCTTCTCAATCTGGTCGAACAGGTGATGTCATGGCGCACGCAGGACAAACTCAACACCGATCAGTTGACCACCCGCCTGATGAAGCGTGCCGCGCAATACGACAAGGGCGGGGACGGGCATTACAACCTGATCTCGGCGCTGCATAAATCGGTGCGTGGTTCAGACCCTGACGCCGCGCTTTACTGGTATGCACGCATGCTGGAGGCGGGCGAAGACCCCCGCTATCTGGCGCGCCGCATCACCCGCATGGCGGTCGAAGATATCGGCCTTGCGGACCCACAGGCGCAGGCGGTCTGCCTGCAGAGCTGGGAAACCTATGAACGGCTCGGCAGTCCCGAAGGGGAATTGGCCATCGCCCAGGCGCTGGTCTACCTCGCCCTCGCCCCCAAATCGAACGCGGCCTATGTCGCCTACAAGTCGGCCCGCGCGGCGGCCCGGAAAACCGGCTCCTTGATGCCTCCGAAACATATTCTCAACGCCCCGACAGCGCTGATGAAGGATCAGGGATATGGTTCGGGCTATGCCTATGACCACGACGCTGAAGATGGCTTTTCCGGTCAGGACTATTTCCCCGACGATATGGCGCGCGAGGCCTATTACGACCCGGTCGAACGCGGATTTGAGCGCGATTTGCGCAAGCGCGTCGATTACTTCACCCGTCTGCGGCGCGAACGCAACGCAAAGTAGTCCGCGACCTGGCTTCTTTGGGCCCAAAATACCTCGGGGGTCCGGGGGCAGAGCCCCCGAATCTTGACAACCTGCGCCACACGCGCGACAGCAGCCCAATGACACCCCTTCTCCAAGTCGCCCTCGGCGGCGCCATCGGCGCCAGCGCCCGTTATCTGACCGGTCTCACGGCATCCCATCTTCTTGGAAGGGGGTTCCCCTGGGGCACGCTGATCGTGAATGTCGTCGGCTCTTTCGCCATGGGCGTTCTGGTCGTCGCGCTAGCCCATTTGGGCGGCAACCGCTATGCGCCTTTCCTGATGACGGGCCTTCTCGGCGGTTTCACCACCTTCTCGGCATTCTCTCTGGATGCCATTACACTGTACGAGCGCGGCCAGATCGTCACTGCCGGCACCTATGTCGCGGCCTCGCTTGTCCTGTCTCTGGCCGCGCTTGTCGCTGGCCTTCTCATCGCCCGGAGTATCGCCACATGAGCCGCGTTCAGACCATCACAGTCGGCCCCGGCGACGGGGATCAGCGCCTTGACCGCTGGCTCAAACGGCTTTTCCCGCACGTTTCGCAGGGCCGCATCGAAAAGATGTGCCGCAAGGGCGAGGTGCGTGTGGACGGCGGCCGCGTCAAGGCCTCCAGCCGCCTTGAGGTTGGCCAGCAGGTCCGTATCCCGCCACTGCCAGAACCCGAACAGGTCGCCGCGGAACAAGCCGCCAAGGCCAAGCCTGAGGCCAAGATCAGCGCCGCCGATGCCGAGATGATCCGCAATTGTGTGATCTACAAGGATGACTTTGTCATTGCGCTGAACAAACCACCGGGCCTCCCGACCCAAGGTGGCAGCAAGCAGGTGAAGCATGTTGACGGCCTTGCCGAAGCGCTGCGATTTGGCCTTGAGGAAAAGCCGCGCCTTGTCCACCGGCTGGACAAGGACACCTCTGGCGTACTTCTTCTGGCCCGCACGCGCGAGGCAGCAAAAGGCCTGACAGCCTCGCTCCGCCACCGCGAAACCCGCAAGATCTACTGGGCGCTCGTCGCTGGGGTCCCCACGCCTTACCTTGGTGAAATCCGCTTTGGTCTGGTCAAGGCGCCGGGTCATGGCCACAAGGGCGAAGGCGAAAAGATGATTGCCGTGCATCCGCGCGAGATGAACGCGACGCCGGGCGCAAAGCGGGCTCATACGCTTTATGCCACGCTCTACCGCGTCGCCAGCCGTGCCGCATGGGTGGCGATGGAACCACTTACGGGACGTACCCACCAATTGCGCGCCCATATGGCCGAGATCGGGCACCCGATCATCGGTGACGGTAAGTATGGTGGCTCCGGTCAGGAAAACCTTGGCGATGGCTGGGGCGCGCAACTGGGTGGCGTGATCTCGAAAAAGCTGCATCTGCACGCGCGGTCGATGACCTTCGAACATCCGATCACCCACAAAGAGATCACCGTGACCGCCGCCTTGCCAGAGCATATGGCCCACAGCTGGGACACGCTTGGCTGGGAAGAAAGCTTTGCCGCTGACGATCCCTTCGAGGCTTTGCAATGAGCGAGCTGAAACTGGTGGTCTTTGACGTTGACGGCACGCTTGTCGACAGTCAGGGCGATATCCTTGGGGCAATGGCGGCGGCTTTTGCCGCGGTTGACCAGCCCGCGCCCACCCGTGCCGAAATCCTTGGGATTGTTGGCCTTTCTCTGCCTAAAGCCGTTGCGGCTCTGGCGCCTGAGCAGGATGAACACGCTCTCGGGCAGATGGTCGAAGCCTACAAGCAGCGCTATTTCGAGCTGCGCCAAAGCGGTGGCGCCGGGGCTTCACCGCTGTATCCCGGGATCGCCGCGCTGTTGGAGCGTTTGCACCAGCAGGACGAATTGCTGCTGGGGGTCGCGACAGGCAAGTCCCGCCGCGGGCTGGACGCGCTTCTGGACAGCCTCGAGTTGCGCCGTTTTTTTGTCACGACGCAAGTGGCAGATGATCACCCCTCGAAACCGCACCCCTCGATGCTGATGACGGCACTGTCCGAAGCCGGGGTCGCGCGCGAACATGCCGTGATGATCGGCGACACCTCTTATGATATGGACATGGCCCGTGCGGCGGGCCTGAAGGCCATCGCCGTTGGCTGGGGCTATCACCCGGCACAGGCGCTTGCTGGCGCGGATCGTCTGGTGCAGGACGCCGTTGCCCTCGAGGCCGCGATACTTGAGTTACTGGAGCACTGACCATGAGCGAATGGGCCCCGAAACGCTTTTGGCAAAATACGGACATTCATCCCGCAGAGGGCGGCTATACCGTTCTTCTGGATGGGCGCGGCGTCAAGACGCCGGCCAAGACCCCATTGGTTGTTCCGACCGAAGCGCTGGCCAGTGAAATTGCGGCCGAATGGCAGGCCCAAGAGGACAAGGTCAACCCGGCGACCATGCCCTTTACCCGCACGGCGAATTCTGCGCTCGACAAGGTTGCGACGCAACACGCCGAAGTGGCAGAGATGTTGGCCGCCTATGGCGACGCAGATTTGCTGTGCTATCGCGCCGCGCATCCCGAAGAATTGATTGCCCGGCAGGCACATGCCTGGGATCCGGTTCTTGATTGGGCCGACGAGGCGCTGGGAGCCCGGCTGGAACCCAGAACCGGTGTGATCCACGCGCCGCAGTCGCCCGAGTCGCTGACCCGGCTGGCCGCGCAGGTGCATGACCTCAGTCCATTTGAGCTCGCTGCCTTTCACGACTTGGTGTCTTTGTCCGGCTCTTTGGTGCTGGGGTTTGCCGCCGCTCATGCCTACCTTCCGGCCGGGGATATCTGGCTGCTTTCGCGCGTCGATGAGACCTGGCAAGAAGAGCAGTGGGGCAAGGATGATGAGGCAAGTCAATTGGCTGAGTACAAAAGGGCCGAATTCCTGCACGCTTCCCGGTTTTACCACTTGGCACGCTGATCCAAGGGCAGAACCGAGTGGAAATCGGGCGATTGACCTTTGGGCAATCAGGTTATTAGCGCCAGTTTACTAGGCATCTTGGGTTGACCTTACAGCAGGAATCCGCCCAAACTCTTGCCTATTGGACGATTTTGTCTGTCCTTTGTTAATGAGCGCCTGCGATGCAGGCATCCAAAACCGCCCTTGAGGTGGGAAAAACAGGAAGAGGTTAACATGAAAAGAACCGTAATCCTTGGCGCACTGACCGTTGCAGGCCTTGCCGCCACTGCGGCTTCTGCTGCGACGCTGGACGATGTGAAAGCGCGCGGCAAGTTGAACTGCGGTGTGACGACTGGTCTGGTCGGGTTTGCCGCGCCGGATGCGAATGGCGAATGGGATGGATTTGACGTTGGCGTCTGCCGCGCAGTCGCCGCTGCCGTGCTGGGCGATGCGACCGCTGTTGAATTCGTTCCGACCACCGGCAAAACGCGTTTCACCGCACTCGCCTCGGGCGAGATCGATCTGCTGGCCCGTAACACGACTTGGACTTTCTCGCGCGACGTGGACCTGAAGTTCGAATTCGTCGGGATCAACTACTACGACGGTCAGGGCTTTATGGTGCCCAAGGCGCTGGGTGTTTCCTCTGCAAAGGAACTTGATGGCGCGACCGTCTGTATCCAGACCGGCACCACCACCGAGCTGAATCTCGCGGACTTCTTCCGCGCCAACAACATCAGCTACGAGCCGGTTCCGATCGAAACCAACGCCGAAGCTCAGCCGTTGTACCTGGAAGGTGCCTGCGACGTGTACACCACGGACGCCTCTGGCCTTGCAGCGACCCGCGCCGCCTTTGAAAACCCGAGCGAGCACGTGGTTCTGCCCGAGATCATCTCGAAAGAGCCGCTCGGCCCGCTGGTCCGTCATGGCGACAATGAGTGGGGCGACATCGCACGCTGGACGCTGAACGCGCTGATCGCAGCCGAAGAGCTGGGCGTCACCTCGGCCAACATCGACGAGCTGAAGGCTGGCACGCAGAACCCCGAGATCAACCGCCTTCTTGGCACCGAGGGCAACCTTGGTGAGATGCTTGGTCTTGATTCCGATTGGGCCGTTCGTGCCATCAAGGCCGGTGGCAACTACGGCGAACTGTTCGAAAAGAACATCGGCGAGAACACCCCGATTGGTCTGTCGCGCGGCCTGAACGCGCTCTGGACCGAAGGCGGCCTGCTTTACACTCCGCCGTTCCGTTAAATTGACCAAAGAAAAGGGCGCGGGTCATCCGCGCCCTTTTTCTCTTTAAGAACAACGAGAATTCCGCCGTGACACGCAGAGCGGGGCAACCGCAGGTTACGATAATTGCGGACGAAACAGGGATTAACATATGTCGACGCTCACCGACCCACCGGTCGAGTCGTTTCGGCTTTCTCAGCTGATAAACGACACCCGCTACCGTTCCTATACTTTCCAGTTCATCGCACTGTTCTGCCTGATTGGCCTGATGTCCTATCTGGGTTTGAACCTGATCGAGAACCTTGCCGCTGCCGGTCTGAACATCAGTTACGGATTTCTTGGCGAGCCTGCCGGCTATGACATCAACCAGCGCCTGATCGAGTACGATAGCCAGTCTACGCATTTGCGGGCCGCGATGGTCGGTGTGCTCAATACGTTACTTGTCGCTGTTCTGGGCTGTTTCTTTGCCACGGTCATCGGTGTGATTGTCGGCGTTCTGCGCCTTTCGAAGAACTGGCTGATCTCCAAGCTCATGGCCGTCTATGTCGAGATCTTCCGCAATGTGCCGGTGCTGATCTGGATCCTGATCATCTACTTCGTGATGACCGCAGTCATGCCCTCTGCGCGGGATTACCTCGGCGAAGATCCCGAACGGAACCTGATATTTGGCATGATCGCCTTTACCAACCGCGGTGTCTATGTTCCGGCGTTGGTGTTCGAACCCGCCGGATGGGTGGTGCTTGGGGTCTTTCTCGCGTCCATCATCGGTGTTTTTGCCTATCGCCGCTACGCCACGAAGCTGCTCTATGACACAGGCAAGCTGCTGCCGATGGGGTGGCCGTCTCTGGCGATCCTCATCCTGCCGGCGCTCGTCGTCTTCTTAATTCTCGGCCAGCCGATCACGCTGGACCGGCCCGACCCGCTCGCCAACCGCTTCAACCTGCAGGGCGGCACCGCGATCCTCGGCTCGTTTGTCGCGCTTTGGCTGGCGCTTTCGATCTATACCGCCGCCTTCATCGCCGAAAACGTGCGCGCCGGTATCCTCGCGATCAGCAGTGGGCAGACCGAAGCCGCAGCCAGCCTTGGTCTGCGTCCGGGGCGGATCATGAACCTCGTGATCTTGCCGCAAGCGCTGCGCGTCATTATTCCGCCGGTCATCTCGCAGTACCTGAACCTGACCAAGAACTCCTCGCTGGCCATTGCCGTTGGCTACATGGATCTGACCGGGACGCTGGGCGGCATTACGCTGAACCAGACCGGCCGCGCCATCGAGTGTGTGCTGCTGCTGATGCTCTTCTATCTGATCATCAGCCTGTCGATTTCGACAATCATGAACGTCTACAACAACACCGTTCGGTTGAAGGAGCGCTGACATGAGTGACACGCATGCACAAACTGTCGCTTACGTGCGCGACACCATTCTGCCGCAGCAGGCGCCGCCTGCCTCCGAGGCGGGAGCCGTCAAATGGGTGCGGTCCAACCTGTTTCCTGACTGGTTCAATGCGATCCTGACGCTTGTGGCTCTGTTCCTGATCTACAAGATCCTCGCAGGTTTCCTGCCGTGGTTCCTTGGCGGTGTCTGGTCAACCGACTCGCTCGCTGAATGCCGCGAAATTCTGGATGGTGCGACAGGGGGCTGTTTCTCGGTTCTGACAGAACGCTGGAACCAACTGCTGTTCGGGTTCAAGTATCCCGAGACACAATACTGGCGTCCGACGCTGGCCTTTGTTCTTTTGTTTGTCGCCGCGGCCCCGCTGCTTTTCGCGATGTACGTCCCGCGCAAGGTGCTGCTGTTCACGGCGCTCTATCCCTTTCTGGCCTTCTGGCTGATCTGGGGGGGCACGGTCCTGACACCGATCATAGCGCTGGTTGGCTTTATCGTCGGCTATATGTTCTTCAAAAAGATCGAGCCTAATAGCTTTGCCGGGGCCCTTTTCGCAGCGGTCTTCTCGGCCTTTGTGGTTTGGTTCATCGGCGGCTTTATCTCGGGCGCCATGTCCGGTTTCCTTGCGCTTGAACCGGTGCCCTCGCGCGACATGGGCGGGTTCATGCTGAACTTTATCCTTGGCGTGGTCTGCGTGTCGTTGTCGCTGCCCATCGGCATCCTGCTGGCGCTGGGCCGCCAGTCGCACATGCCGATCATCAAGTGGATTTGCGTCGTTTTTATCGAATTCATTCGCGGCGTGCCGCTGATCACCCTGCTTTTCGTGGCAAACGTGGTTCTGGCCTACTTCCTGCCCCCGGGCACCAACTTTGACTTGATCCTGCGGGTGATCATCATGATCACGATGTTCTCATCGGCCTATATTGCCGAGGTGATCCGTGGGGGCCTGGCAGCACTGCCAAAGGGCCAGTACGAAGCCGCAGACAGCCTTGGCCTTGATTACGCGCAATCCATGCGTCTGATCATCATGCCGCAGGCGCTGAAGATCTCGATCCCCGGCATCGTGAACGTCGCTGTTGGCCTGTTCAAGGACACCACGCTTGTCTCGGTCATCTCGATGTTCGACCTCGTAGGAATGATCCGCGGGCCGATCCTCGCCTCGACCGAATGGAACGGCGTCTACTGGGAGCTTTGGGGTTTCGCGATCCTGATGTTCTTCCCGGTCTGCTACGGCATTTCGCAATATTCGCAGTGGCTGGAGCGTCAGCTTGCCACCGATCATCGATAACGCGCTCAAGCTGCGAAAGCGGTAGCGCTAGAAAAGGAGTGGAAGATATGAACGAAGTTCTTCCCGATACGCACAACGTCCAGATGCAGGTGTCCGACGAGGTCGCCATTTCCATCCAGAACATGAACAAGTGGTACGGCACCTTCCACGTTCTGCGCGACATCGACCTGACCGTCTATCGCGGTGAGCGGATCGTCATCGCCGGGCCGTCCGGGTCGGGCAAGTCCACGCTGATCCGTTGCATCAACGCACTGGAGGAGCACCAGAAAGGCCGGATCGAGGTCGATGGAACGGTGCTGTCCTCGGACATCAAGAACATCGACAAGATCCGATCCGAGGTCGGCATGTGCTTTCAGCACTTCAACCTCTTTCCGCATCTGACGATCCTTGAAAACTGCACGCTGGCTCCGATCTGGGTGCGCAAGACACCCAAGAAAGAGGCCGAGGAAATCGCGATGCATTTCCTTGCCAAGGTGAAAATCCCGGAACAGGCCGACAAATATCCCGGTCAGCTTTCTGGTGGTCAGCAGCAGCGTGTGGCCATTGCCCGCTCGCTTTGTATGCGCCCGCGCATCATGCTGTTCGACGAACCGACCTCAGCGCTGGACCCGAAGATGATCAAGGAAGTTCTGGATACCATGGTGGAACTGGCCGAAGAGGGCATGACCATGCTCTGCGTGACGCACGAAATGGGTTTTGCCCGTCAGGTGGCAAACCGCGTGATCTTTATGGATCAGGGCCAGATTGTCGAACAGAACGAACCCGAAGAGTTCTTCAACAACCCGCAGAACGAACGGACCAAGCTGTTCCTAAGCCAAATCCTCGGCCACTGACAGGGGCTTTCGGGAAACCCGCCCCTACGACAGCAAGTCGCGTGGTACGATAAAATTCAGAGCCCGGCCCGTGCCGGGCTCTAGTTTTTCCCATGTGTCGATATCAAACTCGGCAACCAGCGTCGCGCCGGTGGGGCAGTCATCAAACCGGTCGTGTACCGGCTTTTCGCGCAGCAGGTCATGCGCGACGGCGCAGGTGCCGGGGTTGTGGGCGATCATCATCACGGTGCCTCCCGAGGCATCCCGCAGCGCGTCCACCATGGTGCGCGTATCGGCCAGATACAGCGCGGGGCTGTATTCGGTTGGTGCCTCGATTCCCGTCAGCGTCAGCGTTTCGCGCGTGCGCTGGGCGTCCGAACACAGAATCTGGTCCGGTATGTATCCCTGCGCCCGCAACCAATCCCCCAAGGCTTTGGCTGACCGTTGGCCTCGCGCGTTCAGCGGGCGGGCGTGATCCTCAAGGTTGAAGGACCAGTCGGATTTAGCGTGACGCATGAGGATAAGTCGTTTCATGGGCGCCACTCTCCCAGAAAGGCGTCCATGTGGAAAGCGGATTGCTCGGGCAATCTTTGGAAGGCGCGGACGACCGGACAGGCGCGCCGGACAAGGCAGCCATCTCGGCAAGCGGTCCCGTCAGGGCTGCGCAGATGCGCCATGCAGACCGGAACATCGTAGGGCTTGCCAGGTCTCAATGCGCCCACCGGGCAAGCGCTGGTGCAGGGTTGAGGGCAGGTGTCACAAGGACGAGCGCCGCGCGGGTCAAGCTCCACCCGTTCCGGCAAGGCGATGGCACCGCGATAGCTGATGAACAGGCCCGCCGCGTCATGTACCAAAAGCCCGACAGGCGAAGGCCAGGCCTGCCCCGAGCGGTCGGCCCAGCGGATAAACGGCGGGTAGGGCGGCCCGTCCGAGGGGAAGATTGCTGTCCCACCCCAGTCGCGGGCCAAATGCCCCAGAACGCGTTGTGACCAACGGTCCAGCGGGTCGGCGGCCCCGTCAGTATATTCTGATGAGGCGTTGAATATGGCCCAGAAGGCCGGTTCGTCAGGGCCAAGCAGGATCAGCGTTTCGCAGCCGTCGGGCGCGACATCTGCCTTGTCCGGGTGCAACGCGCCGCGCAGGCGCAGACCAAACTCCTGCGCGTGCTCGTTCAGCCGATGCAGCGTGGTCATCCCCGAGGGGGCAGGTTGGTCGATCGGATCAGCGACCCCGAGCCGTGTTCGGTGAACAGCTCGAGCAGGCAGGCATTTGATACCCGTCCGTCGATGATCACCACGCCGCGAACGCCATCCTCGATGGCCTTGAGTGCGGTCTCGGTCTTGGGGATCATGCCGCCGGCGATCACGCCCTCGTCGGTCATGCGACGAACGTCATCAGGGGTCATTTCAGTCACGACCTCGCCTTCGGCGTTCTTGACGCCCTGCACGTCCGTCAGCAATAGCAACCGGTCGGCTCGGAGGGCGCCTGCGATTGCGCCCGCCGCAGTATCGCCGTTGACGTTGAAGGTTTCGCCTTCATTCATGCCGGTGGCGACAGGGGCAACAACGGGGATGATCCCGGCGTTGAAGAGGTCGCGCAGCACCTGCACGTTCATCTCGACCGGTTTACCGACGAAACCCAATTCCGGATCGTCGGCCTCGCAGACCATCATGTCGTCGTCCTTGCCGGACAGGCCCACGGCGCGCCCGCCCTGGTCCATGATCGCCTGTACGATTCGTTTGTTCACAAGGCCTGTCAGAACCATCTCGACAACTTCGACGGTGGCCTGGTCGGTCACACGCTTGCCGCGCACGAAATGCGATTCGATGTTCAACCGTTTCAGCATTTCATTGATCATTGGCCCGCCGCCGTGCACGACCACGGGGTTCACTCCGACTTGCCTCATCAACACGATGTCGCGGGCAAATTCAGCCATGGCGTCATCATCGCCCATGGCATTGCCGCCGAATTTCACGACGACCACGGCCCCAGTGTACCGTTGCAGATAAGGGAGCGCCTCGGACAGGGTCCGGGCGGTGGCGATCCAATCTCGGTTCATGCTTTGCTTTCTCATGTTCCTGTCCCGTCGGGGGTCATGAGTGACTTTGCCCCGGTCTTGCCCGGAATTCTAGGCCAACCCGGCGATGATCGCGCGCAAAGTGGCGATCCCGTCGCCTTTTTCGCTGCTGGTCACGACGATCTCGGGGTAGGCGGCAGGGTGCTTTGAAAGCTTTTCGCGCACTTGATCCAGGATCTTGGCGCGGTCCTTTTCCTTGACCTTGTCCTCTTTGGTCAACACCACCTGAAACGTCACAGCCGAGCGGTCGAGGAGGGTCATGATCTCTTCGTCCACCGGCTTGACCCCGTGACGGTGATCCACCAGCACAAAGGCGCGGCGCAGGTTGACCCGGCCCGAAAGGTACTGTTTCAGCAAGCGCTGCCATTTCTCGACCACGGCCAGCGGCGCGTTGGCATAGCCATAGCCGGGCAGGTCGACGAGAAACCGCAGGTCGCCCAATGTAAAAAAGTTGATCTCCTGCGTGCGGCCCGGCGTATTCGAGGCCCGTGCGATTCCCTTGCGGCCGGTCAGCGCGTTGATCAGGCTGGATTTGCCAACATTTGAGCGGCCCGCAAAGCAGACCTCGATGCGATCATCGCCGGGCAAGCCGTCCATGCCGACAACGCCTTTGAGGAATTCGACCTCGCCAGCAAAAAGCAGGCGGCCGGTTTCAAGGGCTTGATCATCCGGCGCTTCGGCCAGCGGGAAAGGAAGGGATGTCATAGTGGAATTACCTTGTCGCCTTGGGACACGCGCCCATCGCGGATCACCTCTGCCCGGACGGAAAAGTCCCGGTGTCCCCATGTGTCGAGCGCGCGCAATACATCGTGGTCGCGCAGGCCCGTCTCGGGGTTGTTATGTGTGGCAAGGCAGCGATCAGTGCGTTCGCGGACGCGCAGGACGGCCTCACCGATCTGGATCTCTTTGTCGATCCAGTCGAATTCTTCCCAAGCTGCCGCGCCATCGAACCAGATGTTGCCGCGCCACCGCAGCGGCGACAAGGCATGCCCGGCGCTCAGATTGACCGAAGCCACGGACTCTCGCCCGTGGCTTTTGATCGGAAACCGCCAGATGTCCGTGACGCTGATGGTCATTTCTTGTCCGAGGTACCGGGCTTTGGTGACTTGCCCGTGATGTTGCCCAGCAGGTCAGGCTTGTACCCCTGGCTGCGCATGATCAGGTACTGCTGTGTAAAGGTGATCGTGTTGTTCGCGATCCAGTACACCACAAGTCCGCTGGCAAACCCGCCAAGCATGAACATGAAAACCCAAGGCATCCATGCAAAGATCATCTTTTGCGTCGGATCGGCAGGTGCCGGGTTCAGCTTTTGCTGGAGGAACATCGATACCCCCAGAAGCAGCGGCAGAATGCCGATAAAGGCCAGCGCAAGGATGCTGCCCGGTTCCGGCGCGGCCCAGGGCAGCAGACCGAAAAAGTTGAACAGGCTGGTCGGGTCCGGACTGGAAAGATCCTGAAAGGGGCCGAAGAAGGGCGCATGACGCAGTTCAAGCGTAACAAAGATCACTTTGTACAGCGAGAAAAAGATTGGGATCTGCATCAGGATTGGCAAACAGCCTGCGGCGGGGTTTACCTTTTCCTTCTTATAGAGCGACATCATTTCCTGTTGGACCTTTTGACGGTCGTCACCGGCGCGCTCTTTGATCTTTTCCATCTCGGGCTGCAATTCCTTCATCTTCGCCATCGAGACATAGGACTTGTATGCCAATGGGAAGAGCAGCGCCTTGAGGATCAGGGTCAGCGCGATGATGGCGATGCCCATGTTGCCGATTACGCCATGCAGCCAATGCAGGACGGCAAAGATCGGCTTGGTCAGGAAGAAGAACCAGCCCCAATCAATCGAGTCGACAAAGCCCTGAATGCCAGCTTTCTGGTATTTGCGAATGGTCTCCCACTCCTTCGCCCCGGCGAAAAGTTGGGTAGTGACCTCCTGGCTCTGGCCTTGGGCCAGCTGCATCGTGGGCAAAACGGTTTCGGTCTGATAAATGTCGCGGCGCTCGTCATATTTCGCGACCTGTTTGAATGCGTTACCAGCAGTCGGGATCAGGATCGACATCCAGTAGTGATCGGTGAACCCGATCCAGCCGTTTTCCGTGACCTGAGTGACCTCGGCGCGCGCGCCTTCACTGGGCAAGACGCTGAAATCGGGCATGTCCTGGTAGTCTATTTCCGACAGGGTGCCGTCCGCCATGCCGACCACACCTTCGTGCAGAACGAAGAATTTCTTGCGGTCTTTCGGCTCACCATGGCGGGCGATAACGCCATATGGCGCCATTGCGACAGTGCCGGCACCGGTGTTTTCGACGGCCTGGGTGATGGTGAACAGGTAATCCTCATCCACTGCGATTGTGCGGCGGAACGTCAGGCCTGCGGGGCTGTCCCAACGCAGAGTGATCGGAGTGTCAACCGTCAGGCTTTCGCCGGTTTCGACTGTCCACGCGGTGTTCGCACCGGGTACGTCGTCAGCCGACAGGCCAGCGCCGGGCGCCCAGCCGTAGAGAGCATAGTACGGTGCGTCACTTCCGACCGGATCCAACATTTGCACAATCTCGGAGTCTTTTTGCACAGAGACGCGGTAATCTTTCAGGCGCAGATCATCGATGCGCCCCCCGGTCAACGAGATCGACCCCGCAAGACGCGGTGTATCCAGAGCCACGCGAGGCGTCTCGGTGGTGTCGGTGGTGACAGCGCCGGTCTCGGGCGTGGCAGCATCAGCAGGGGCGACTGCAGGAGCAGCGGCCACATCTGTGCCTTCTGCGGCCTGCGTTTCGACGGCCGCAGGAAGATTGGGATCCTGAACCGGTTGTTCGGGTGGTGGGAACAGTAGGAACCATACCAGAATGACCGCGAAGCTTAGAGCCGTGGCGAGGATGAGGTTCTTGTTCTGATCGTCCATGGGGACAGCCGCCTTTGCCTTTCAAGAATACTCGCCGGGTTCAAACGCCCCGGGGGCCAAAGGTCAAGCGGATTCGGGGTTGGGGAGCGGGAATGACGCGCAAGAACGCCCTTTCAGCCGTTCAAAGAGTCGTGTTGCGGGTCTGGACCGCGCTGAAATTTCGCTGGTGTCTCCAAACCGGAGATCAACCGGACTTCCGGCCAATCATCTGTGCCTCGGCAATTTTGACCGCGTATTCCTTTGCCCATTCCACCAGTTGATCTGTTGGCATCGGACGGGCAATGCCAAATCCCTGGACGTGATCACAGCCCAATTGCGACAGCAAGGCATGCTCGCCAACGCTTTCGACCCCCTCGGCCAGTGTCTCAAGGCCAAGCCGGTCGGCCATGCCGAGGATCGCGGCAAGCATACGGTGCTGGTCTTCGTCGCGGTCAATCCGGGTCACAAAACTGCGGTCGATCTTGAGGCGGTGAACCTTGAACCGGCGGAGTGCGGCAATCGAGGCGTGGCCTGTCCCGAAATCGTCAAGGTCGATGTGGCAGCCAAGTTTGCCCAGTTCGACGATATTGCGGGCGACGATGCCCTCCGGCGAGCTGGCAATCACGGTTTCCAACACTTCGATGCCAAGCCGCTGGGGCGTCAGACCAAAACGATCCATCTCCCATTGGATACGCTCGGACAGGCGCGGATCACGCAATTCGACCTCGGAAAAGTTGACGCTGACCCGCGGGATATCCAGCCCGGCCTGATCCCAACTGCGCAAAGCTGTCATACTGTGCTGCAAAATTACTTCGTTCAGGCGGTCCATCCTGCCCGATTCCTCGAGACACCGCAGAAACTGCGCTGGTGGAACAATGCCGCGTTCGGGGTGAATCCACCGCGCTAGCGCCTCAACGCCGCTAATGTTCCCGGTCGAGGTGCAGACCTGAGGTTGAAACCAAGGTTGGATCTGGCCATTGTCGAGAGCCTTATCGACTTCCGACTGCAGGGACTTTTGGGCCGAATGCGCTGCGCGCATATTGTCCGACCAGGCGCGAATGGCAGAGGGGCCGTTGGCGACCGCTTCGGCCAAAGCGACCTGCGCCGCTTCGATCATCTGCTCGCCAGTGGCGCCGGATTTCAGCCGTGGACTGCCACAAAACCCGATCGAGGCCGACAGGTAGCGCATGGAGTTGTCAACCGACGCGGGTTCTTCAAGTGAGGTTTGCAGGCGCGTCGACAGTTGCAACAAGGCTTCAAGGTCGAGTCTGAGTGAGGGGGCCAGAAGGGCCATGTATCTGGTATCGCTCACGCGAACCGCACGGTCATCGCGGCGCAATGTGTTCCGCAGGCGGGTCAACGTCAGGTCTCGCAGGGTTTCAGCGGTCGCTTCGCCGGCACGTTGCGTAATTTCATCCAGACCATCAATCTCAATTAAAACGCAGGCGGTTGCGAGGTTCGCACTTTGTGCGCTTTCAAGGGCATCGTTTGCCATGGCATTGGCCACGGAGCTATTGACGAGATCGACCTGCGCCCTGCCAATATCCGACGCATCGGGCGATCGGGAATAGCCGCCGGAAAGGAAAAAAACCAGGGGAAGACCCAGCGCGGTGGCCAGCAACAAAGCCTCACCACCAAGCCAGAAAGCAGCCAGCGCAATGGCTGGAAGAAAGGCAAGCGCCTGAGGCCCGTACAGCCCTCTTCGAAGAGCCATACGCGTTCTGCCGAGGTGTGCGTTGAAAGCGGCCTTCATCAAGCGTCCTTTCCAATATCTTGGGAGGAACCTAGGCCAAATGGGTAACTCGGCTCTTAACGCGGATCGCAGTTTTCTAATGAATTTTCATCGCCTTTGTCGCGCATTAGCCCGGCAAAGTCGAAAAGCTTGGGGTCAAGCATGTGCGAAGGTCGGATGTTCATCAGGGATTTGAACATTACCTGACGGCGACCGGGCGAATTTTTCTCCCATCCATCAAGGATTTGCTTGACCTGTTGGCGCTGCAAACCGTCCTGACTTCCGCACAGATCGCAGGGGATGATGGGGTAGTTCATCGCGGTGGCAAACCGTTCGCAATCGGCCTCGGCCACATGGGCGAGGGGGCGATAAACGAAAAGATCCCCTTCTTCGTTCACCAATTTTGGAGGCATGGTCGCAAGGCGCCCGCCATGAAAGAGGTTCATGAAAAAGGTTTCGAGGATGTCGTCGCGGTGATGGCCCAGCACTACCGCGTTGCAGCCTTCCTCGCGCGCAATGCGATAGAGGTTGCCACGCCGCAGCCGCGAACAGAGCGCGCAGTAGGTCCGACCCTGCGGGACCTTGTCTACGACGATGGAATAGGTGTCCTGGTACTCGATTCGGTGCGGCACGCCCATCCGTTCGAGGAACTTGGGCAGCACCGTCGCCGGGAACCCAGGCTGCCCCTGGTCGAGGTTACAGGCGAGAAGGTCTACCGGCAAAAGGCCACGCCACTTCAACTCGATAAGGATCGCCAAAAGCGTGTAACTGTCTTTTCCGCCAGACAAGCAAACAAGCCAGCGCGCATTGCTGCCTTCCACCATGCCGTATTGTTCCACTGCTTCGCGAACGTTGCGAACTATCCGCTTGCGCAGCTTTCGGAACTCCGTTGTCTGCGGAGCTCCCTGGAAGATGGGATGTATTTCATCGAGATTATCGGTCATAGCAATCGGTATACGGCAGAGTCTCTTCCGGCGGAAACCCCTTCTCGCCGACAGACGCTGTCCGAGCAATAACATCGACTGTGAGGAAGTGACCACCCTTCCCTGCGCAATCCGGCCAAAACAATTCGGATCTTCTCCTCCGCCGAGTAGGTCTGGCGGGTTTTGCGGCGGATGTTATTGACCAGCTTGTCAGCTGCGTCTTTCGATGTTCCGGGCTTCTTGTTCATCTTCGCTCCTTAAAGGCTACGATGAACCAGAAACCCTCCGTTGTTCAAATCCCCAAATCTGTCCCACAGGTGCTGACGTCAGACACCCGGCACCCGTTCCCAGAGGCGGGAAAGCGCCGGTTCATCCCCGCGTGGGCGGGAAACAGTTCCCCGTGCCGTTTGACGCGACAGTGGCAGACGGTTCATCCCCGCGTGGGCGGGGAACAGGCCTTTAGCTTGTGCGCATGGTTTGAGGGCGTCGGTTCATCCCCGCGTGGGCGGGGAACAGGGGAAGATTTTGAATTGGGTCATGGCTGTGCGCGGTTCATCCCCGCGTGGGCGGGGAACAGAATCGCGGCGTTGCCTTGTATCGGATGAGCAACGGTTCATCCCCGCGTGGGCGGGGAACAGGCGACCTTTTCGGGCGCAGTAGCGTTTACAGCCGGTTCATCCCCGCGTGGGCGGGGAACAGTCGGTTTCGGTTCCGTGATCCATTGCCGCGCTCGGTTCATCCCCGCGTGGGCGGGGAACAGAGCGGAAAGCGGAACTATGTCTAACACACAGACGGTTCATCAACAGACCTCTCCTTCCGTAACTGTGTTACGCTCTGCCTCGACCTCCTGTCGTCGCCTCGAGCGAGATGATTGGCGTGAGGTCTTGTTCAATCTCCGCATGAGAGACGACTGGATTCGTGAAGACTGAACCTACGTCGTCCATCATATGTAAGAAGTGAGGATTGCGCATCTGCATGGCCATGCGTGCGAGATCGACATAGGCTGTGCAGCTGTCGGAGCTCTTGTGGCCAAGTCGCAAGGCGATCTGAGGTGCCGAGTAACCTTTTAGAGCGAGGCGTGTTCCAACCGTATGGCGCTCCCGGTATGGGTTGAAGGTCATGGGTTCGGGCTTGCCGCTGCGGTGCGTCAGAAGACCGAGAGACGTCATGGTGTTTGTAAAGCGTGCTCCCCGCGGGCACTCATCGGGTGCCCCTCATACCCAGGTTCCCTGTTGGGTTTCGGCTTTTTTGACCCTCGCCAGACGCCCGGAAGACCCTCCGGCGTGAAGAGAGGCAGCCTCTCTTGTTCGCTCCTTGGGATGCCATCAAGGCGCAAATCAAAGTAGGCTTCCAACGCTGGCAGCAGTGCGCCGCCGAGGGGCCACCAGAGTGCCTGCGCAGCCGTAAGGTCATTTTTGGCGAACGGCCACCGAATCTCGGCTTTCGCATGGCCTGTATGGCGACACCGTACATCCGCTATCTTCATGTTTGCGACTTGCTCGGGGCGTACGCCGTAGAAACGAAAGAGCTGAACCAGAACGTATTTTTCCACGTGCCATGCTCCACTCGTGTAGGCTTGCTCGATAGCACGATCTTGATCCAGCACCTCGCGCTCGAGCCATGGCCCCTTTTTCGGGTCGAGCGATAAGATGTGCTGGACCTCCTTCTGCGGCCTCTTCAGCGTCCTCATCACCTTGTTCGTCACGTTTGGGAAGGCTTTTGGTTCGCGGGCACGGACAGCGATGATGAGCGACTTTAATGTGTACGGATAGCCGCGTCCTGACGCTTCGTCGCGCCACTCCGATATCATGGCGCTGCTTAGAGCATTCACCTTCACGCCTGTCCCGCGGAAAGAGAAATGAATGCAGTCTTTGAGTGCAATAAAAAAGGCTTGAAAGGAAGAATCTGCATGCTTATGAGTCTGCATCACGGTCGCGAACTGATGCTTGATTTCTTTCAGAAAGCCTTCCGTAACCGCGTCGGCGAGAAGTCCATAATCGATCTGCCGTCCGCGCAACTCCCAAATGTCCGATTCAACTTGATTAACGTATCCTGATTGTGATTGCACAGTTGTTGGACGGGCGACGACGTCAAAGAAACTTTTCTTGTTCGCGACCATTTACATCTCTTCGCAGAATCGTGCGTCTGTGAGCATATCCGCGTAAATCGCAGCATGGTCTTCGTTGGCAGTGTAGTAGGATGGCATGTTGCTGGTCGTGGACCAACGAAAGAATTCGCGCATGCCCTTCTCGATGGCATCCGCGGGTTCATTTCTCTGACGTCGGCGGCGGACATATCTCATAGCTGATAGGTGACGGAGCGCATGTGAAGTGAGTTCGCCCTTAGCGATTCCGCAGCTCAAGCAAAGCTTCTGACTGGCGGCATTGAATCCGGAGAGGCTAAGGGGGGATCCAAAAAGGTCAGGGCGTCACCTCGTTGTAGTTACGAAGACGAATGTGTGGTCCATGTTATTCTCGACGCCGATCTCCTCGGCGAGGTCGTAGATGTCGTCCCAAGCCTCTCGCCATACTTCTTCAAGCTGACGAAAGACCTCGTTCGGAACCGTAACTACGCCGGAGCCGGTCTTTGCCTCTGGCTTGTGCTTTCTGGGGTCTTCAGGATCGTTACGGCGGGCGGCGACGTGAATCTCCGGAGGATAGTTTGTGCCACGGCCAGGCTTGATGTCCTCCCATTTTAACGCAAGCAACTCTGAACGCCTGAAGCCACCATAGAATTGCAGTGCGAACATTGTGGAGTTTCTGAGCGCTGTTAGGCTATCTTCCGTAATGGGGCGGGCCTCTGTCAAGGGTTTCGGGCAAGTCAAAAATCCCGGCGAGGATCTCATTCCTCACCAAGTTTAAGACACAAATTCAAAAGCTTACTTTTCCTTTATCACTGCAACCGCACATCAGGACTGAGGGACACCCCTACCCGGGCTTCGTTCTTCCGTCCGTAGTCAGCCTCATAGCTGCCACTCTATGCCTGGTCCAAATCTGGTCCAGGGTGCCCATCTTTCCCGCGTATTCAGCATTTGCTGATAACTTGCGGGCCTTCGGCATCTCCAGGAACCTCGTCCCGGCAAGGGACCTCGACGTACCTGTCATGAGGCGCAGCTCAACCCTCCGCTCTGAATTGTCCTTGAAGCTTCCCGCTCATGCAGTCGCGCCGGAGTTCTGCGTGTAGCGGAACGGCGTGCCGTCTATCCACATGCGGTGCAAGACGACGCCAATGCGTCGAGCAAGTGCAATCATGGCCCTCTTCGCCCCACGCCTGTGCGCTACTTTAAGTGCCCAAGATTGCAGCCAGTTCGGGGCACCACGGTGCATCAGGATCATCGCTGCCTGATACAACGCGGTTCGAAGCCCGCGATCACCGGCTCGCGTGATTTGTCCAACGATGTCCATCTCTCCGGATTGCGTGCGCCTTGGCGTAAGCCCCGCCCACGGTCCGACATCCTTCGACCGCGCAAAGCGGGTCGGATCATCAATCGCAGATTTGACTGTCAGGGCGACGATCGGACCGACACCTGGCATCGTCATCATCAAACGGCAAACATCGTCGTGTTTTGCCAGACCCGCGATTTTGGCATCCAAGTCAGCCAACTCGGCGCGCAACTGGGAACGCGCGCGCAGAAGAGCCTCAGTCGACGCGGACAGGATCTCATTCTGCTCAACCAGTTCCCTCACCCGGGCCTCGTACCTAATCCTGGTGACATGCCCCAGCTTCATGCCAAAGTTTCGCAGAACACCCCGCATCGAAAGCTCAAGGTTGATGATGGCCTGCTGAACTGACTTGCGCGCCGTCAGCAACGCGCGGATTTCCTGGGAGGACACAGATTTGCGGTGCACGGGCCTGTACCATCCCATTTGAAGCAAGCGCGCAATGCCCTGGGCATCGCGCCTGTCGGTCTTGATCGGCATGGCTTTCAAGGCTGCCTTCACTAATCGTGTTTCCATCATGACCACGTCAAAGCCAGCTTCTTCCATTCCCTTGCTCAGCCATTGGGACAAAGGTCCGGCTTCGAGCCCGATCGCATCGATCGAATATGACAATGACGCTATTGCACGTACCAATGCCTCAGGCTCGCTCTCCGCCTGTAATTCTTCAACGATCCTCCCCTGCGGCCCCAGCACACAAATCGCAGTGCTTGCCAGAGATACATCCAATCCGATAAATACATTCATGTCGTTGCCCTTCTATTCTTAGGAATTGAGGCGCATGGAAACATACGACCTCGTAGACGCGCTGCAGGCGCATCAAGGGCAACGGCACTTCAGATCATACCGACAAACAAGCGAAACCTGTCCGATTCGCCGAAAGCCCCATTACGGCATCTTTCCAAATGGCACTCGGAATATAGGTTCCCATGTGCTCTTCAAGCATGCTGAGTGCGTATCCCGAAAAAGCATTGCGCTTGGTCCGCCCTGGCTTAGTCGGCTTCGTAATGCACTGCCTGATTGACTCAAAAGCTTGACGACGCATCCGGATGTCGCTGTCGGGCACAACGTACCGACTCAGAACGCCATCGCCTGTTTTCATCAGCCACTCAAGATAGTCGATGACATAAGTGGCCCGGAGGTGGTGCGTCGTGGCTGCGGCGGGTTTGAGTTTGGAAAGGGCGAGCTCCAGATTTAAGAAGTCAATTCCTTTTTTCTTCTCTTCGACAAGGTCGCTGAGAACTGCATGAGTGTGCCGGATCAGCAGGTTGATCGCGCGGAGTTCTGGCTCGGTTAGGCCTGTTTCGTAGCTGAGGCGGTGCTCAGGCCGTTGGATGTCGCCCACGATTGCTGCCAACCGTAAAATAGCCAGCGACTGAAACCGCGCATCGCGGGTGTTCACTGGTTCCTCGTGATGGGCGGCCAAGTATGCTGTCCCGAAAAGGTCTGCCTTGTAATCAGGGGTAATTGGAATTTGGACCGTGTTCCCTTCCGACTGCATTTTCCTGAGTTGGAGAGGTTCCAGAGAGCGCAGCCCGTTCGGCGTCATTTGTGCATCATTGCTCATGACTGCCAATAATATGTTTCAAACACGACGATGTCGAGAACTTTGATGCGGCATAAAATGTCGCTGTGGGATTTTTTTATATTTTAATAACAATGCCTTATCTTATCTTTTCGTGCGTGACAGTCTGAGAGTGAACATAACTGTCCTTGCCGCCCGAAAGACAGACCAGCCAGCGGGCGCCGGGTTCGATCATGCCATATTGGTCAACCGCCTCGCGCACATTCTGAACCAGCCGCTTGCGCAGTTTCTTGAACTCGGTGCTCTTGGGGGCGCCGTGAAACAGCGGGTGAATGTCGTCAGTGTCGTCCAGCATGAGGATCAGTTACCTGTTTGAGCGGTTTCGGGCAACCGTGCGTCAATGATCATGTTTGGACGGCGGCACGTTATCTATCCCGGACCCGCCCCATGGATGGCAGCGCAGGATGCGGCGCGCGGCAAGATAACTGCCCTTGATGCCACCATGCTTTTCCAACGCCTCAAGCGCATAGGCCGAGCAAGTCGGTTGATAGCGGCAGCCATGGCCAACCCACGGAGAAAAGAACAACCGATAGGCGCGAACGGGCAGGGCGGCGATATGGGCGAGGGGGCTCATTTCAGGGCTCCGTGCACCTTGTCGAGGGCGCGACGCAGATCTTGTTGCATGTCGATGAAATCGCGCGTGGCGGTGGCCTCGGCGCGCCCGATCAGGACATAATCCCAGCCGGGTTTGCCCGCGCCCGGCAATATCAGTCGCGCAATCTCGCGCAGGCGCCGTTTCGCCCGGTTTCGCGCCACGGCGTTGCCGACCTTTTTGGAACAGGTAAAGCCGACGCGAATGCCCTCCGCCTCGGAAGCATGGCGCCGACGTGCCTGCAACAGGAACGCAGGTGCAGGGGCGCGCCCGGCGCGGGCCGCCTTTAGAAAATCGCTGCGCTTTTGCAGAACGCGGAAAGGCAAAAGGACCGCCTCAGAGCAATCCGGGGCGGTCTTTTTGGTCTTCATCCCACGCTCCGCCTCAGGCGAAGCGGCCAAGCTTATGCGCTCAGGCTCTTGCGGCCGCGGGCGCGGCGCGCGTTCAGGATTTTGCGGCCTGCTTTGGTGGCCATGCGCGCACGGAACCCGTGGCGGCGCTTGCGAACAAGGTTCGACGGCTGAAAGGTGCGTTTCATCGCGGCTACTCCGTAAACGTGGCCCAAGCGATGGATTCGCGGACCAGTGCATCTCGAAGCCCGTGCTATAGGGGGGGCTTGGCCACATGTCAAACGCAGATCGGACCAGAAATGCAACATTTCCATAGGTCTTCTCGGCGGCAAATGTTTCAGTCTGGCAATAACCCCCATCTTTTCTCACGCTGAGGTACACCCGCGATCAAGCGGGCGTGAAGAGCCTGTTGCAGGGATGGGAGGCAGCGCATCTGTGGTCCATGTTTGTTAAAACAAAGGCCCAAGAGACAATGAGCGATATGACCCAACCAGCGCCCCCGGCGGGCGTGAAACGCCACCTGCCCCTGATCACCATACTTGCGATGGCGGTTATCGGGTTTTTCACCCTGCGCGACTACCTGACCTTCGACACGCTGCGCGACAACCGAGAGGCGCTTTTGCTGTTTCGCGATTCGAACTATGCGCTGATGGTATTGGGGTTCGTCGCGATTTACGTGACCATCGTGGCATTCTCTCTGCCCGGCGCCGCGGTTGCCTCGGTCACGGGAGGCTTTCTTTTCGGGCTTTGGGGCGGCACAGCCTTCAACGTCCTTTCGGCAACCATTGGCGCGACAGCGATCTTTCTGGCGGCGCGTGCCGGGTTGGGGCGCGCCCTTTCCGCCAAGCTGGAGACCTCGGAAGGCACGATGAAACGCCTCATGGAGGGGCTGCGTGAAAACGAGGTCAGCGTCTTGTTCCTGTTGCGCCTTGTGCCGGCCGTGCCGTTCTTCGTGGCCAATCTCTTGCCCGCGCTGGTCGGGGTGAAGTTTCGCAACTTTGTCTGGACCACGGCGCTGGGCATCATCCCCGGCGCCATTGTCTATACCTCGATCGGTGTCGGTCTGGGCGAAGTCTTTGACCGCGGTGAAGACCCTGACCTGTCGCTGCTTTGGGCGCCGCAAGTGATCGGGCCGATCCTTGGTCTGGCCGCGCTTGCCGCATTGCCCATCGTCATCAAAGCCCTGCGCGGCAAAAAGGACTTCTGAGTCATGAACACCCTCAAGACCGATCTTCTGATTATTGGCGCAGGCTCGGGCGGGCTGTCGGTGGCGGCGGGGGCCGCTCAGATGGGCGCCGACGTGACCCTGCTCGAAGGCCACAAGATGGGCGGAGATTGCCTGAATTATGGCTGTGTCCCCTCCAAGGCTCTGATTGCCAGCGCCAAAAGCGCCTATGTCATGTCTCATGCGGCCCGCTACGGTGTCGCGAATATGGTGCCCGAGGTGGATTATGCGGCTGCCAAGGATCATGTGGCTGATGTCATCGCCACCATCGAACCCGTCGACAGTCAGGAACGCTTTGAAGGGCTGGGCGTGCGGGTGATCCGCGAGTATGGCACGTTTATCTCGGAGACCGAGGTGCAGGCGGGCGACACCCGGATCAAGGCGCGGCGCATCGTGATCGCTACAGGATCGTCACCCTTTGTGCCGCCGATCCCGGGCTTGGATCAAGTGCCCTATCTGACCAACGAAACCCTTTGGGATCTGCGGGATCGCCCCGACCATTTGCTGGTCATTGGCGGCGGCCCCATTGGTATGGAGATGGCTCAGGCGCATCGCCGTCTGGGCAGCAAGGTGACCGTCATCGAAGGCGCCAAGGCGTTGGGTAAGGACGATCCCGAGATGGCCGAGGTGGTGCTTGAGGCGCTGCGCGGCGAAGGCATCGACATCGCCGAAGAGGCGCTGGCCAAGAAAGTGCGCGGTCAAGCGGGCGCGATCGAAGTGGAGGTGCAGGATGGCCGGGTCTTCAAAGGCTCTCACCTGCTGGTTGCCGTGGGGCGCCGCGCCAATATGGACAAGCTGAACCTTGAGGCCGCCGGGATCGAGACCACCAAGACCGGCATCAAGGTCGACGACAGCCTCAAAACCACCAACAAACGCGTCTATGCGATTGGCGACGTGGCGGGCGGGCTGCAATTTACCCATGTGGCAGGGTACCACGCCGGGATTGTCATCCGGTCCGCGCTGTTCGGGCTGCCCGCCAAGACAAAGACCGCGCATATTCCTTGGGCCACCTACACCCAGCCCGAACTGTCCCAGGTCGGCATGACCGAGGCGCTGGCCCGCAAGGAACATGGGCCACGGCTTGAGGTCGTGCGCTTTCACTATTCCCACAACGACCGCGCTATCGCGGAACGCAAAACGCGCGGATTGATCAAGGTGATGGTGGTCAAAGGCAAACCCGTCGGGGTCTCGATCGCGGGCTATCAGGCTGGCGAGTTGATCAATCTTTGGTCGCTTGTCATCGCCAATGGTCTGAAAATGAGCCATGTATCCAACATGGTCGCGCCCTATCCCACCATCGGAGAGCTTAACAAACGGGCTGCGGGTGCTTATTTCTCCCCAAGGCTGTTCGAAAACGATACGGTCAAGAAAGTCGTCCGGCTGGTGCAACGCTGGCTGCCCTGATGTGCAAGGCGCGTGCTTAGGTTATGTTGAACTCCCTCTCAGGCCGTTTCCTGATTTTGACGACGATCTTCGTCATGCTGGCCGAGATCCTGATCTTTGTCCCCTCGATCGCGCGGTTCCGCGAGGATTACCTGCTTGCGCGTCTGGAACGCGCGCAGATCGCCTCGCTCGCGCTTTTGGCCGACGACATGATCAGCCCCGAATTGGAGGCCGAGCTGCTGGACAACGCCGGCGTGTTCAACGTGGTGTTGCGGCGCGACGAGATGCGGCAGCTTGTGCTGTCCTCGCCGATGCCAGAGGCGATCAGCGCCAGCTTTGATCTGCGCAGCGCGACGCCTTTGCAGTTGATCGCGGATGCCTTGACGCGTCTGACCGACCCCGAAGACCGGATGATCCGGGTGATCGGCAACCCGTTCCGCGACGCCGGTCAATTGATCGAAGTCACCATGGACACGCAGGGATTGCGCATGGCGATGATCGACTACGGTGTGCGCATCCTTATCCTCTCGGCGGTGATCTCTGTTTTCACCGCCGTGTTGTTGTTCCTTGCGGTGCGGGTGCTTCTGGTCAAGCCAATCAAAGGTGTGGTCAGCCATATGCAGGCCTATGCGGAGGCGCCCGAAGATGCCCGCCGCATCATCAAGCCTTCGGCCGGGGTCAAGGAACTGCGCGAGGCGGAAGATGCCCTGCAACTTCTGCAAACCCAGCTGACGCAGGCGCTCAAACAAAAGGAACGTCTGGCGCAACTGGGGGGGGCCGTTGCCCGTGTCAGCCACGATTTGCGCAATATCCTGACCTCGGCGCAGCTGTTCACCGACCGGATCGAGATGTCGGAAGATCCGGCGGTCATGCGGATGGCGCCCAAGCTGGTGAATTCGATCACCCGCGCCGTCAGCCTGTGCGAAGGCACATTGGCCTTTGGGCGCGCCGAAGAACCCGCGCCGCGTCTGACCCTGTTCAACCTTGCCGAACTGACCGGCGAGGTGCTTGAGGCCGAGCGCCTCGCGATTGGCGAGGGTGAAATCAGCCTTTCCGAAGATGTGCCTGCTGGCATGATGGTGCGCGGCGATCCCGAACAGATCTACCGTGTCCTGTCGAACCTGATACGCAACGCGCGACAAGCCCTTGCGGCCACAAATCAGCCCGGCGAAATTAATATTGCCGCCCATGTCGAAGACAGCAACTGGCTGATCACCGTCACTGACACCGGGCCCGGTCTGCCGCCCAAGGCACGTGAACACCTGTTCCAGCCATTTCAGGGCGGCGTGCGCAAGGGCGGCTCTGGCCTTGGCCTTGCCATCGCGGTGGAACTGATCCGTGGCCACGGCGGCGACCTGTCCCTCAAAAGCAGTGATGAAACAGGCACCTGCTTTGAAATCCGTCTGCCGATGGGGGACGTGGGCTAGACTTGGATAAACAGAGCCAGGTTTCGCGTCGACTTTGCCACGATCACTTGCTGGACAGTCCATCCCATGCGTGACCGACCTTGGGGCGGAGAACTTCAAAAAACATTGCAAGCGGAGAGGGCGTTAACCTTTCGGGAATTCACAAACCGTTTTCTCATCAACGGATTTAATGAATGCGCCGTTTCTTGCCCGCCGTTCTGTTGACCGGCCTTCTGCCTGTCACAGCCACCGCCCAGACCGTTCTGTCGGGCGATCACAGCGTAGATGGTAACCTCTGAGTGGGGACGAGTTGCGCCCGCAGCGACTCCTTTGGCGCTTTCGACGATGTTGCGATCAAGAATTCGGGAACCGGCGTCTTTTTCGATGATACTGGCGGCACCTTGGCCCATGACTGGCGCATCCGGACCAACGACACCATCGACAACTCCTTCTGGGTCGAGGATGTCACCAACGCCACTGCGCAGTTCAAAATTTCGGTTCGGCCCTCGTCAACACCGCTACTAGCAACGAATGCTATTTTGTGCGTGAAAAAAACACGCAAGGGCGCTTCGTCATCAATCACTGTGACGGCGGGCTGCAAATGGCCTGACGAAGACCGGCGATCTGCCCAGCCTCGGCTCCATCTACGAGGATGGCCCGTTCAACCTTTCGTCCATGTCCAGGGGTATGCTCAACGAGCTGGAAAAGGCGTATCTGTATATTGTGGCCTTGAAGACACCGCACGAGAGGCAAACCGCCGAGGTTACGGCAGGTGGCCGCCTTGACCGAATTGGCGCAAGGCATGGCTGCAATGACGCCAGAAAAGGATAAAGGAAGAAATATAGGTATTGCTTTCGGGCGCTTAGGGCGGAAACTCTTGGTCGGAAAACGAAGTTCGCCAAGAAATCCGAAATACCCCCTTGCGCTCTTCCTGCAGCATCGCTAAATCCCGCCCCTACGGACCGATAGCTCAGCTGGATAGAGTACTTGACTACGAATCAAGGGGTCGGGGGTTCGAATCCTCCTCGGTCCGCCAGAATTTAAAGGCCGCGCAGCGAAAGCAGCGCGGCCTTGTTCTTTCAAGACGCCCGTGTCCGTTCGGACCGCAACCTTCTGTCATAATTGGTTAGTTTGGCGTTTACGAATTTTGGCGTATATTAAAAGAAAACTGGAGCAGAAGAATGCCCAAGGTTGCTGAGCAGATTGCAGCGCTTCCTATGCGCTGGGACGAAAACGGTGAATTGCAGGTCTTGATGGTCACATCCCGCGACACCGGTCGTTGGGTCATGCCCAAAGGCTGGGAGATGGATGGCAAAAAGCCGTGGGCCGCGGCCGAGATCGAAGCCCTCGAAGAGGCCGGCGCCAAGGGCTACATCTCGCATGAAGTTATAGGCACCTACACCTACCGAAAAAAGCTCGACAAGAAGCACATCGTGCCCTGCGAGGTGCGTGTCTATCCGATGATCGTCGAAAAGTTGAAGCGCACTTGGAAGGAACGCCACGAACGCACCCGCCGCTGGTTTTCACCGAAATCTGCCGCCAAGCGGGTCAAGGAGCCTGAACTGGCCGATCTTCTGATGAGCCTGTCGAAAAAGCCCAAGAAAGAACCGATCATTCGCGAGCTTCTGAAAAAGGCGTCCTAGTCGACAGGCAAACCGCTGGGCACGGTCTTGGGGATGCCCAATGGCAAATTGCGGGCCGACGCCCCGGTGAGCGCGTTCAAAAAGGCTTCGATGTCGTCGATCTCTTCGGTGGTTAGGGTCACCTTGGGAATGTCGATTGCCTCGGCTTGCCGCGCCATTTCAAAGCGGTCATCGGCAATTACGAAATCATAGTCGTCCAGCCAGGGAATGCGCGGCAGATGCGCCATTTTCGGCTGCCAGCGTTCGCGCTCGGCCACCGGGTTCGCCATGTGCCGGATCATGCTGTTCAACGTCGGGAAGGCGCCGTTATGGCCATAGGGCGCAGTGAGGGCGACATTGCGCAGGGACGGAGTGCGGAATTTATAGGCATCTGCGATATCATCGGTCACTGCCATGCGGCCGACATCGCGCGGGATCAGATCAAACCTCCTCGTCCTTCCGGGGCCGAACTGCGGCAAGCCAGCAGCGTGAAAATCCTGATCGCTGAACAGGGGGCCGTTGTGGCATGACTGGCATTGCGCCTTGCCGAAGAACAGTTTTCGCCCGCGCTCGGCATCCTCGGGTAAGGGCGTGCCATCCCGCAGCCAGTCGTCATACGGGCTGTCGTAGCTTTGCCATTCCGTACCGATGAAAGCGGCGATGGCATTGGCGATCTCGGTGATCGTCACATCTTCGGGGCGTTCGATATGTGCAAAGGCCTGAACGAACATCTCGCCATATTCCGGCACCGTCCGCACCCGCTTGGCGATGATCGGCCAGCCTTTGTCGATCCGCGAATGCACCGCGCCCGTGACTTCATTTTCGCCCGGCTGACCGGCCATTTCGGCCGAAGAGGTCATCGGGAACAAGGCCTGCGCCGCGAGGATCGAGTTCAGCCCCTTGGGCAGATATGCTTTGGCCGGCGTGTCGAAATCCCACGCCTTGTCGTCTCGTATTTCGACCCGCCCATCGTGAAACAGTGCCCGAACGCCCTTGTGACCGAGGTTCCAAAGCGCCGGTGCGTTGCGCGGAATGCGTTTTCGGATCTTCGTGGCGCCGTCGCCCGCAGTGCGCCTTTGACCCAGTCCAACCCCGCCTTCACCGATCCCAAGGCTCAGCCCGTCAGTTCCGGCCAACGAGTGGTGATGGCAGGTGCCGCAACTGATATTGCGGTTGCCAGAGAGGATCTTGTCATAGAAAAGAAGCTGCCCAAGCTTGGCCTGCGCCGCGTCAAAGGGCAGGAAATCAGCCTCTGACATGGTCTCGCCCGATGCGGGCAGGGCCAGACCAAGGGAAACGAACAGGACCGCGATCCCATGACCCATCTTCGGACCTTGCGCGCGCTTTGCCTTGTGATTTGCGCTGCCTTTGCCACGCCAGCGCTGGCCAACCTCGACGCGGCGCGCGATCTGATGGAGGCGGGCCAGTTCCAAGAGGCGCGCGAGGCGCTTTGGCCACTGGCGATATCCGGAAATGCCGACGCCGAAGAGCTGATCGGCGTCATGTATGCGCTTGGCCTTGGGGTTGAGCAGGACCATATCCGCGCCTTTGACTGGTACCTGCGCAGCGCCATGAAGGGCCATCCCGGCGCGCAATCCGGGGTTGGCTGGTATTACGAGCTTGGCCTCGGAATGCCAGCCCCCGATCTGGTGCGTGCCTACCTGTGGTACCGTCTCAGCACAATCGGAGGTGACCCGGACGCAGCCCATTCGGTTGAAGAAGTGGTCAAGAAGATGAGCGGTGAAGAAATTGAAAAGGCGCATGTGCTGGTCGATGACTACCGGGTCTGGATGTATCCGTTTCGCTAAACATGACTCGGCTTTGGGCCGTTTGGCAAATCCGGAACTGAAGGGACCGTCTAACCTGTGACTTGTTCCCTGTCTTGGGTGAAATCGCGGGCTTTGACACGGGTTGTTTCCGGTCTGGGTGTCTTGCCCTGCATGCCCGCGCGATTCGCCAGAAAGAAAGGGCTGCGCAGTCACCTGCACAGCCCGAATTTACGCCAACAATCGGATCAGTTGAGGTCCGATTTGTACCCTTCGGCCAGATCGGCCTCGGCTTTGGCCACCGCATCGGTCAGCGCCTTGAAGATCACGTCGCCGCCTTTGACGTTTTCCTGGAACCAGTCATAGACCGGCGCCGCGGCTTCGCGGAAAGCTTCCTTTTCCTCGGGGGAGGGGACATAGAGATCGCCGCCTGCCGCTGCAAAATCCTGATAGGCTTGAATCGACTTGCGCTTGGGGCTGGCAAAAGTCGCCTGCTGAAGCGCCGCAAAGCCATCGACCACGACCTTGCGCATCTCTTCCGGCATCGACAGGAACTTGTCGTTGTTCATCGTCCAGATCGCACCCATGTAGGCGTGCCCGTCCAGCGTGACATACTTCAGGCCGGCTTCGGGGAACTTCATGTTCATGATGTCGGTGATGCCGTTCTTCGATCCCTCGACAACGCCGGTCTGGAAGCTGGTGAACAGTTCCGGCCAGCTGATCGGGGTGGGCGACGCGCCCAAAGCCTTGACGAGTTCCTGCGGCAGATCAGCGACCACGGTGCGGATCTTGAGGCCCTCAAGATCCGAGGGCATCTGCACCCGGCGCTTGGTATTGGCAAAGTTGCGCCAGCCACCGGTATTGCCGATCGTCATGATGCGGATCATCCCGCCGGAATCCTCCAGCGCCATTTCGCGCATTTTCCGGGTGAAATCGCCCGACAGCACAGCCTCGGCCACGCGGTCATCAGACATCAGGTAAGGCAGGTCCAACACCTGCACATAGGGAAAGATGCCAGCCGCGCCGCCCGACGTGGTCACAAAGACATCAATCGACCCGTCCGCTACGCCCTGCAGGCACTCGGCCCCGCCCGAGCACAGCTGCGTACCGATGAACAACTCGACCGCGATGGCGCCGTTCGAAGCCTTTTCGACAAAGTCCTTGAAGACCACGAGGCCGTCATAGTCTTCGTCGTTCTCGTTGGAATTCGCGGTGGCGCGAATGGTATACTCCTGCGCTGCGGCGCTGATTGCGCTGCCCGTCAGAAGCGCCGCAACCATTGCGGCTTTGGTCAGACCTTTAAGCATATTTCTCTCTCCCTGTTGCTGTGTCGGTCGGTGGGGCCGAAGCCCGGTTAATTGGCAAACCCCGTAAGGCGGGGAATGGTCATGGAAATCTCGGGGATGAAGGTGATCAGGAAGATCACGATCACCTCGACCAGAAGAAACGGCAGGATCGCCTTGGCGATGGTTTCGACCTTTTCGCCGCTGACCGATGAGGCCACGAAAAGCACCAGCCCCATGGGCGGTGTCGCCAGTCCGACGGTCAGGTTGACGCTCATGATGATGGCGAAATGGATTGAGTCGATGCCGAGGTTGGTAAAGATCGGCGCGAGGATCGGACCAAGGATGATGATGGCTGGGCCTGCGTCCAGGAACATGCCGACGATGAAAAGCAGCAGGTTGATCAGGAACAGCAGGACCAGCGGATTTTCCGACAGCGACAGGATAAAAGCGGCCAGCGCTTCTGGGGCGTGCGACAAGGAAACCACGGTCTTGAAGGCCATGGCCGCGCCCACCAGCAGCAGCACGACCGCGCTGGTCATCGCGGCGCGCATCAGGACATCTGGCAGGTCCTTCAGCCGGAGAGTGTGCAGGACAAACATCCCGATGAGGATCGCATAAGCCACGGCGACCGCTGCGGCCTCGGTCGGTGTGAAGACGCCGCCAAGGATGCCGCCAAGGATGATCACCGGGGTCAGCAACGGGAAAAACGCCTTGATTGACGCCTGCCCACGCTCGCCCCAAGTGGCCTTGCTGCGCGAGGCGGGGAAATCATAGCGGTCGGCCATCAGCTTGACGGCGATCATCAGGCCCAGCCCCACCAGAATACCCGGCACGATGCCCGCAAGGAACAGCGCGGCCACGCTTTCGCCCATGACATAGGCATAGATTATCATGATCCCGGACGGCGGAATGATCGGCCCGATCACCGAACTGGCCGCCGTGATCGCAGCGGCAAAGCGGCGGGTATAGCCTTCGCGCTCCATCGCCGGGATCAGCATGGACCCCAGCGCCGAGGTGTCGGCCACGGCCGATCCCGACAACCCGGCAAAAAGCATCGAGGACAGGATATTAACATGCGCCAAGCCGCCGCGCAGATGCCCCATCATCGCCTGGCTGAATTCGACCAGCCGCATGGTGATGCCGCCGCGGTTCATCAGCTCGCCCGCCAGCATGAAGAACGGGATCGCCATCAAAGGGAAACTGTCCATGCCGTTATAGACGTTGCGATACAGCAGCGACAGGTCGCGCTCTTGTCCGTTGAGGTAAAGCAGCAGACCGGGCGCCGCGAGCATGCCGAAGAACACGGGCAGACCAATCATCAGGAACAGCAGGAAAAGCGGAAGGAACCAGACCAGCATTATTCCACCACCAGATCTTCATGGATCAGCGGACGCAGGCGGTCTTCGCCGCCAAACAGGCTGACCAGCGCGCGCAGCACCAGTTCGGCGTTGACCATCAGCAACAGCCAAAGGCCGACGTACAGCGACATGTACATCCAGGCCAGTTTGATCTTGTAGCCCTTCTGGCCGATCACTTCCAAAGGCAGGTACAGCGACGATGAAGCGAACATCCAACCGGATTTGATGTGCTTCTGTCCCAGCTCTAGCCCCATGATCAGCACCAGCATCGACAGTAGCAGCAGGCACAGGCTGAGCACCGCCCCGATGCTTCGCGGCAGCAAAGCCGAGATCATGTCGATCGCTACAAAGCCGCCGCGTCGGTAGGCGCTGGGCGCGATCAGCCCGGTCATCCAAAGCATGAGGAAACGCGCGGCTTCTTCCGGCCAGGGCAGGGCGTTGTTCAGAACGTATCGGAAAAAGACCTGCACAAGGATGCAGACCACCATCAATCCAATTGCAATGGTTGCGAAACCTCGTCCGAATTTCAGGACGATATCGTTCACCACCTGCAGCGGACGCAGCAGCGCCAGCAATGCGGCCATTGGCCTTCCCCCTCCCAAGTGCCCCTTCGCGTTATCGCTGTTTTAGGGGCGGATTATGACGTCTGTTCAAAGCTCCCGAATTTGCCGCTGACAAACAACAAAGGATCGCCCGGACGAGTTGTGACGCGCTCCACTCGCCCCACAACAATCGAATGATCCCCGCCGTCATGCGTGGCATGGGTCTTGCATTCAAAGCGCGACAGGCAGCCATTGAGCAAAGGCACGCCTTCGGGGCTCAGCTCCCAGTCGAATTGGTCAAAGGCGTTGCCGTCGCGCGCAAAAGCCTGACACATGCCGGTCTGCTCGGAGCCGATCACATGGATCGCGAACCGTTCGGCCGCCATGTAAAACGGATAGCGCGAGGACGATTTCGCCGGAGCCCACATCACCAGCGGCGGGTCAAGCGATAAGCTGGAAAAGCTGTTCGCGGTGATCCCCAAAGGGCCAGTGCCGGTGTCACAGGTGATCACGGTCACTCCTGTGCCAAACCTCCCCAGCGCTTCGCGAAAGGCGCGGCTGTCTACATCGGCGGGGTCAAATATCTTGTGCAAAGCGTTCATAGCCTCACCGATACAGGAGGTTTATGCGGATTTTCGGACGCAAACCCGGCATAGGAGCGGTGGCGATCCGTCTCATGGGACTTCGTGGCCAAGGGCCTCAGTGTAAAGCTCAAACCATGTCTCCCGGTCGAGGTGAACCTTGGCAGCATCCCCGATGCGTGCGATCCGGTCCAGATTGTTCGTACCAAGCACAGGTAGAATGCGCGATGGGTGTGCCAAGAGCCAAGCCACGGCGACCGCGGCGTCATCAACGGCGAATTGCGCTCCGATTTCGGAAAGCTTGGCCCGCAGTCCTGCGTTCGAAGCGTCAAACAGCGCTCCGCCGCCCAGCGGCGACCAGGCCATCAGTGGCTGGCCGTGCCTTTGGTGAAAGGCCACGTCGCCATTGGTCAAGGGCGCGGGACACAGCAGGCTGATCTCGATCTGGTTGGTGGCCAGTGGTGTTTTCATCGAGGCTTGCAGCAGCTTCCAGTCCCAAGGGCGGAAGTTGGAAACGCCGACGGCGCGGACCTTGCCGCTGTCGATCAGCTCATCCAGCGCCGCACCGGTTTCGCAGGCGTCCATCAGCGGATCGGGGCGATGGATCAGCAGCAGGTCGATATGGTCGATCTTCATCAGGCGCAGCGAATGATCGACCGACCTGATCAGATGCGCGCGTGAGGTGTCATAATATTTTACCCGCTTGCCGGCATAGCGCCCCGCGGGCGCCACAATGTCACATTTGGTGACGATCTCGATCTGGTTGCGCAGTTCGGGCGTCAGGGCGTTGCCTAGGATTTCCTCGGCCTCGTAGCCGCCATAGATGTCGGCCTGATCCATGGTTGTGATGCCCTGATCCAGACAGGCTTCGATCTTGGCGCGCACATGATCGGGCGCGGTGTTGTCGTCATCGCCAATGCGCCACATGCCATAGACAAGGCGGCTCAGCTCCAAGGTGTCATTCAGCGCGATACGGTCCATCAGCGTCTTTCTCCTGCGCCGAGCGGCGTCATCGGTGTTTCGCCCGGCACCCGGCCATAGGCGACCGGAAGCGAGCAAGTCTTCATCTTTGGCAGCACCCGGCTGCCGAAATGTTTGCATTCCTCAAGGTGCGGATACCCCGAAAGGATAAAGGCGCGAATGCCCATCTTCTGGTATTGCTCCAACTCGGACAAGACCTGATCGGTCGAGCCAACCAAAGCCGCGCCGCACCCTGACCGAGCCCGGCCGACGCCGGTCCAAAGGTGCGGTTCGATGAACCCATCCATATCAGCCAATTCGCGGTTCTTCGCCTGATGCGACACACCCAAAGACCCTGCGTCCAGCGCCCGTTCGCGGATGGCGCGGCCCTGTTCGTCGTCCAGCTTGCTGGTGATATGCTGCGCCCATTCGCGCGCCTCGGCTTCGGTGTCGCGCACGATGACATGCACCCGCAGGCCATAATCCAGCGTGCGATTGTAACGCTCGGCCACGACGTTCACCGCCTTCATGCGTTCCGCCAGAACGTCGCGCGTTTCCGGCCACATCAGGTAGACGTCGCAATGTTCGCCGCACAATTCCAGCGCGTCGGGCGAATAGCCGCCAAAATACAGCAGCGGACCGCCGGTCTGGTACGGCTTGGCCGGGTCGGTCGTCAGGCCTTCGAAATTGTAGACTTCGCCTTTGTGGTTGATCTCATCCTGCGTCCAGGCCTGCTTGAGGATTTCCACAACCTCGCGAGAGCGTTGGTAGCGAAAGGCGCTTTCGGCTTTTTCGCCGGGAAAATCGCTGCTGATGATGTTCACCGTCAGGCGCCCTTCCAGCATGTGATCCAGCGTCGCGATTGTCCGGGCCAGCATGATCGGCTGCATTTCCCCGCAGCGCACCGCGGCCAGCATGTTGATCTGTGAGGTAATCGGCGCGCAGCCGGCGACAAAGCTCAGCGTGTCTTGCCCAACCTGATAGGACGACGGGCAGAGGATATTGCGAAAGCCCTGGCGCTCGGCCTCTTGCACGATCGAGGAGCAATGTCCGAACGAAGACCGCAGCCGCCCCTCTGGAACCCCCAGAAATTCGTAATCATCCGAGCACAGCGCCGCGAACCAGGACACCTCGGCTGCATCCAGATCAGGAGAGGTAATGGGGACAACGGTCATAACATGCGCCTCCGATGCATTTTCTCTTGCGTAGCATTGCATTTGATGTAGATCAATAGTGTATCAATTTTCGGACAGAAGAAATGCCCGACCGCCACGCCCTGCCGCTTTATGTCCAGATCAGCGAAATGCTGATCCGCGACATTCATGCGGGCCGCTTGCTGGACGGTGAACGGCTGCCGCCCGAGCGCGAGATGGCCGACCGGCTGGGCATTTCCGTTGGCACCCTTCGCAAAGCTCTGGGCGATCTGACCGACAAGGGGATGCTGGAGCGGGTTCAGGGGTCTGGCAACTATATCCGCGCCAAAAGCGATGCGCAGTCTGTCTATGCCTTTTTTCGGGTCGAACTGCTGGAAGGCGGCGGGCTGCCGACTGCCGAGGTGCTCTCGGTTCAGCGGGTCGTAAAAGCGGCGGAGCTGCCCCAGTTTGGCACCTCGGACGAGGCCCATCGCATCCGCCGTTTGCGCCGTTTGAACGGCCAGCCCGCGGTGCTTGAGGAAATCTGGCTGGACGGATCCTTTGCCCCGCAGATTGCCGAAGGTGACCTGCGCGAGTCCCTCTATTTGTATTACCGCGAGGCGCTGGGCCTTTGGATCAACCGGGCCGAGGATCGTCTGGGCCTTGCCCCGGTTCCAGATTGGGCCCCCGAGACCTTTGGCCCAAAATCCGGCGAAAACACCCTGCAGGCCAGCCGGATCAGTTGGGGGCAGGATGGCACCCGCGCCGAGGTTTCGTTCAGCTGGATAGACACGACCATCGCGCGCTATGTTTCGCGCATCGCTTAAAGGAAGAGCTGACGTGGCACAGGACATCATCAACTACGGCATCATCGGTTGCGGCATGATGGGGCAAGAGCACCTTCGTAACATCGCCCTGTTGCCCGGCGCTCGCGTCGCTGCGATCTTTGAGCCGAACGAGTTGATGGCCAACGCTGCCAAAGCCATCGCCCCCAATGCTAAGCTCTGCGGGTCGATCGCGGAACTGCTGGCGCAGGAGGAACTGGATTGCCTGCTGGTGGTCAGCCCGAACCACACCCATGTGGATCAATTGGAAGAGGTGGCGCGCCTTCGCCCGCTGCCGATGCTGATGGAAAAGCCGCTTTATACAAGCGAAGCGCAGGGCGCCCGCCTGGAGGCGCTGCGCAGCACATACCCGGCGCCGATCTGGGTGGCGATGGAGTACCGCTATATGCCGCCCGTCGCCACCTTTGTCGAGCAGTTGGAGCGCGCGACTGGCGGCGTTACCATGTTCTCGATCCGCGAACATCGGTTTCCGTTCTTGCCCAAGGTCGGGGATTGGAACCGCTTCAATCGCAATACCGGCGGGACACTGGTCGAAAAATGCTGTCACTTCTTTGACCTGATGCGCCTTGTCTTGCAATCCGATCCGGTGCGCGTCATGGCGAGTGCCGGGCAGGTGGTGAACCATCTGGACGAAACTTATGACGGTGAAACGCCGGATATCTGGGACAGCGGCTATGTCATTGTCGATTTCGCCAGCGGCGCCCGAGCGATGCTTGAATTGTGCATGTACGCCGAAGGGTCCACCTATCAGGAAGAGCTTTCAGCCGTCGGGCCAAAAGGCAAGATCGAAGCCTTTGTTCCCGGGCCGGGGCGATTTTGGCCGACCCATCTGGGATTGCCGCCCACCGCCAAGGTGATCGTCAGCCCGCGCCAGCCAAAGGGCCCGCAAGCCGTGGAAATTCCAGTCGATCCGACGCTGCTTGAAGCGGGGGATCACAACGGATCCACCTTTTATCAGCATCAACGCTTTTTGTCCGTGGTGCGCGGCCAGGCCCGCCCTGACGTGACCCTGGACGACGGCGCATGGGCTGTTCGCATGGGATTGGCGGCGCAGAAATCAGCATCGAGCGGGCAAGCCGTCGAATTGTAATCAGACGGAATTGGGGCAAATTTGCCACAAAGTTGCCGCAATCCGGGGCCGATTTAGTGGTAAACACGGGAAAACACACCCTATTTTCCTACCCCGTCAATTTTCCGTCTAGCGAAATTTACGATTATGCGATAATTCCAAATCACAAAAAAAATTGACGGCGGCAAAAAACTGCCGTCGCAGAGGTAGAGCGGTGTAACTATGAACGCGATCGATTTCGTGATCCGTACCCGTACGGGTGCAGTAGAGCGTGGGTCTGTGGCTGGTGAAGATCAGGGATTTCTGATCAAGGCAGGTTCCGACAACGATATTTCCCTTAACATCAATCAGGCGGACCTGCGCGGATATGATCGTGCAGCGGATGACCTGCTGATTACACTCGCTGATGGCCGGGTGATCGTGCTCGAGGGATATTTCGCCGGCGACGACGATAACCGTCTTTTCCTCAGCTCCGAAGGGCAGCTCAATCAGGTCAGCTTTGTCGAGGCCGAGGGCGGCGCCCTTTATGCGCAGTACGGACCGACCGAAACCTGGGGCAAATGGAGCCCCTCGGACGAGCTGATCTTTCTCGATGAACCGGCCGTGGTTGCCGACGTCAGCGCCTATGGTGATGACGAAGTCAGCATGTTGGGCGCGGGCCTTCTGGGCGGTGTCACGGGCCTTGGCGGCCTTGGCGCGGCTGGGATTGGCCTTGGTGGCCTTGGCCTGCTGGGGCTGACCGGCGGCGACAACGGCGGCGATGGCGGCACGGGCGTGACAACTGGCCCCGCAACGCCCACCGTGGATGATCCGGATGCCAGCATCGACATCGGCGGAAGTGACGACCCAACACTCGAGATCACCGGCACCGGTGAGCCGGGCGACGATGTTGCGATTACCATCGACGATGTGACCGTCACGACCGTCATCAACGACAGTGGCCTTTGGAAAGTGATCTTCGAGGGCGAAGATTTCCCCGAAGATGGCGTCTACGAAGATGTGGTTGTCGTGGTGACCCATCCGGACGGCAGCACAACCGATCTGGACGGCCCAAGCTTTGAGATCGACACCACGCCTCCGGCGATTGCGATCGAAGATGGCACCGTTTCGCTGGGCGATCTGTTCAACGCGGACGACTACGCTGACGGCGTGGGCGTGAGCGGTACAGCCGAAGTCGGGTCGACCGTGGTGATGGTCGTGGGCGACTATGAACAAAGCGTCGTAGTCGGCGAAGGCGGCACCTGGTCCTTCTCCTTTGACGGCACGGTTTTCCCCGAGGGCGAATACACCACCGACGTGACGGTCACGGCGACCGACAGCTTTGGCAATTCGACGGTTCTGATCGACAGCGTGCAAGTTGACACCATCGGTCTGGTCAGTCTCGACAACGCTCCGCTGACGGGCGACGATCTGATCGGTCAGGGCGAATACGACGCCGGCGTGACTCTGTCGGGCACGTCGCAGTCCGGCTCGACCGTCGAGGTCACCATTGAAGGCGTGACCCATTCCGCCATTGCAGGCAGCGACGGCAGCTGGAGCGTCAGCTTCGGCGCAGGCGATCTGCCCGCTGGCACCTATACGACCACCGCGTCCATTGTGGCCACTGACGCGGCGGGCAATGTTGCGACAACCTCGCACAGCTTTGACGTCGATACCGAAATCTCGCTGTCGATCAAAACCTCGACCGTTGGCGGCGATGGCATGGTCAACGCGGGTGAACGTGCTGCAGGTGTTGTCCTGACCGGAACCGCCGAGGCGGGCTCTTCCGTCGAAGTCATGGTTTCCGGCACCGCCTTGACCGCGTCGGTTGCCGCTGATGGCAGCTGGTCCGTGAACATCCCCGCAGGCCTTATCCCAGAAGGTGAAACCAGCCTTGCGGTTTCGGCCACGGCGACCGACGCGGCGGGCAACAGCACGACATCCTCGGGCAGCATTGCGGTCGATACCACAACCTCTGTCACGGTGCAGACCGCTGGCGTCGAAGGCGATGGTGTGGTCAACGCGGCGGAACATGCCGACGGCGTGACACTGACCGGCACGGCCGAGCCGGGGGCCGCCGTGATGGTGACCCTTGGGGCTGTGACCAAAGCGGCCTCGGTTGCCGCAGATGGCAGCTGGACTGCCAACTATGGTGCCGCTGAAATTCCGACGGGTGAGAAAACCCTGCCGGTTAGCGCGATCTCGACCGATGCGGCGGGCAACACGGCTACCGCGACGGGTGATCTGGACGTTGACACGCTGGTGCGCAACTTCACCAACACCTCGACCCCGGGCGGCGCGGATGGCGTGCTGAACGCCCAAGAGGCGGCGCAGGGCCTGACCCTGACCGGCACGACCGAGCCGGGCGCCACCGTTCAGGTGACGCTGGGCGGCGTGTCCCTGCCGGCCTCGGTCGATGCCAATGGCAACTGGACCGTGACCTACAACAGTGGGCAGCTCCCCTCGGGTGAAACCAGCGTGACTTTGACGGCAGTCTCGACCGACGCGGCGGGCAACACCGACACGCTGACGCAATTGGTTCGCGTCGATACCGATGCAGGTATCCTGACCATCAGCCCGGCCCCGGTCGAAGGCGATGATATCGTCAACTTCGCCGAAGCCTCGGACGGAGTTGTCCTGACGGGCACCTCGAACCCGGGCGAAATGGTCACTGTCACCATGAACGGCGTCAGCCACACGGTGCAGACAGGTGCCAACGGTGTCTGGACCGCGCCCTATAGCGCGGGCGAGATTGCCCCCGGCACCTATACCGCCGAAATCACCGCGACGATCACTGACAGCGCGGGCAATACACTGACGCGCACGGACTCGGTTCGTGTTGATACCGAAGTTCTGAACTTTGCGCCCAGCAACGCACCGATCGAAGGCGACGGAGTGATCAACCATGTCGAGGCCGCCAACGGGGTGACCCTGACCGGCACCACCGAAATCGGCGGTTCGGTTCAGGTGATCTTTGAGGGCATGTCCTACGCAGGCGTCGTGGACGGCGCTGGCAACTGGTCGGTGGATCTTCCGGCCAGCGCGATGCTGTCGGGCGAAATCTCGGCCCCGGCCAAGATCGTCACCACCGACAGTGCAGGCAACACGGCGAACACTGCGATCACGCTGACCTTCGACACCGAAGTGAGCGTGCTGAACATGTCCGACGCGCCAATCACCGCCGACAACGTGGTGAACGCGGCCGAAGCGGCCGAGGGCATCACCCTGAACGGTCAGGTCGAAGCGGGTTCGACCGTCATGGTCACCCTTGGCGGCATGATCCACGAGGCAGCCGTCGACAGCGCTGGCAACTGGAGCCTTGATGTTCCGCCGTCGTCGATCCCGACGGGAACGCTGAACGCAACGGCGTTGATCGAAGCGACTGACGCGGCTGGCAACACCGCCTCGATCATTGAAACCATCGCAATCGACACCGATGCACCGGGCGCGCTGGGTTGGGAAGGCTATGGCCGTAACCACCTGGGAATCGACGAAATCCGCACCGAGATCACCGACAATACGGTCGAAATCGGCGTGGTCGTAAACCCGGACACCGCCCCGACGGTTGTGGACGTGGCACTGGACAGCTCCATCGATGTGGCCCCTCTGGGGGTGACCTATCACAGCTTTGCCACTGCGGTTCCCGATGGCTCGCATCTGGTCGTGACCTCCACGGATGCGGCGGGCAACACCTCGGGCAACTATCTGGTGACGGACGATCCGACCACCAACGAGGTGGTGATGACCGATATGCTGGCGGACGCCCTGTCCGAATTCCAGATCGAAAGCATCGACCTTGGGTTCGCAGAAGACACCAACCTGACCATCACCGAGGCGCAGATCACCGCCCTGTCCAGCAACACCGACACCCTTGTCGTGCACGGTGGCAGCGATGACAGCGTGACGATCACCGGTGCCATCCATACCGGAACGACCATCGTGGACGGAGAAGGCTTCAACACCTATTCGCTTGGCGATGCGACGCTCTTTATCGATGACGACATCACCAACGTGAACGGGCTGGTATAAGATTATACGAGTAACGTCCGGAGGCCCGGCTGAACCGGGCCCCGGATCCCGACATAACTATAATTCGCGCCGATACGGGGGCACGACATGAGCACGAGCAGGCGGAACCTGGGCTTGATCATCGCTTTTGCGATGTTACCCGGATGTATGAAAGACATGGGCGAGGGTACGGTCACTCGCTTTATGGGCGTCGAACCCAAGGCTCAGGCCCCTTCGGGCGGGGCAACGAAAGCTGTGGTCAAACCGGCTGACGCTTCGGAAATCATCCATGCTTTGCAGATTCGCCCTTCGGTTCTGATGTCCGGCACGCCCTATGCGCGGGTGGCTGATGCGGTGATCGCTTCTGACGCGCGCGTCGCCGAGGCCGAGCTGCGTGTTGCCCAGATGCGTGCCCAGGCCGCCAAGTACAACTGGATGCCGCGGATCGGGCCGCGCGTGTCGCTGAACTCGCTGGGGGATTTCGTCGCTGATCTGGTGATCAATCAGGTGCTCTTTGACAATGGCCGCAAGGTGGCCGAGCGCGATCTGGCCAAGGCCAACGTCGAGATCGCCGCCGTGACCTTGGTCGAGGACGGCAACCGCCGGGTCGCTGATGCGCTGGCGCTGTATGTCAAGGCGCAGGAAAATATTGAACTGTCCGGCCATCTCAATACCGCGCTCAAAGACATGGCGCATTTCGAATGGGTCATGCAGGAACGCGTCAATGGCGGCGTATCGGACATGTCAGACCTAAATGTGTTGCGCCAAAAATTGTCGGCGATGCGTGCCCGATCAAGCGAAGCGCATGAAGCCACCGTCACGGCAATGGCCGAACTCAACGCCATGTCCGCGCGCCCGCTGGATACGCTCAGCGGTATTGGCGGGTTGCGTGACAGTACGGCAGGCGAGGCGCTGGGGGTGATCCGCGCCCGTGCTGAACGTGAACGCACAATCGCCGAGGCCAAGATCGCCCGCGCTGGGCACCTGCCGGGGTTGGCCGCCAGCGCCAGCAGCAACGGCAGCTATGGGTTGGATGTCACCACGGATTCGCTGTTCAGCCTCGGCACGATGGCCGAGTTCAAGGCCATCGAGGCCACCAGGGAAACCGCTGACCGCAAGGTCGCCGAAGCCCGCGAAGTGGCCGAGCGCCGCATTCAGGCGCAGTCCCGCCAGATGGAGGCTTTCAAGCGTCAGGCGGGGGAGGCAGGGACATTGACCGCGCAGGCCAAGCAGAACCTTGATTTGTTCCGCGCCCAATACGAAGGCGGCCAGCGTCAGGTGATGGATGTTGTCGGGGTCTATGAAACCTATGCGCAGGCGTTGGAGACCGAGATCGAACTGAAATACAAAGCCGCCCGGGCCGAGCTTGAACTGGCGCGGCTCAAGGGCGCCTTGGCGGAAGGGGCCAGCATTTGACATCGCAACCGCTGTCCGGACTTGCTGGAAAAGCGCGCGCCATGTTGCGCGCCGTCCCCGCGCCGCAGGCGGCCAACGCGGCACGCCGCGCGCCGCGGTATTCCGAGCGCGCCAAATCCCGGGCAGATCTGATCAATGTGCTTGCCGGGCGTCTGGGGGTCGAAGCCAAATCCGCCGACATCCTCGAGGCGCTGTCGCAGAACGCTGGCTGCGATGACAGCTATGACAGTTACGCCCTGCAAGCCGGGGTTCAGGCTGCAGGTCTGATCGCGGAAACCCGCGAGACGACCACATTGCACCCCGATCTTTGGCCAGCGCTTGCGCTGATGTCGAACGGGCAGGCGGTTCTGATCCTGTCGCAAGAGGACTGGGGGCTGTCGATCTATGACGTCGCCGCCCCCGACCGCCGCTCCGAAGTCGCCCTGGCCGAGTTCGAGCCTTACTTTTCCGGGCAAGTGATCCACGCCGAGGCCCCGGTCAAGACGCTTTCGGAAACGCACGCAAGCCATGCAGTCCAATCACATTGGTTCTGGGGGCAATTTGCCCGTTTCAAACGCCATTTCCTTGAAGTCGCGCTTGGCTCTTTCGTGGCCAATCTGCTGGCGGTTTCGGTCGCGCTGTTTTCCTTGCAGGTCTATGACCGCGTGATCCCGCACCAGTCAGAAGCCACCCTTTGGGTGCTGGCTGCGGGCGCAGTGCTGGCCTTGTTGCTGGAGGCGTTCCTCAAGGTTGCGCGTTCGCAACTGCTGGACGGGGCTGGCCGCCAGATTGAAATGAGCATCCAGAAGTCCCTGATGGACCGGCTTTTGGGCATGCGGTCGGACACGCCGGGGCGCTCACCCTCGCAGCTGTTTTCCTCGATGCGCGAATTCGGCTCGGTGCGGGAATTTTTCACCGCCTCGACTGTCGGCGCGCTGGCGGACATCCCCTTTATCTTTGTCTTCCTGTTTCTCGTTTGGTCGATTGCGGGCAGCGTCGTCTGGGTGCTGGTTGCGGGCGGCATCCTGATGGTCGTTCCCGGGTTTTTCCTGCAAAAGCGCATGATCCGGCTGACCCGCGAAATGCAGGGCGCGTCGTCCAAGCAATCGCGGCTTTTGCAGGAAACCGTGGTTGAGCTGGACACCATAAAAACCCAGCGCGGCGAAGACCGCTTCCGCCGCATGTGGGAGGAATTGACCGCCGTTCAGGCGCTGAAATCCTCGGAGCAGCGCCGCCTTGCCTCGATCCTGACTTTCTGGAGCCAAGGCATCCAGCAAGGCACCTATGTGGCTGCGGTCATCACCGGGACCTACCTTGTGTTTGCCGGTGAATTCACCGTCGGCTCCATCATCGCCACCGGCATCCTGACGTCGCGGACCCTTGCCCCGCTGACGCAGCTTTCCGGCATCCTTGCCCGCTGGGGCAACGTCAAATCCGCGCTCGACGGGCTGGACGGGCTGGCCCATGCCGCGCAAGACCGCGCCCCTGAACGCACTCACCTGCGCCGCGAAAAGCTGAACGGTCATTTCGAGCTGCGCGACGCCGCCTATCACTATGATCCCGAAGGCGCCCCGGTTCTGGACCTCAAGCAATTGGCGATCCAGCCGGGCCAGACTCTGGCCATTCTTGGCACCAATGGCTCGGGCAAATCGACCTTTCTGAAGCTTTTGACCGGTCTTTATGCGCCGACACAGGGCAAAGTGTTGATTGACGGTACAGAAATGAGCCAGATCGACCCGCGCGACCTGCGCCGTTGCATCGGCTATCTGGGTCAAGACGTGCGGTTGTTCCACGGCACCTTGCGCGACAACCTCAACCTGAGCATGCTGGAGCGCAACGACGACCGTCTGTTCGAGGCGCTGGATTTCGCGGGCCTTGGCCAGTTCGTCAAAGCCCATCCCAAGGGGTTGGATCTGGACATCCGAGACGGCGGTGAAGGCCTGTCGGTCGGCCAGCGCCAAAGCATCGGCTGGGCGCGGCTTTGGCTGCAGGACCCGGACGTCTGTCTGCTGGACGAACCCACCGCGGCGCTGGACCAGACGCTTGAAAAGACGCTGATTTCCCGGCTCGAAAGCTGGCTTGACGGGCGCACTACGGTCATCGCCACGCACCGCGTTCCGATCCTGTCTCTGGCCAGCCGCATGCTGATCCTGTCGGGTGGCCGCATGGCCATCGATGGGCCGCGCGATCAGGTGCTGGACCACCTTCGCAGCACGTCACAGGGAGCCGCGTAAATGGCGACAAGCAGCACGAACCTTTCCGCCCAGTTGGCGCGCGACCTCAAAGGCCCTTCGCTGACTATCTGGCTGTGCGCCGCCTCGGTCTGGATCTTCATCATCTGGGCCTCTTACGCTTGGCTGGATGAAATCGTCCGCGCCGAAGGCGAGGTTATTTCGTCCTCGCGCCCGCAGATCATTCAAAACCTCGAAGGTGGCATCCTTGCCGAACTGTTGGTCAAGGAAGGCGACGAAGTGCTGCGCGGTGACGTTTTGGCGCGGCTGCACGGCACTCAGTTCAAATCATCGGTCGAAGACCTGATGGATCAGATCGCCGCTCTCGAGATCCGCCGCCTGCGGCTCGAGGCCGAACTTGCCGGGGCATCCACCTTCGATGCCCCCGCATCTTTGGCGATGCGTTCGCCCGATCTGGTTCAGTCGGAGCGGGCACTGCTGCAAGCCCGTCAATCCGATTTTCAAAGCCGCAAAGCCGGTGCGAAGAGCGTTCTGACACAGGCCCAAAGCGAATTGGACTTGATGGAGAACCTTCTGAAAAAGAAGGTGGTGGCGTTGATCGAGGTCACGCGCGCGCGCCGGGCCCATGCGGATGCCAAAAAGCAGTTCGACGAGATCGTCACGCAAACCGAACTTGCCCGCGCCGAGGAATACTCGGAAACGCTCAAGGAACTGGCAACGCTGACCCAGAACCTCAAGGCCAGTCAGGACCAATTGAACCGCACGGTGCTGACCAGCCCCATGCACGGGATCGTCAATACGCTGTCCGTCACCACCATCGGCGGGGTCGTGCGCCCCGGTGAAGAGATCCTGCAAATCATCCCGGTGGACGAAGAGCTTTTCGTCGAAGCTCAGGTCAAACCCGAGAACATTGCCAATATCCGCCGGGGGCAGGAGGCAACCATCAAGCTGACCGCCTATGACTACACGATTTACGGCACCCTCAAGGGCCGCGTTGACGTGATTTCAGCCGACACCTTCAAGGACGAACGTCGCCCCGAAACCGAGGCGCATTACAAGGTCACGATCCGCGTCGACATGGATTCGCTGACCGACCGGCAAGCCTCGATCGAGATTCGTCCGGGGATGCTGGCGCAGGCGGAATTGCACACCGGGGAAAAGACCGTTCTGCAATATCTGCTGAAACCGCTTTACAAGTCGCGCGAAGCCTTCCACGAACCCTGATGACACGGCGTTACGCGTCGGTGTCCAGCCAGATCGTGACCGGTCCGTCATTGGTCAGGCTCACCGCCATGTCGGCGCCGAAGCGACCGGTGGCCACCGGGATACCCTGCGCTTGCATCTGGGCCGCGAAATACTCGTACAGACTTTCGCCAAGTTCGGGCGCAGCGGCGCTCGAAAAACCGGGCCGGTTGCCGCGCGAGGTATCGGCGGCAAGGGTGAATTGGCTGACCACAAGCGCGGCACCGCCGATATCGGCAACCGAGCGGTTCATGCGCCCCTCATCATCCTTGAAAATGCGCAGTTTTGTGATCTTGGCAGCCAGCTTGTCCGCCTGTGCCTCGGTATCGCCTTGCATTGCGCAGATCAGGATCAGAACGCCAGGGCCAATTTCGCCAACGGTAGCGCCTTCGATTTCGACGCGGGCCTGAGTGACCCGCTGGATCAAAGCCCTCAAAGCTCGTTCTCCCAAGGTGGGTTCGCGCCCGCGCGGCTGACCGTGATGGCTGCGGCGCGCGCCCCAAGCTCGGCTGCGGGAGCCAGCGTCTCAAGGTTGGCCGCGGTCAAGGCGCCGAGGTCAAGCAGTCCGTCCCGGCGAAGCCCGGCCAGAAAACCCGCGTTGAAGGTATCGCCCGCGCCAACGGTATCGACAACCTCGACCTTTTTCGCCGCGACGCGGGTGGTGCCTTCGGACGTTACCAGATCGACGCCGTCCGCCCCGCGTGTCACCAGAATGACGGTGCTATGCGCCAAGAGGGCCTCGGGTGTGGTCTTGAGCCAGTCCATGTCCTCGTCGGAAATCTTTATGATATCCGCCCGCTCCAGCATTTTTTCCAGACGGGCGCGATAGCGTGGTTCGTCGGTGATAAAACCGGGGCGGATGTTCGGATCAATCATCACCGGCAGATCGCCTGCACCGGCGCATAGCGCGGCATAGCTGTCTGCCTGCGGCTCGGACACAAGGGAAATTCCGCCAAAAAACAGCGCGTCCACCTTGCCTTCGAGATCCGGCAGATCCTCGATGGCCAACATGCGGCCAGCAGTGTTTTCGTCGTAGAAGGCATATTGCGCGTGCCCGTCCGTCAAGGTGACAAAGGCCAGCGTTGTCGGTCTGTCGCCGCGCGGGCAGAACCCGTGATCGACATTCGAGGCATCCAGCGTTTCGACCAGCTGCTTGCCGAACAAGTCACTCGACAATCCACCGAAATATCCAGATGGCGCGCCCAGTCGCCCAAGTGCAATGGCCGTGTTGAAAACCGCACCGCCCGCATAGGGGGCAAAGCATGGCTCATCCTTGGGGCTGGTCCGGGGCAGCATGTCGATCAGGGCTTCGCCGCAGCAGAGGATCATGGTCGGGCTCCTTGGGGATTGCGAAAATGTTTGCGCTAACTTGCACAAAGCCCTGACCAGCGGCAAGGGCGGATTGCTCGGGATCAATGACGAGGGCAGGCCGCCACGCCATAGTTGCCCTGCAATAGCAGAAATCCGAATGGAGGATAAGATGGTAGAGTCAAACCAACCCGGCCTTTGGCCAAACCTCTATGCACCGCTGCGCGGGCTTGGCACGCGGCTTAGCGAATGGCTGTCTCCGGCGTCCGACGCCTCGTCCGACGATGCCGCCTATCGCATCACGATGGAACTGCCGGGCGTGTCAGAAGATGCAATCGATCTGACGGTCGATCAGGGCATGTTGACCGTTTCGGGTGAAAAGAGCGAAAGCCGCGAGGACAAGGGCGATACATGGTATTTTTCCGAACGGCAGTTCGGGTCCTTTCGGCGGTCGTTCCGGCTGCCGGGGGATGCAGATGCCGATAAGGCCGAGGCGCATGTCAAGGATGGCGTGCTTGAGGTGACAGTTCCGCGGAAAAAGCCCGACAGCGGCGAAAGCCGCAAGATCGAGGTGAAAAAGAAATAGTGGTCAGGCGGGAGCATTCCCGCCTTTCCCCAATTTTACTGGTTCATCGCTGCGACGTACCCGACCGCCGCGGCGATGATCAGGCCAACCACCACGGCAAAGGCGATCTTCCACGCGGAATAGGGGCGTTCGCCCTGCACCCGGCCTGTGCGGCCGTTGACCACAAAGCGATAGCTTTTGCCGCGATATTTGTAAGCCGCCAGCCAGACCGGCAGTAGCACGTGTTTGAACGTGACATCGCTGATCTGCGTATTGATCGAATGAATCCGCTGCCGATCGCCGCCGATGTCGAATTTCACATCGCGCTGGATCACCCGGTCCATATGGCCCCGAGCTTCGTGATAGCCTTCGTCCAGATCGACCTGATACCCCTCGGCCCGAAAACCTGCCAGATACTCGGGGCTGTAGGGCTCCATTGCGGCCAGATCCCAGGGTTCAAGCGCGTCAGTGAACCGTTTCGGCAACGACCGAGAGGCCAGCACCAGTACATCGTCAAAAAAGCGCGCCACATGGCCCGATTTGGGAGACCAGCGGATTTTCTGGACGCGCTCGGTGGATGTCTGGCCGTTGCGTGTGACTTGCCGGGTTTCGTAATAGATCGTGCCGCGTTCGCCCCGATAATCGCTTTCGGTTTGCGCGTCGAAGGTCCAATACGGAACATAGATCCCGGTCATCTTGCGCCCCTTGCGGGCGTACTCCTGCAAACCGTTCGGTGCGAACCAAAGCGCGCCGAGCCATTTGCTCATCGCTTCACGGGCGCTGGTCTCTTCCATCGCAAAGGGCAATAGGCCGCGCGGTTTGATTTGCCGATGCCCGCCCGTATCTGTGACCAAGGGTGTCGCGCAAAAAGGGCATTCCACCGCATGTACGTCGGGGTCAAACTCGATCTGCGCGGCACAGTTGGGGCAGGTCGAAACACGGGTTTCCTCGATCTCTTGCAGGGGCAGAAGGTTGTCCATCGCCCGCTTGAAATCCAACTCGCGGATGCCGCCTGTCCAAGGGCCCGCTTCGGTGATTGCGCGCGTCGCCCCGCAATGATCGCAGACCAGTTGACCAGCGTCCGGATCAAACCTGTAATCCGACCCGCACTGGTCACAGGGAAAGCGGTGTTCCTCGGTCATGGCTGGCCTTTCAACTGCGTTGCGCGCAGACTAACCCCTGTGTTCGGAATGCAAAAGAGGCGGCGGTTCACTGAGCCGTGCCGATGTCATAAAACGGGATCATGATAAGAACGCTTACCCTTGCTACTGCCCTTTGTGCCGCTTTGCCTGCCCTGGCCGATCCGGTCAGCTACCGCTTTGTCTGGACGGGCGCCGATGGTTATTCGATGCGCGGCGCCATGTCCTTTGACAGCGCTTATCTGGCGCGACGGGTGGTGCGCGAAGGCGATGTCGCCTGCTTTCACATCGAAGGCTTTTACGAAGGCGAGTCGATTGGTCGCTGGGCGCTGACCATGCTGAACGAGCAAACCTCGTGGCGGCTGCATTTCATTCCCTCTGAACAGGCTTTTGTCGTCGAAGGACGCGGGATCGCGATGCCGCAGGCGTGGAATATGAATGGGGCAGGGGATGATTGTGGCAAGGGGGGCTTTGGCTTCAACCTAGGCAATTTGGGGCAGGACTTCTGCCGCGACGATGAACCCCTGTTCGCTTCGCGGATCGATCCCTTCACGCCCTTTCCCGTGGTGCGCGACGACGCTTACCAGTTTCCGCCCGATGCCTGCCCCGGTCCGCCGGTTTTGGGCCTTGGGCCAACGCAGGGCGATCCACCTGCCTGACCAGGCGCGAGACGACCAGGAAACGAAAAACGCCAGGCCATTGGCCCGGCGCCTTGGTTTCTTGTCTCAGCCCGCAGGGGGCGGCGGCGGGGGCGGCATCACTGTGAAGAGTTGCGCCAGTTCCGCTACATCGCTTGCCAGCTTCCAGCCATCCTGACCGGGCGTCCAAACGTGGGTGTCACGCTTCAACTCGCCGTTGCCCGCCATGCGGCCCAGATCGGCCTTGGAGAACGGACCCTTGGTCTGACCATTCTCGGCGATATGCCAGACATGCTCGACCGGTGGCGGCGGCGGTGCCATCCCGCCCTGAGCGGGCGCCATGGCGGCCCCCATCTGGTTGCCCATCTGCATGCCCATGGCCGCACCCATGCCCATGCCCATGCCTTCGGCCATTCCACCACCTGCGGCCATCGCGTCCGCGGCCTTGTATTTCATATAATCATCCAGATTGCCGGTGATGCCGCGGCTGGTGCGTTCGTCCAGCGCCTTTTCAACGGCGGGCGGCAGCGAGATGTTCTCGATGTACAGCTCGGGGATTGTCAGGCCGTATTGCGCTATGGTCGGGTCAATCGCCTGCGCGATCAGCTTGCCGACTTCGCCGGTGTTTGCCGCCATGTCCAGCACCGGAATACCGCTTTGCGCGATCGCCTTGCTGAAGTCCTGCACGATGATGTTGCGAATCTGGCTGCTGATCTCGTCCATGGTGAATTCACCATCGGTGCCGACAATCTCGCGCATGAACAGCGCCGGGTCAGCCACCTTGATCGTATAGGTGCCAAAGGCGCGTATGCGGGTCGGGCCGAACTCCGGATCGCGCAGCATGATCGGGTTCTTGGTGCCCCACTTTAGATCTGTAAAGCGGTTGGTGTTGACGAAATAGACCTCGGACTTGAACGGAGACTGAAAACCGTGGTCCCAGTGCTGCAGGGTCGTCATGATCGGCAGGTTGTTGGTTTCGAGCATGTAGAGCCCGGGCGTGAACACATCCGCCAGCTGCCCTTCGTGTACAAAAACAGCCGCCTGACTTTCCCGAACAGTCAGCTTGGCGCCATACTTGATCTCGTGGCCCTCGCGCTCAAAGCGCCAGACCATCGTATCGCGGGTATCGTCCGTCCATTCGATGACGTCGATAAACTGGCCCGAGAGGAAATCCAGAATGCCCATGTCAGTAAACTCCTTTTGGTGTCAGCTTGCCCCGGCGCCCACCAGTTCGGTCGCTTTTTCGGCAACGATCGGGCGGGCATCGTCGGCGCCCATTCCGGGGCGCAAACGGGGATCATAAAGTATTTTCAGCAGCATTTCGTCATGCGTCGTCAGCAGTGCGAATTCGTCATCGTCGTTAAAGATCGACGGCCGCGCGCGCGGGTCATCATTGCCAAGGCCCAAGCCCTGCGCCACCTCTTCGTGGATGCAGGAGCGTCGCAAGAGATCCGGGTGTTCAGTGCGGATCACTGCGATTGCTTCACCATAATCATAGCCGTTCGGAGTGTCGGAAAAGGCGATCACAAGGCAGTGGATCGAGCGCGGAAGATTGTCGAACAGCTCCAGCGAGGACGGGTTCACATCCGGCACCAGCGCCCGGATACGCGGCTTGATCTGGGCCTTGTCGTCTTCGGACATGAACAAAACATGGAAATTCGCGCCACTGGTCGTCATGGAAATCGGGTGGCCGGTAATCCGGCCCAGTTTGTTGACGTATTCGGTCAACCAGCGGCGATCCTCGGCGATCTGATTGCGCGGCACACGCTCACCGAACTCCACTGAAACGCGGACCGGTTTCGTCCATTTCTTGATTGCCCCGATATCGCCGCGCGACGGGGTCAGCCCGGCGCCGCGTTCATATTCTTCGGCAAGCGCAATACGTTCGAAATTGCGCGCCAGCATGGTGTCGGTGAACTGCGTGTCCGGCCCGCCGCCATCGGTGCGCAGCAGCCCGCGCACCAGCAGATCATTCTGAATCCGGGCGTAGTAGCGCTGTAGGTTCAGACTGGCCGCCGAGGGTGTGGGCTCGGCAGGTTTCGACTTGGCTTGTCCCAACGACGCTGGCCGCGTTTGCGGCAAGACACTGGTTTTGCGCGGGGCGAGCGCTGTGCTGTCACAGGCCGCAAGGCCCATGATCGCAATGCCGGCGGCCAAGGCCACCGCTTTCCCGCCCCAGCGCATGCTCAGGAGGCCGGAACCGAGGTCGCGGCGTTGTCGCCAACCCCGTCCTTGCGCGCCTTGGCGCTGGCCAGGGTGTCGCGCAGTTCCGCTTCCATCTTTTTCAGCTCGGCCTCTGCTTCGGCACGGCGCTTTTTACCTTCGTCAGCGATTTGCAGGCTTTCCTGAATGGTCCCGATCAGATCGGCATTGGCCTGCTTGACGGCTTCGATGTCAAAGACGCCGCGCTCCATCTCTTCACGGATCATCTTGTTGCTGTCACGAAGATTCTTGGCGTTCGAGGTCAACAACTCGTTCGTGAGGTCGTTCGCGTCGCGCACAGCGGCAGCTGCTTCGGCGCTGCGCTGGATGGTCACCGCCTGCGCCAGTTGGGTTTCCCAAAGTGGCACAGTGTTCACGAGGGTCGAGTTGATTTTAGTCACCAGCGATTTGTCGTTTTCCTGAACCAGACGGATCGAAGGCAGTGACTGCATGGTGACTTGACGGGTCAGCTTCAGATCATGCACCCGGCGTTCCAGATCGTCACGTGCGGCGCGCAGATCGCGCAATTCCTGCGCTTTGATCATCTGATCGTTTTCGGCGGCGGCCTGCACTGCGGCTTCGGCGGCGGGGATATCTTTTGCGTCCAGCACTTTCAGCTTTTCCTCGCCTGCGGCGATATAAAGCGCCAGCTCGTCATAGAACTGAAGGGTCTTTTCGTAGAGCAGGTCCAGCGACTTGATGTCCTTGAGCAGCTTATGCTCGTGCTCCAGCAGGTTGTCCGTCACGCGGTCGATCTGCTCCTGCACTTCTTCGAAGCGCGCGGTGAACTTGGCAAAGGGGGCGGCGCGACCGATGAGCTTTTCCCACCAGCTGCGTTCGCGGCGCACGTCCAGCTCAGACACGCTGAAACCCCGGATTGTCGTGACAATGCCGCGCAGGCTGTCGCCCGCCGGGCCAACGTCCTTGTTGCGTACGTCGGTCAGCATCGCCTGACTGATTTCCTGCAATTCCGCCTGCGCAGCCGAGCCGAAGGACACGATCGACTGGGTGTCGTTCATGTCGATCTCGTCCATGCGGGTGCGGATTTCCTCGCCGACTTCTGCATTGGCGTCGGACAGTGCGACAACCGCGTTTGCCTCTGCCGGTTCGGGCAGGATGATGGCGTTGACTTCTTCGACTTCGGCCAGCGCGGCCTGCGCCTTTTGACGAACATTTTCGGACATGTGGTCCCCCGTTTTTAAACTTCACTCATCTCGGATCGAGATGCACACCCTCACGCTGCAGGCGGTCACGCAGCACGTCGATTTCAACTGTCAGGTCGGCGTTGTTGTCCAACAAGAGCTTTTGTGTCTTCTTGCTGAAAGTCTCTTCGAGATCGGTCAGCAACATCATGAAATCGGATTTCGCCTTGCGATCCTGCGACCGCGAATAGATGTCGGCGAACTTGATCGCCGCGTCCCGCGCGCCCATCAGGTAGACGCCCAAAAACTTGCGCGCGGCGGACAGATCGCGCGGGTCTTCCTCGACCGTGCGGGTCATCTCGCGGACCTTGACCTGAAAGCGTTCCACCCGCGCTTCGACCTGCCGGTCGCCAGCACGCTTGATGGCGTCGCTCATCGCAACGAGGTGCTTTTCAGCCTCATCGACAACACGCGCAACGCGGTCCTGCTGGAAGGTATCAACCCCCTCCATGCCCTTGTCCTTCAAAGGATCAATGCCAAAGGCGCCCAGATGCAGCACACCGGCAGCGCCGCCAAAGATCAACGGAGCCAGCAGCCCCGGCTCGCCTTTCCATGCAGCAATGCCTGCACCGATGGCGCAAAAAACGGCAGCAAAAATCTTGCGCGGAATGCCCGGGCGGCGGGCCACGCGGCGTTCGTCATAGGCGGCCTGCGCTTGCAGCCCATCGCGCAACAGCCATGCGCCCAGTAGCAGCGATGCCGCCCCCGCAAGACCAATGCCAAGCCCTACGGCACCATCGTTCAGTGACATGGCGGCCAGAATGATCGGCGGAATGAACAAGACGTTCGAGCGCGCGCCAACCGGATCCACCCGCGCGCCTTTGTACGCAGGCGTATCCGGGCGATCCTCGGGGGTGACGGTGCTGCCGTCCGGGCTGAATTTGCCGCCGTAACGCTGCGCCATACTCAAAGTCCCCCAAGCCAGCCGGTCACGACTCCGAAAAGAAGTACGATCAAAAGCACGTAGGTCACTTTTTGCAGGGTGGTTGTGGACATAATACCCCCGTCCAGAACATCATTGTCCAAAACTTAAGGGCAAAATGCTGCACTTGCTAGGGGGAAGTGGCGCAAGTCTTTCTCAGGCGGCGTTTTCCTGCGGCATCCGCCCAAGAAGCATATCTGCCTCCATGTCGAAAACGTCACGCCCGGATTTCACGCCACCGCGGCGGGCACGCTCTTCGAAGCTTTCGGCAAGAATCTTGACCTTGGCCACATAGCGCCGGCGCGCGAAAAAATAGTCTTCGCCATGCCATGCCTCTTCAAGGCGAGTGATCTCGGTGCTCAGGATCTCGATGAACTTGGCCATCGGCTTGCGCAGCCGGGTCAAGTCCCGCGCGTCCGACGAAAAGGCCCGCGCGATGCGTGTGGCCAGATCGCGGGCGGCATCTGTCTGCAAGGTCAGGTCGGCATCGCCAAGCTCCGCCACCCGTTCGGACAGTTCGATTAGTGTGTCCTCGGTCTGGACGAGATACTCGGCCGCTTCGATCCGGGCCAAAACCTCGGGATTGTCCAAACCCTTGTCCTGCAAAGGATCAATGCCAAAGGATGTCAGGCTAAGACCCAAGGCAACACCGCCAATCATCAGCGGGAAAATCAAGGTGTCATAATGCATTCCGGCAAGGATCATCACCATAACGCCGATCAAAAGCGATCCGATCACCTTGCGCGGAACGCGCGGTCTGTGCGCCACTTCGGCAGCATTATAGGCATCCTGAATCTTTTGACCGCTCGAGATCAGCCGCAATGCGACCGCGAACAGCAACATCTCGATCAGCGCCGTAACGATTCCCAACGTCGAATCCTGAAACAGCCAAAGCACCAGCGGAAAGGCCGCGAGAAACAGTATATTCAGGCCGGGGTCGATCGCCGCACCGCCAAGGTTGGTCAGGTTTTTGCGTTTTTGCGTCATGGGCAGCTCTGTCACATATAACTCAGTGCGAAGATCATGAGCCAGAGCGTCGCAAACGAGGCGCGTGGGATCAGTGCTCCCGCTTTGCGTGCGCGCTCAGTTGCGAGTGCAATCGTTTGGTAAGTATCTTGTGCCAACGTGCGCAGGCCGCAGATGACCAAAAGCACGGAAACCCCAAGAATCGCAAATGTTAGCAGCGTCATCATCATGCTTCAGAAGTCGCTGCGAATCCGGGCGAAAACGGGGCAAGGCTCGGGAAATTCGAAGAATAGTTAAGGCGGGGTTAAGACTTACCGCGCTTCGGAGGTCGATTGCGCTGGACCTTCGGCTTGGCTTTTGCGGTGCCCTCGGGGTTGCCCATTTCCAGCCCCAACTGGTCGCGCAGGATCTTGCGGCGCACTTCCTCGACTTCACCCGGCTTGAGCTGTCCAAGCTGAAACGGCCCATAGGACACCCGGATCAGCCGGTTCACCGTCAACCCGATGTCGCTCATGGCGCGCCGGATCTCGCGGTTCTTGCCTTCGCGAAGTCCGATGGTCAGCCAGGCATTTGCACCTTGCTGGCGGTCGATGCTGACCACCATCGGCAAGAACCTTTGGCCATCGACGACAAGCCCTTTGCGCAATGGCTCAAGCACGGCTTCAGTCGGGCGGCCGTTGACGCGCACACGGTATCGCCGTAGCCAACCGGTCGAGGGCAGCTCCAGCTTGCGCTTGACGCCGCCGTCATTGGTCAGCAGCAAAAGCCCTTCCGAGTTCAGGTCCAGCCGTCCCACGCTCATCACGCGCGGCATGTCGTCGGGCAGGTCGTCATAGATCGTCGGGCGGCCCTGTTCGTCCTTGTTGGTCGTCACAAGGCCGGTGGGCTTATGGTACAGCCACAGCTTGGGCTCTTCCGGCGCGTCCAGCGGTTTGCCGTCGACGACGATCTTGTCCTTGTCGGTCACGTTCAGCGCGGCACGGTCGATTACCTTGCCGTTGACCTCGACCCGGCCCGCTTCGATCATGCGTTCCACCTCGCGGCGGGATGCGACACCGGCGCGGGCAATAACCTTGGCGATGCGATCGCCGGGCGGGGGGGAGGAAGGGTTCTGAGCCATAGCGCCCCTCTACCGCAAATCCGGCCCCTGTCAAAGCAGATGTCAAAACCCTTGGGCTTCGGCGCGCGCTTTTGTATGAGGGGCCATGACATTCACCTCACATATGGACCGCGCTTTGGTGCAGGCCCGCGCTGCCGCCGACCGGGGCGAAGTGCCCGTTGGCGCCGTGATCGTCGGGCCTTTCGGCCGGGTCGTTGCCGAAGCCGGCAATCGCACCCGCGAATTGAACGACCCGACCGCCCATGCCGAAGTGCTGGCCATCCGCGCCGCCTGCGCCGCTTTGGGCAGCGAACGGCTGAGCGATCACGATCTTTATGTCACGCTGGAGCCGTGCCCGATGTGCGCCGCGGCCATCTCATTCGCCCGCATCCGCCGCCTTTACTACGGCGCATCTGACCCGAAATCCGGCGGTGTCGCCCATGGCGCCCGGATATTTGCCCATCCGCAATGCCACCACCGACCCGAGGTCTATGACGGCCTCGCCGAAGACCAGTCCGCCGCCTTGTTGCGCGATTTTTTCGAAGGCAGACGCTAAGATGGCACGCGTTGTATTGTTCAACAAACCCTTCGGCGTGCTGTCACAGTTCACCGACAAAAGCATGGAAGGCAGCCCGCGCCCAACCCTGTCCACCTACATCGACATGCCCGGGGTCTATCCGGCGGGGCGTCTGGACCGTGACAGCGAAGGGCTGATGGTGCTCACCGATGATGGCCGCCTCCAGTCGCGCATTTCCTCGCCCAAGTTCAAACAGCCGAAAACCTATCTGGTTCAGGTCGAAGGCACGCCGTCCAAGGATCAGCTTGCCGCCCTTCGCAAGGGTGTCACCCTCAAGGATGGTCCGACCCGCCCTGCCAAGGTTCAACAGATCGATGCACCCGCTTTGTGGGAGCGTGATCCGCCAGTGCGTTTTCGCAAATCCGTGCCGGATGCTTGGTTGCGCCTGACCATCACCGAAGGCCGCAACCGACAGGTGCGCCGGATGACGGCGCATGTCGGTCTGCCCTGCCTGCGGCTGGTGCGCTGGTCGGTGGGGGAATGGAGCCTTGACGGCCTCGCCCCCGGACAATCGCTTCTGTTGCCCGAGGGGCGCAGTTGGATCTAGGCCCAGCCTAGACCCATTTCGCCAGCGGCGGCAGGCTCATCAGCACGGCGTTGGCGTCATGCCCGGTGGCCAGACCGAACTTGGTTCCGCGGTCGTAGACAAGGTTGTACTCGGCATACAATCCTCGATGGATCAACTGCGTGTCCTTGTCCGCCTCGGAAAACGCCTGCACCCGCCTCTTTTCCACCAGTGGTACGTAGGCGGGCAGGAAGGCGCGGCCGATATCCTGCGTCAGGGCAAAGTCTTTTGACCAGTCGCCGCTGTTCTGATCGTCCATGAAGATGCCACCAACCCCGCGCGCACGGTTGCGATGGGGGATGTAGAAATACTCATCCGCCCAAGCTTTCAGGCGCGGATATTCGGCTTCGCCATGTGGGTCGAGATGGGCCTTTTGGGTGGCGTGGAAATGTGCCGTGTCTTCGTCGTATTCGATGCAGGGATTCAGGTCAGAGCCGCCGCCAAACCACCACGCGCCCGGCGTCCAGAACATCCGCGTGTTCATATGTACGGCGGGGCAATGCGGGTTTTGCATATGCGCGACAAGGCTGATGCCGCTGGCCCAAAATTGTGGATTCTCGGCGATCCCCGGAACGCCGCGCGCGGCCATGGCCTTTTGCGCCGCTTCGCCCAAGGTGCCGTAAACCGTCGAGACATTGACCCCGATCTTTTCGAAAACCCGGCCACCGCGCATCACGCTCATCAGGCCGCCGCCAGCGTCGCTGCCATCTTCGGACTGCCGTTTGGTTTCGGTAACCTCAAAACGCGCCGGGGTGGCATCCGAAAAGGGGCCCGTGTCGTGGCTGTCTTCAAGCCCTTCAAAACTGGCAACGATCTCATCGCGCAGCTGGCGGAACCAGGCGCTGGCCAGTTGCTTTTCGCTTTCCATGGCTCCTGACATGGGCCCCTCCGTTTTGGTTGTACTTCTCAGGCGCGCGTTAGTGCGCAGGTGCGTTCACAGGGTCCAGAAGGCTGCGCCCGCCGTCAACTGTCATCACCTGCCCGGTGACAAACCCCGAGGCCTCCGAGGCCAGAAAATGCACCGCTTCGGTCAGTTCACTTGGGGCCGCGATGCGCCCAAGTGGCGTGTGGTTCTCGATCTCTTTGCGATACTCGGAATGTTCCTTGAGCGAGTGCTTCAGGCTGGCGGACATGACCGAGCCGAAGGCCACGCCGTTCACCCGGATCCGGTGCGGCGCAAGTGCCACCGACAGCGCTCGGGTCATTTGGTCCAGCGCGGCGCAGGATATCGAATACCCCAAAAGGTCCGGGTGCGTCAGCCGCGCGGCGATGGACGACAGGTTGACGATCGAGCCGACATGTCCGCCTTCTTGGCCCTCGGCTTGTTTGATCATCCGCTTGGCCACAACCTGGCTAAGCCGCAGCGATGTCATCAGGTTCTGCGACAACATCTGCTCGACCGAGCCGTCGTCCAGATCCAGTGGGTCCGAGACCAACATCTGCCGGGAGCCGTTCACCAGAATATCAACACGGTCAAAGGCATCCAGCGTGGCGGACAGAAGGTTGGCCATGGTCAGGCGTTCGCGAAGGTCGCCGGCAAAGTAACGAATGTTACCGTCTTCGCAGACCTCGCCACATTCCTTGACCAACCGGGTTTCGTCCATATCGGCAAAGACCACGTTGGCGCCTTTGTCGACAAAGTGCCGAGCGATGGCCAGTCCAACGCCATTGGCGGCGCCGGTCACGATTGCGGTCTTGCCTTCGATGCTGAAACTCATGGGGAAATCCCTTTCTTCAGGGTCAGGTCGGGCGAGGATCTGTCATCGCCGTTTGCGCAGAGGACGCGCGGCATGGAGGATCTTGAACTTGGTATTGCCGGTGATCTCGGAGTGGTCGCGGAACAGATGCGTCAGCGCAGTTTCATAGGGCAAATGCCGGTTGGCAACCATCCAGAGCTGCCCATGCGGCGCCAGCATCCCGGCGGCGGCGCTCACAAAGGCCTGCCCCAGCTTGGGATCGGCCTTACGTCCGACGTGAAAGGGCGGGTTCATGATGACCACGTCCAACCCGCGCGCGGCCTTCCATTTGGTGGCATCGGCCCAGTGAAACACCGCCCGCGGGTCGGTGACATTGATCTTGGCGCAATCCAGCGCTGTCAGTTCGGCCTCGACCAGATGCAAAGTCTTGATGCCATCGCGCTTGAGGATTTCGCGCGACAGCCATCCCCAGCCTGCGCCCAGATCGGCGGCTTCGCCCTTGAGCGTGTCGGGCAGAGCTTCGGCAAGCGCGACCGAGGCCGGGTCTGGCCCATCGGCGGAAAACACGCCGGGGGCGGTCATGTCGCCACTGGCGTTGCGCGCCATGGCAGGTCGGGCCCAGTCGCTCAGAGCGTCGGCTGCGGTGAACCACAGGCATTTGCCGTGCGCCTTGGAAATCTGACCTTCGATGCTGACCTTGGCCTTCAGCGCCTTGGCAATCGACTCGATCCCGTCAGTCTTGGCGCCATTCACCACGACCAACCCGCCCTTCGCGGCGGCTTCAGCGCGGGAGATCCAGGCCTCGGCCAGATCGCGGGCGCGAGGCAGGGTGACAATCACGGCGCCATAGGACGCTTCAAGTGCGGTGCGCAGGGGCGCGCCCTGCGCTTCCCATGCGTCTACCTCGGGGCGGAACGTCTGGATTACCTCACAACGGTCTGCCTCAAACGGCAGGCCCTCTTCGGCCAAGGCGCCGACAAGCGCGATGCGCCCCTCGGCGGGCAGGGTCAAACCGCCATTCTGAATGGCGAAACTGAGGCGTTCAACGCTCATGACGGGACGGGCGAGGCCCTATTCCTTTTCCATGGTGCATTGCAGCGGGTGCTGATGGCGCCGGGCAAAGTCCATCACCTGCCCCACTTTGGTCTCGGCTATTTCGTGGCTGAACACGCCAACCACGGCAACGCCTTTCTTGTGAACCGTCAGCATGACCTCGAAAGCCTGCGCATGTGTCATGCCGAAGAAGCGCTCCAACACGTGCACGACGAATTCCATCGGCGTGAAATCGTCGTTCAACAGCAGAACCTTGTAGAGCGGCGGGCGTTTTGTCTTGGGCTTGGTCTGAAGCACAACGCCCAGATCTCCCTCCCCGTCGCCGGGTTGGTCACTGTTGCCGGCCATAACAAAGGTCCGGGATATTTGGGCCTGCATCATTACGTCTGCCACGCTTTTGCGTTCCATCATCAGGGGCCTCTATATAACCTGTCAGGCGTCCGGGAAAAGGGGGCCAAGCCTGAGGGGGGCAGAATGGCGCAAAAATTGCAAACAATTGGCTTCGATGCGGATGATACGCTCTGGCATAACGAACGATTTTTTCATCTGACGCAGCAGCGATTCGCCGAACTGTTGGCCGATCACGCCGAGCGCGCGCATCTGGATGCCCGGCTGCTGGAGGCCGAGCGGCGCAATATCGGGCACTATGGCTTTGGCGTGAAGGGGTTTACCCTGTCGATGATCGAAACCGCCATCGAGGTGACCGAGGGGCGGGTCCCCGCCACGGTGATTACGCAGTTGCTGGAGGCCGGGCGCGACATGTTGGATCATCCGATGGAGCTGCTGCCCCACGCACGGCAGGCCGTCGCGGCGGTGGCCGAGACTCATCACCTTGTACTGATCACCAAGGGTGACTTGCTGCATCAGGAACGCAAACTGGCGCAATCGGGGCTGGGAGAGTTGTTTGACGCGGTCGAGATCGTCTCGGACAAACGCGCGGCGACCTATGCGCGGATTTTCAGCGGAACCCCCGGCGGCGCCCCAGGGGCGATGATGGTGGGGAATTCGATGAAATCCGATGTGATCCCGGCGATCGAGGTTGGCGGATGGGGCGTTTTCGTTCCGCACGATCTGGCGTGGGACCTGGAACATGCCGAGGCGCCGGACGCCCCGCGCTATCGAGCATTGGATGACCTGTCCGGGCTGGCCGATTTGGTCGAGAAAATCGGCTGAGGACTCCGGGATTTCGCGCCGAAACCCCCGCCACATTTTCGCCATATTTTGCCACATTCCCGCCACAATCGCCGGTCTTGGGGATGCGTGAACCTCCACCCCTAAATGTGCTTTGCGGCGTTAACTAAAATCACCGGAAATCAAGCCATTGCGGGGTTCTCTTGAAGCACCTTTCATGCTAGCATTACAGTAACCAAAAAATTAGCCCACCGAAAAATCGGGGGCCAGAGGCAGTATAATAGGCGGAACATGCAGACGGGACGTCGCAGGCACACGGGTCGTATTGGCCTGTATTTCATTACGTTGATTTGGCTTATCCTGTTGGTGCCGCTCAGCGCCATGGCAGCACCCTATGCGGCCTTGGTGATGGATGCGAAAACCGGCAAGGTTTTGCACGCCAGCAATGCAGATACGCGTCTGCATCCGGCGTCGCTGACCAAGATGATGACTCTCTACATCGCATTTGAGGCCGTAGAAAACGGCGAGATTACGATGGACACCCTTGTGAAAGTCTCTCGCAATGCCGCCTCGGAGCCGCCTTCCAAACTGGGCCTGCGCGAAGGGCAAAAGATCAAGCTGCGCTATCTGGTGCGCGCCGCCGCCGTAAAATCCGCAAACGATGCCGCCACCGCCATTGGCGAAGCGATCAGTGGGTCTGAAGCCGCCTTTGCCCGCCGGATGAACCGTACGGCCAAGGCGTTGGGCATGACCCGCACCACCTTTCGCAACGCCAATGGCCTGACCGAAAATGGCCATCTGTCAACGGCCCGCGACATGAGCATCCTCGGGCGGCACGTCATTTACGACTACCCACAGTATTATAACCTGTTTTCGCGCATCACGGCTGATGCGGGCGTGCGCACCGTAAGCCACACCAACCGCCGTCTGCTGAGCAGCTACAAAGGCGCCGATGGAATCAAGACCGGATATACCCGCGCAGCTGGCTTCAACCTTGTTGCCTCGGCCGAGCGTGGAAACGAGCGGATCATTGCGACGGTCTTTGGCGGGCGGTCGACCGCGTCACGCAATGCCAAGGTGGCAGAACTGCTCGATCTGGGCTTTCGTCGCAGCTCTGGCGGATCTTTCCGGTCACCTCAAAAGCCGCCTTACATGGGTAAGGGGGGCGGAGATGTCGTCGTGGCGAAGGGCAGTGACCCGGCCCCGGGCACCCGTGCGAAATCCATTCGCGTGGCCAGCGCCGCAGTGACTCGCAGTTTGCGCCCGCAGGCGCGCCGGAACGAATCTGGCGTCACCGCGGACGACATCGCGCCCTTGGTTGCGGGCCTCGAGGACGACATTGAAAATATGTTGAAAGAGGTCCAGACCGTCGCCGCTGTGGCACCCACCAAGCCCGATTTGCCAACCGCCAAGACGATCAGCGTTGCGCCAGCTGAGTCGATCAAACCGACGCCCCGGCCGGAAAATGTCGTCCTGGCCGCGAATGCCCCGAAGGAAGTCGCAACGCCTGCGCTCAAGGCAGAGGTGATAACGCGCCTGTCGACCTCGGGCGGGCGGCATTGGGGTGTGAACGTGGGCCGCTATCCCAGCCGGTTCGCGGCTGAAAAGGTTTTGCTCAAGACGGCATTGACGGAAACCGCGACGCTTGACGGCGCGCTGCGCAAGGTCAATCAGGGCAACCGCGGATTCGATGCCAATTTCATGGGGCTGACCCGCGATCAGGCAGATCTGGCCTGTCGGCGCCTTCAGGCGCGGCAGATCACCTGCTTTATGATTGGGCCAAGCTGACTTTGTTCGAGTTTGGAAAAGCAAAAAGCCGATGGGTCTGCCATCGGCTTTTTTGTTTGCGTTGGAAAACCGCCCCCAAGAAATGACAAACCCCCGAAAGGCAGGTGCCCCGGGGGTCGTCGTGTGACTTCAGTGGATAAAGTCGATCATGCGATGGGTGACTTACATCATACCTTCGCGCTGGGCCTTTTTACGGGCAAGCTTACGGGCGCGGCGGATAGCCTCGGCCTTCTCGCGGGCTTTCTTTTCCGACGGTTTTTCGAAATGCTGCTTGAGCTTCATCTCGCGGAAAACGCCTTCGCGTTGGAGCTTTTTCTTCAGAGCACGAAGTGCCTGATCGACGTTGTTATCACGAACACTGACCTGCATGTGGTTGTCACCACCTTTCTGGATAGAGTTGCAAGGATTTGCAGGAAGTGGCCGTATAGCGGCCTTCGCCCTATATGTCAAAGGGCACCGCGCGATTTGTCCGGTTTTCCACTGGCCTGCGCAGGTCTAACGTGACCAAGCCAAGTAAGAAGGAGGCTGCAATGCCCGAAACCCTGCAAAACCGTCTATTGGACGCCGCCCTGATGCACGTTCCTTTTGACGGCTGGTCTGAGGCGACCTTCAAGGCCGCGATTGCCGATACCGGTACCGATCCGGTGGTGGCGCGCAGCCTGTTCCCGCGCGGTTCGGTGGATTTGGCCGTGGCCTATCACAAACGCGGCGATGCGCTGATGCGCAAGAGGCTGGATCAGACCGACCTGACTGACATGCGTTTTCGCGACAAGGTGGCCTTTGCCGTGCGCGCGCGGATCGAGGCGGTCGATGACCGCGAAGTCGTGCGGCGCGGGACGACTTTGTTCGCCTTGCCGTTGTATGCGCCTGATGGGGCCAAGCTGATCTGGGGAACGGCTGACGCAATTTGGACGGCGCTGGGCGACACGTCGCGCGACATCAACTGGTACACGAAACGGATGACCCTTTCGGCTGTTTACTCCTCGACAGTGTTGTACTGGTTGGGCGACGATTCGCTTGAAAACCACGCGACGTGGGAGTTTTTGGACCGCCGCATCGAAGACGTCATGAAGTTTGAAAAGACCAAGGCGCAGGTGCGCAGCAACCCACTGCTGTCCAAGCTTTTCGCCGGACCTGCGAAATTGGCTGAGCGCGTGCATGCGCCCAAAGCTTCTGGCGCGGACCTGCCCGGGGGCAGCTAACGCTCGGTTGCTCCCGCCCTCCAGATCGGTCACTTTGCCCGTCAAACGACGGAGAGACCGATGACCGAAACAATGCGCGCCGTGGAAATCACCGAACCCGGTGGCCCCGAAGTCCTGAAACTCTGCGAGCGGCCCATGCCGCAGCCCGGCCATGGTCAGGTGGTGATCAAGCTGGCCTATGCCGGGGTCAATCGCCCCGATGCTCTGCAACGCGCGGGCAGTTATGCGCCACCGCCCACCGCCTCGGACTTGCCGGGACTGGAAGGCGCGGGCGAGGTTGTGGCGCTTGGCGCTGGGGTCGATTCGCTGAAGATCGGTGATCAGGTCTGTGCGCTGCTGCCGGGCGGCGGCTATGCCGACTACGTGGCCACCCCTGCGGCCCACTGTCTGCCCGTCCCCAAGGGCTTGGATATGAAACAGGCCGCCTGCCTGCCGGAAACCTATTTCACCGTCTGGTCCAACGTGTTCATGCGCGGCGGCCTGAAAGCCGGTGAGCGGTTTCTGGTCCACGGTGGCTCGTCCGGGATCGGCACGACCGCGATCCAACTGGCGCGCGAATTTGGCGCGCGGGTGTTCACCACCGCCGGTTCGGACGAAAAATGCGCCGCCTGTTCCGATCTGGGCGTCGAGCGCGCGATCAACTACCGCGAAGAGGATTTCGTCGAGATACTCAAGGCTGAAGGCGGCGCCGATCTGATTCTGGACATGGTGGGCGGCTCATACCTGCCGCGCAATGTCAGGTCGCTGGCCAATGACGGACGTCTTGTTCAGATCGCTTTTCTGACTGGTCCCAAGGTCGAGTTGAACTTTGCCGAGGTCATGATGCGGCGGCTGACCATCACCGGCAGCACTCTGCGCCCGCAAAGTGATCTGGCAAAGGCGCGGATTGCCGATGAACTGCGCGCCAAGGTCTGGCCGCTGCTGGATGCCGGCAAGATCGGGCCTGTGATGGATTCGGAATTCCCGCTTGAACAAGCCTCTGCCGCGCACGCACGTCTGGAAAGCTCGGGCCATATCGGGAAGATCGTCTTGAGTATGGGCTAGAAAAGGACGGCGGGGAAACTCCCCGCCCGCCCCAATTAACGCACGGCGCGGCGGTACAGATGCCAGGTGGCATGGCCCAGCACCGGCAATACGACCACCAGCCCCAGAAGCATCGGCAGCGCGCCCAGGATCAGCGCCCCGGCGACAATCGCCCCCCAGGAAAGGATCACGACCGGGTTCTCTCGGGTGACCTTGATCGACGTGGTGATGGCGACGGGCAGGCCAGGCTTGCGATCCAGCAACAGCGGGACCGAGACGACCGAAACCGCCAGCGTTACCAGCGCGAAACAAAAGCCCACGCCGCAGCCGATCACGATCAGCGTCCAACCGGCGCCGGTGGTCAGGACTTCTGTGACAAAGCTGCCCACGGATGTTGGCGACGCTGGACCCATGGTCATGCCATAGATTTCCGCCGCGACCAGCATCCAGACAAGAAACAGCGCCGCCATGTAGATCCCGAGCACAAGGATAGCGCCGAACGACGGCCGCTCGACCACCTTGAGGGCTGTGTACCAGTGGGTTTCTTCCCCCAGTTCGCGGCGACGGCTCAGCTCGTAGACACCGACCGCCGCGATCGGGCCAAGCAGGGCAAAGCCCATGACAAGCGGAAACAGCAAGGGGATCAGCGCCATTTTGAACCCGATGCCCATCAGCACCAGACCCATGACCGGGTAAAGCAAAACGATGAACATCACATCGCTGCGGCAGGCTATGAAATCCTGCCAACCGGCGCGCAGGGCATGGCGTAGATCCTCCATCTCCAATGGCCGGGTTTCCGGGACGGTCATGTCCTCGCTGCCCAGCCCTTGTGCGCTGTCTGCGACGTGATGCCCGGCCAACCCCAGAACGCGGGCAGTCCAGGATAGTGGGTTTCCGATTGTTTGGGGCATAAGCTTACTCCTTTTGGCGTCGCGCTGAGGCGCCAATCGGATCTGGCCTGAACACGCGCCCGGCCGGACCGATTGGCTGCGTACTGCGACAGAGTGTAGCACATGAAGGGCGCGCTTACCTATCACGCCTTTGCGATTCATCCGCAAAGGGCGTCTGGGCGCCTATTTCCAGTCGAAAAAGCCCTCGCCCGCGCGGGTCAAAAGCCGGTTGGCCAATTCATGGCCCAGTTGCGGACCGTCGGCAATATGGCCGCTGATCTCATCCGCGTGCGACTCGGAGCCATCTGGGCGCAGAATTTCACCGCGCAAACGCAGGCTGTCTTCGGACAGCTCAGCCAACGCGGCAATCGGCGTTTCGCAAGAGCCATCTAGCGTCGCAAGGAAAGACCGCTCGGCCGCAAGGCGCTGGCCGGTCTGAACATCGTGAATGGCGGCAAGCATGTCCTTGGCGCGGGTATCATCCGCGCGCCGCTCGATGCCGATGGCGCCTTGGGCGACAGCGGGCAACATGTCCTCGGGGGCGATGGCGGTTTTGGGCACTTCGTCCATGTTCATCCGGTTCAGGCCCGCCATGGCAAGAAACGTCGCCGCAGCCACACCATCGCCAAGCTTTTTCAGCCGCGTCTGAACATTGCCGCGAAATTCGACCACTTGCAGATCGGGGCGCCGGGACAGCAGTTGCGCCCGGCGGCGCAACGAGGATGAGCCCACCACCGCACCCTGCGGCAGATCATGAATGCTGCCGTATTGCGGGCTGATAAAGGCATCGCGCACGTCTTCGCGTGGCAGGTAGCAGTCCAAAAGCAAGCCCTGCGGCTGCTCGGTCGGCATGTCCTTCATCGAATGCACGGCAATATCGATGTCGCCCGCCAACATCGCCTCTTCGATTTCCTTGGTGAACAGGCCCTTGTTGCCGATTTCTTTCAAAGGCCGGTCCGCCTCGATCATCGAGCGGTTGTCGCCGGTGGTCTTGATGACGACGATTTCAAAGGCTTCGTCCGGCAAATCGAAGGCCGCGCCCAGACGCGCGCGTGTCTCATAGGCTTGGGCAAGCGCCAAGGGCGAACCACGGGTGCCGATTTTCAGCGGGGCGGCGGGGCTGGGAAGCTCATATGTCATGGACAAATCTTTATGCGGCGCAATGGATGGTGGCAATGGCAAGAGTTTTGACTTATTTCCTCCGCAAGTTTGTAAGGAGCCCCCGATGACCAAGACGATCCTGCGCGCGCTGGCTGGCGAAACACTCCCCACGCCCCCCATCTGGATGATGCGTCAGGCGGGTCGCTATCTGCCCGAGTACAAGGCGACACGGGCCGAGGCGGGAGATTTCCTGTCGCTGTGCTACAATCCGGACCTTGCCACCGAGGTTACTCTGCAACCGATCCGGCGCTATGGCTTTGACGCGGCGATCCTGTTTGCTGACATCCTGCTGCTGCCGCAGGCGCTGGGCGCCGATCTGTGGTTTGTCACCGGCGAAGGCCCGCGCCTGTCGACCATCACCACGATGGAAGAATTCAACAAGCTGGGTCGCGGCGAGATGGTCCACGACACCTTGAACCCGATCTATGAAACCGTGCGCCGTTTGCGCAAGGCGCTGCCCGAAGAAACCACGCTGATCGGCTTTGCGGGCGCACCGTGGACCGTCGCGACCTATATGATCGCCGGTCGCGGGACGCCCGATCAGGGCCCGGCCCATGCGCTCAAGGCGGAAAATCGTCCGGTGTTCGATGCGATCATCGACCGGCTGACCGAATCCACCATCGATTATCTTTCCGAGCAGGTCAAAGCGGGCGCCGAGGTGGTCAAGATCTTTGACAGCTGGGCGGGCTCGCTGGAGGGGGAGGATTTCGACCGCTACGCGATGCAACCGACCCGCACCATCGTGTCGGAGCTCAAATCGCGCTTCCCCGGCCTGCCGATCATCGCCTTCCCGCGCCAAGCGGGCGACAAGTACATCGGTTTCCACAAAGCAACGGGCGCGGACTGCGTGGCATTGGACGACAGCGTGACCCCAGAATGGGCGGCAGAGCACGTCCAGCCTCACGGTTGCGTTCAGGGCAACCTTGCCAGCAGTCATATGGTCACTGGCGGTCAGTCCCTGATCGACGAAACCCGCCGGGTGGTGCAGGCCTTCTCGAAAGGTCCGCACATCTTCAACCTTGGCCACGGCATCACGCCCGACGCCGACCCGGAAAACGTGCAACTGATGATCGACACGGTGCGCGGCGCCTGACGGATACCGGGTTTTTCGCAAAAACCCCTAATCCACCTCAGCCGAGGATGTCATCAAGGCCCCCGGGGACAAGGCCATCGTCTGAAAAGGTCAAGCGCTGGCTTTCTCCTGCGATATCGCCGATCTTCATGAAGTCCTGCGGCGTATAGCCAAAGCTGGGGTCTTTAAAGCTTTGCGTCTGGATGTCGCCATAGTCGGTGGTGGCAAAAGTTGTGGTCTTGAAAATGAATTGGTCGGCCATGGGTCAGCCCTTTCTTGAATAAATCGCGATGAAAAGTGGGCTCAAGCTATCCAAACGGGCCAATCGCGCTCAAGTCATGGAAACCTGCCTTTACCGCCGCCCCCAGCGCGCCCGCCGTCCGGGCATCGGGCGCGCCTTGGCCTGTTCGCGCAGGAACACGAACAATCCCGCCCCGATGATCAATGCGCAGCCGATCCATGTCGATACCGTTGGCCATTCGCCAAAGGTCAGCCAGCCCCAGAAGATTGCCATCGGCAAACCGATGTATTCAAACGGCGCGATCGTTGCAGCATTGGCCATGCGGTAGGCCGCGCTGAGACAATAGCCGATAAGCCCCGAGCAGACCCCCAGCCCGATGAACACGGGCCAGTCACCCGGCTGCGGCCAGACCCAGGCGCGCAGCAGAAAAAGCAGACTGTCGTTTGTGACACCCTCGGCAAACCGTCCATCCCCCGCAACCAGATAAAAGCCCATCGACACCACCAGAAAGGTGCCCTGGATATAGACCGCCAGCGCCGAGGCCCGCGTCGTCACACCCAGACGTCGGGTCATCACCTGCATCAGCGCATAAAGCGCAGCCGCGATCACAGGCAAAAGCAGCACAATGCGCGACACCTCCAGATCGTTCTTCCACGGTTGTTGCATGATCAGCACCCCGGCAAAGCCCACGATCACCGCTCCCATCCGCAAGGGCCCTACCTTTTCCCCCAGCATCGGGATCGACAGCAATGTGATGAACAGCGGCGCGACAAAGAACAGCGCTGTCGCCTGTCCCAGCGGAAGAACCGCGACAGCGGCATAAAACGTCATGTTGGCGAAGACCACCAGCGCCCCGCGCAGCATGTGCAAGAACGGTGTCTTGCTGCGCAGAATACCAAGCCCGCCCTCGTAGAACACGAATCCGAAGGTGAACAGCAAGCCGATGGCAGACCGCGCAAACACCATCTGGTGCAGCGGATAGCCCCCGGACAAGACCTTGATCAGCAGGTCGTTGATCGAAATGGCGACAACGCCGAGGCAAATCAACAGAATGCCAAGCCCGGCCTGATTGAGAGATGAGGATTGCATGTGCCAAGCCTTACGCTGACATGTTCGCCCGGACCATCCCGAAAGCGACATGCATGGGACTTGTGCATTTCTGTAGCTTTGCATTCTGAACCGATCGGTCTAGATAGAACACGCGAACAGGAAAGGTGACCCATGGCAATGGTAGACATCCGCGATGCGCGGAAAATTTACGATGGCGGGTTCGAAGCGCTCAGAGGCGTCTCGCTGCAGATCAAAGAAGGGGAAATCCTTGCGCTGCTCGGGCCAAATGGCGCGGGCAAGACAACCCTGATCTCGGCGATCTGCGGGATTACGCAGCCGACTTCGGGGGTTATCGAAGTAGGGGGTCACGACGTTGTCAGCGATTTTCGCGCGGCGCGGCGGCTGATCGGATTGGTGCCGCAGGAAATCAACCTTGAACCCTTCGAGACGGTATCGAACACGGTGCGCTTTTCGCGCGGGTTGTTTGGATTGCGGCGCAACGATGCGCTGATCGAACAGATCCTGCGCAAGCTGTCGCTGTGGGACAAACGCGACAACAAGGTGATGACGCTGTCCGGCGGGATGAAACGCCGCGTCCTGATCGCAAAGGCCCTGAGCCACGAACCACGGGTTCTGTTTCTGGACGAACCCACCGCCGGGGTGGATGTGGAACTGCGCCGCGACATGTGGGAAATCGTCGAGGAGTTGCGGCAGGACGGCGTGACCATCATCCTGACCACCCACTACATCGAAGAGGCCGAGGCCATTGCCGACCGTGTAGGCGTGATCAACAAGGGGCAGATCCTTCTGGTCGAAGACAAGGCCAGCCTGATGACACGCATGGGCCAGAAAGAGTTAAAAGTCGAACTGGACGATCCGATCACCGCGATCCCTGAGGCGCTGTCGGGGTACGATCTGCGCATCGAGGACGAAGGTCGGACCCTTGTCTATGGCTACGACACGGCGGCCGAACGCACCGGGATTGCCCGGCTGATGTCCGCATTCGGCGAAGCCGGTCTGGTGGTTCGGGATGTCTCGACGGCCCAAAGCTCGCTCGAAGATATTTTTGTCGGTCTTGTCTCGGACCAGACACAGGAGGATGCGGCATGAATTTCGGTGCTATCCAGGCAATTTACCGCAATGAAATGATGCGGTTCTTCCGGACACTTGCGCAGAGCTTCATCTCGCCGGTGATTTCGACCTCGCTGTATTTCGTCGTCTTCGGCGCGGCCATTGGCAGCCGTATCGATCAGGTCGAGGGGGTCAGCTATGGTGCGTTTATCGTGCCTGGGCTTATCATGTTGTCGGTCATCACGCAGGCCATTTCCAACGCTTCGTTCGGGATCTACTTTCCCAAGTTCATCGGCACGATCTATGAATTGCTGTCGGCACCGGTGAACTTCCTTGAAATCGTCATTGGCTACGTCGGGGCGGCGGCCACGAAGGCGCTGTTCATCGGCGTGGTGATCCTTGGCACGGCGTCATTGTTTGTCGACCTGACGATCATGCACCCCTTTGCGATGGTGGCGTTCCTCGTGCTGACCTGCGTCAGCTTTGCCCTCATGGGGTTCATCATCGGCATCTGGGCAGGTAATTTCGAGCAGTTGCAACTGGTGCCATTGCTGATCGTCACGCCGCTGATTTTCCTTGGCGGGTCGTTTTACTCGATCTCGATGCTGCCGCCGGTCTGGCAAACGATCACCCTGTTCAACCCGGTGGTCTACCTGATTTCGGGCTTTCGCTGGGCGTTCTTTGGCGTGGCGGATGTGCCGATCGGGCTGAGCCTTCTGGCGATCGCCGCCTTTACCGGTCTTTGCCTTGCCGTGGTCTGGTGGATCTTCAAGACAGGCTGGCGTCTGCGGACCTGAGCGCACGGCGGGGTTACCCCCGCCGCAGCCTCAGATATGGGCGGGCTGTCCGCGTCCGCCCAGAAGCACGTCCATGCTCATTCCGCCGATCCACATGCAGAACAGCGCGAGCCATGCGGTGCCTGCAAAGATCGAGCCCCCCGTGACGCCATTGCCGATCGCGCACCCCCCGGCCAGCATCCCGCCAAAGCCCATCATGGCCGCTCCGATCATCGCATTGCGCATCGGGGTCGGGCCTTCAAAACCTTGGAACTTGAGCTCTTTGGTCAGCAGCGCAGCCGTGAAAGAGCCGATGACAACTCCCGGTACAAGGCCCACGTCGAATTCAAGCAGGGCATTGCGATCAAGAAAGAACATCAGCGTGTTGGCCGAGGGGCCGGTGAAGGTCAGGCTTTCGACCTGAACCGGCTCAAAGGCGACCTGCGCCAGCGCATAGGTCAGCACCCATCCCAGTGCCACGGCAAATCCGACGCCCGAGGCAAAGACCAGCCGCGACCAGCCGATGTTGTTGCGACGCGACAGTTCAAGTGCGATCAGGGCGATCAGCAGGCCAATTACCAAACCCGTCTGTTCCGGCAGGTGCAGCGCCGTCAGCAGGTTTACGTTGCGCCCGCCCGGCGTGATCCAAAGGGCCGCCAGATAGTCGCGAACCGGTGCAAGCCAGCCGGACAGGCTCATTTGTGCCACGACGGCAAAAATCAGGCCGGACACGACCGAGCGTAAATTCCCTGTCGCCGCCAGTACCAGCAATCGGCCCGAACAGCCGCGCGCCAGCACCATGCCCGCGCCGAACACAAGCCCGCCGATGATGGCTCCGGACCAACTGCCGGGGACGGCCATCGTCCGCGCTTCGGATGTGTCGATCAGGCCCAGCATCTGCGCGCCCTGAACCCAGACCACCGCCGTGGAAAAGGTCAACAGCCAGACCGCGACCTTGTCTTGCATCATGCCGCGGGCAAATTCCACCGTTGCAGCCCGCAGGCAAAAGCGCGACCGCTGCGCCGCAACGCCAAAGGTGATGCCGGCGATCAGGCCAAACAGCGCCGCTGTCGGGCTTTCGCCAATTCGTTCAACAAGGGGGACGATGTCCATGCGCGTTCTCCTGATCCCTCAGTCTGCGCATTTGCATGCCGCATATTGAATGCGTCCGCTTTGATTCAGATCAGGATGGCTTGAGTGCGACAGCGGTGTCGCATTTTGGCCGCCCGATAACGAAGCGGCGCAGTCGGTTCTGAGCCAGCGCAAACAGGGTGGTTCGTCGCAAATATCCGAAAGACACTCTGGCGTGGAAAAGGAAGCGCGACATGGATCTGCAAATGGCCGAGGCGCTGGGCGCCGCTCTTGTGAAAATGCCCGTCATTGCCAATGCCGATCATGCGCCGCTGGAAGGCGGAGAGGATCCGGCCTTTGGCACAGTCCGTTGGCGGACCCTGTTTGACGCCGAGCGTAACGGCACAAGGGATATGGTGCTGGGGGTCGCGGAATTCGGCGCCTTTGGCACGCTCAAGGCGCATCGCCATGCACAGGCCGAGATCTATTTCGGCCTTGCCGGCTCGGGTATTGTGACGATCGACGGCGTGGCTCATGATCTTCAGCCCAATGTTGCGCTGTATGTGCCCGCCGATGCCGAACATTACACCGTTGCCGGAGAAGACGGGCTGCGCTTCCTCTATGTTTTTCCCAGCGACCGCTTTGCCGACGTGACATACCGGTTTTCACCCGAGTGAGCCCTGTGCGTTTTTGCGGGGACGAAAAGCTCGCCAAGGGGCGGAAATGGGCGTAAAGCACGCGCCATGAAAACGATCTCGCTGCAAGACGCACAATCCCTGCCGATCTGGCGCCGCCCTGTGACGCTTCTGTTCCTCATGGCTATTGCCATGCCGCTCAGCTTTGCCACATGGTCGGCCCTGTTGAACAATTTCGTCATCGAAGTGGCGCAGTTCGATGGCTCGGACATTGGCTGGCTGCATACGGTGCGGGAAATCCCCGGCTTTCTGGCCATCGGGGTGATCCTTGTGCTGCTGGTCATGCGCGAGCAGGTGCTGGGGCTTTTGTCCCTTGTGCTGTTGGGCGTGGCGACAGCGGTGACGGCATGGTTCCCGACAGTGGGCGGGTTGATGACGGTGACGCTGCTCAGTTCAATCGGGTTTCACTACTATGAAACCGTGAACCAGAGCCTTCAGTTGCAATGGCTGCCCAAGGACCGCGCGCCGCAGGTTCTGGGCCTGCTGCTGGCCGCCGGATCGGCGGCGACCTTGGTGGCCTATGTCCTGATCGTCATGACGTGGCAGGCGTTCGATCTGTCCTACAATTTCGTCTACATGGTCTCGGGGGGGCTGACGGTGGCGATCGTGGCCTATTGCGCACTGGTTTTCCCGCAGTTTGAATCTCCCAATCCGCAGGTGAAAAAGTTCATCCTGCGCCGCCGCTATTGGCTGTATTATGCGCTGCAGTTCATGGCAGGGGCGCGCCGCCAGATTTTTACCGTCTTTGCGGGTTTCATGATGGTCGAGCATTTTGGCTTTGAGGTGCACCATATTACCGCGCTCTACCTGATCAACCTCGTGGCCAATATGCTGATCGCGCCGGTCTTTGGCCGGGTGGTCCACCGCTTTGGGGAACGCCGGGCGCTGGTGTTCGAATACGTCGGGCTTGTGGTGGTCTTCGTGTTGTATGGCGGGGTCTATTGGTTTGGCTGGGGCGTCATTCTGGCAGCATCGCTGTATGTGATCGACCATATGTTCTTTGCCCTCGCGCTGGCGCTGAAGACCTATTTCCAGAAGATCGCGGATCCGGGCGATATCGCCCCGACGGCCGCCGTGGCCTTTACCATCAACCATATCGCCGCGGTCTTTCTGCCTGCCGCGCTTGGCTATCTCTGGCTGGTCTCGCCGGCAGCTGTCTTTGGACTTGCCGCGGCGATGGCCGGGGTCAGTCTGATCTTGGCCTTGATGATCCCGCGCCATCCCGAACCCGGGAATGAGACTGTCTTTTCGGCATTGGCTCCGGCCCCGGCCGAATAGGGTTCTGGTCAGGACCGCATAAACGCGGTATCGGAGCGCCATCCGACCTATAGGAGCGCGTCATGCCCACCACCTACACAGCCTTCACCAGACTGCCCGCCAAAGATCTGGCCGACGCCCTCAGCGAGGCCCTGGAAGAGCTGGAGCCTGAACCCACAGGGGTTGGCGTCTTCGAGATCGAGGACGGCTCGGGCACTTGGGAGGTTGGAGGCTATTTCCTTGAGCCGCCGAACGACATCGAATTGGCGCTTTTGGCAGCAGCCTATAATGCACGGCCCTTTGTCGTTTCCGAAGTGCCGGATACCGATTGGGTCGACAAGGTGCGCCGCGAACTGACCCCGGTCGTTGCTGGCCGCTTTTTCGTCTATGGCTCGCACGATGCGGAGAAGATCCCCGAAGGCTCTGTGCCGCTGTTGATCGAGGCCGCGATGGCTTTTGGCACCGGCCACCACGGCACCACGCAGGGCTGTCTCGAGGCGCTTGACCGTCTGGCCGCGCAGGGGTTCGAGGGCAAGTCCGTAGCCGATATCGGTTGCGGCACCGCCGTTCTGGCCATGGGGGCTGCCAGCATCTGGCCAAACCCTGTGATCGCCTCGGATATCGATGAGGTCGCTGTTGAGGTTGCCGAGGCCAACGTCTCGGCCAATGGTCTGTCGGACAAGCTGACCTGCGTCGAGGCCGCTGGCTTTGGCCATCCGGATCTGAGCGCCCGCGCGCCCTATGACCTGATCTTTGCCAATATCCTCAAACAACCGCTGATCGACCTTGCCCCGGATATGAGCACACATCTGGCACCAGGCGGATTTGCGATTCTTTCGGGAATTCTGACTCGGCAGGCGGACGAAGTTGTCGAGGTTTATGCACAAAACGGTATCAAACAGGTGCGCCGGGATGTGATTGGTGACTGGGTGACGCTGACCATGCAGAAATCAGAGTGATTTCAGGTCAGATTTAGGCAAAACTCGAGGCGTGTGCCCAAATCTTGCCTTATTTCATGGGTAATTGTGTCGAATATCCGGTGGGGGCCGGACATTCGGAGGCTGCCATGGATAGCACGCTTCAATCCTTTGACAAGCGCCAGAAAGCGCTGCGTCGCAAACACAAGCGCATGGCTCATGGCTATGTGAACAAGCTCGACAAGAACGGGCTGATCACCCAGCGCCCTGATAGCAAGGCCAGTGGTTTTGGGCTGCGTTTTCTGGTCTTGGCCGTGATCGGCTTTATGATCTTCAAAGCCTTCCTTCTGGGCGGCCTGGGCCAGGAAAAGTATCTGGCCCATGTGTCTCAGTTGCAATCCGGCTCTGGCTTTGAGCAGGCTGGCGCAATGCTGATGCAGATCGACCCTGTCACTGAAAAACTGGGCGCCCTGATTGGCCCCTATCTGCAATAGCCTCCGTTTCTGACGTAAACAGTTTTCTCTCTGCGCTCACGCAATGAAAAGGCCGCTCTCCTGACTGGAGAGCGGCCTTACTCATGTCTGGTAATTGCCAAAGGCGCGTTTAACCGCGGCGAGCAACCACGTCGATGTCGTTGCGGCACAGGCCGATATCGTCCAGCTCGCGGTCGGACAGCGATGCAAGGCTTTTGCGGGTCAGGCGCGCGTCGTTCCATGCGGAGAGCATCGAGACAGCGCTGACAAGGAAATAGCCCAGGCGGTTTGCGGTGTGGGCGGTGGCGTAGTGGCGGTTCACGTCATAGGTGGACATTTGCGGACTCCTTGGGAGGGAAGGATTGAATCATTTTCTGCACCGCAATTAGGCATATTATAAACGCCTAACAAGCGCGCAAATTGCATGGGTTTTATGCATTTTCTGCATGGCAGAAATTTCGGTTAACGTGTGGTAAATATTGCCAGAATTTCCCTTTCTGCGGTGTCGCATCCAAACCCCGGGGCGGCGGTTTCAGGCTTTGTGTGTCGTTTGTGGATAACTCGCGTCGCAAATAGGCCGTGGCGCCTTTTCGCTTGGCCAATGTTCGCCTTTCGTGCTAACCGTGGCGACAAAGCAACAATGGCGGGCAGCATGCGGATATTGGGCATTGATCCGGGGCTTCGAAACCTCGGGTGGGGCGTCATCGAAGGCGAACGCGGGCGATTTCGGCATGTTGCGAACGGGGTGATTCACTCGCCTGCGGGGGAACTGGCGCCCAGGTTGCTGTATCTGCACCAGCAGTTGACCGAAGTCTTTGAACGTTTTGCCCCCGATACAGCAGCGGTCGAACAGACCTTTGTGAATAAAGATGCGGTCGCCACGCTGAAACTGGGGCAGGCGCGGGCGATTGCCCTGCTGGTCCCGGCGCAGTTCGGGCTTGAGATCGGGGAATATGCGCCGAACAAGGTGAAAAAGACCGTGGTCGGGGTGGGCCATGCGGACAAGACCCAGGTCCAGCATATGGTCAAGCTTCAGCTGCCCACGGCGGTCCTGAACGGGCCGGATGCAGCGGACGCGCTGGCGATTGCCATCTGTCACGGGCATTACTTCGGGGCGCAGCAGCTAAGGATACGGGCATGATCGGGCGGATCGCGGGACGGATCGAATTCAAGGGCCTCGACAGCGTGCTGATCGACGTGCGCGGTGTGGGCTATGTCGTGCATTGCTCGGACAGGACCTTGGCCGGGCTTCCGGGCGTCGGTGAGGCGGTGGCACTTTGGACCGATCTGCTGGTGCGCGAGGATCTGCTGCAGCTGTTTGGCTTCCCCACGATGGTCGAAAAAGAATGGCACCGTTTGTTGATGAGCGTGCAGGGCGTGGGTGCGAAAGCCTCGCTTGCCATTCTGGGCGCGTTGGGGCCAGACGGGGTCGGCCGCGCCATTGCACTGGGCGACTGGAACGCGGTGAAGGCCGCCAAGGGGATCGGCCCAAAGACAGCGCAACGCGTGGTCAATGAACTTAAGGACAAGGCCCCGACGGTCATGGCGATGGGCGCAGCGGGCCAAAGCGCGCCCAGCCTGGACGATGCCGAGGTGATCGAAGCGCCAATCCCAAGGGCGCGCGCAACTGCCCCCGCCGCGAAGCCCAATGCCTCGGCTCAGGCCGAGGCGCTTTCCGCGCTTGGCAATCTTGGCTATGCCCCCGGTGAGGCCGCCGGGGCGGTAGCGCAGGCGGCGGGCGACGACCCCGAGGCCGAAACCGCGACGCTGATCCGCGCGGCTCTCAAATTGCTGGCGCCAAAGGGATAAGTCATGACGACCGAGCCAGATCCGGCGCTGCGCCCCGAAACCATGCCCGAGGATTTTGACCGGGCTTTGCGACCTCAGATGCTGGACGATTTTGTCGGACAGGCCGAAGCGCGATCCAACCTGCGGATTTTTATCCAGTCTGCGCGGTCGCGCGGCGAGGCGATGGACCACACGCTGTTCCACGGCCCCCCGGGGCTTGGCAAGACGACGCTGGCGCAAATCATGTCGCGCGAGTTGGGGGTAGGGTTCCGCATGACCTCGGGACCGGTGCTGGTCAAGGCGGGCGATCTGGCGGCGATCCTGACCAATCTTGAACGCAACGATGTCCTGTTCATCGATGAAATCCATCGTCTGAACCCTGCGGTGGAAGAGGTGCTTTACCCCGCGATGGAGGATTTTGAGCTGGATCTGGTGATTGGCGAAGGCCCCGCCGCGCGCACCGTCCGGATCGAACTCCAACCCTTTACGCTGGTCGGCGCGACCACGCGGCTGGGCCTGCTGACAACGCCGCTGCGGGACCGCTTTGGTATTCCGACGCGGTTGAATTTCTATACGACCCAAGAGCTTGAGATCATCGTATCAGGCAATGCCCGCAAACTGGGTGTGACGGTCGAGGGCGATGGCGCCTTGGAAATCGCCAAACGATCACGCGGGACACCGCGCATCGCCGGGCGGCTCTTGCGGCGGGTCGTTGACTTTGCCGTAGTCGAAGGCGGCGGGTTGGTGACGCAAAAGCTCGCGGACAATGCCCTGACCCGGCTGGGGGTCGACAGCCTTGGCTTGGATGGCGCAGACCGGCGGTATCTTCGCCTGATTGCCGAGAATTATGCTGGCGGGCCGGTGGGGATCGAAACCCTATCGGCGGCGCTGTCCGAAAGCCGCGATGCGCTGGAGGAAGTGGTGGAACCCTACCTGCTGCAGCAAGGCTTGATCCAGCGCACGCCGCGGGGGCGGATGCTGGCGCAGAAGGCTTGGGATCACCTTGGCATGGCCGCGCCGAAAGCCCCGGGTCAGGGCGACCTTTTCGGCAAATAGCGGCTGCACAGGCCGCGCAAGCGGTGTATCCAGCCCGCCGATCCGCAATTGGATAGATGGCGGACTTGGAGTAATTGGAAAATCAGGACACAAGGGGTGGTCATGTCCGAGAACCTGACACCAGCACAGATCGAAGACCTGTTCACGCGCAACGACGACAGTTTTCTGTTTGCACGCTGGGGGCGGCCAATCGTGCCTATCGTCTTTGGCGTCGAAGACAAGACGCTTGAGGTGGTCAAGGGCGCGTTCGAGGCGGTTTGCGTATTGGCGGGCCATAAGATGGCCGAGACGGACCCGGAACTGGGTGCCAATGTTATGGTCTTCTTCTTTCGCGATTGGGATGAACTGCTTGAGGTGCCCGACCTTGGCCGGATGATCGAGGGCCTTACCCCTCTCGTCGCGCGTTTGAAAGAGGCGGAGGCCAATCAGTACCGCGCGTTCCGCTTTGACCGCGAGGGGGCCATCATGGCGGCCTTTGTCTTTGTCCGCATGGATGCCGAGATGCAGAAAGTGCCAGCCGAGACGCTTGCGCTTAGTCAGGTGGTGCAGATCATTTTGCTCTGGTCGGATCGGGCGTTTCGCGAGCGGTCGCCGTTAGGCCAGATCGGTGACGGACAGGTGATCCTGCGTCCCGAGATCGCCGGGGTCATCCGCGCCGGCTATGACCCCTTGTTGCCATCCGTGGCGCGGGACCCGAGCATGGCCTTGAGGCTGTTCGCCAGAACCCAAACTCTGTGATTGCATTTCGCTGATGCGGCCTGCATCGGCAGGCCACCTCTGGACGCAAGGGCGCGGGGCGCAGATACCGCGCCCCGCAAAAGATTTACCGAACCATGCCGACGATTTCGTAGGTCCGGGCCAAAATCGGTGCCGCGATTTCCCGCGCCCGTTCCGAACCGCGATGCAGGATGGCGTCAATCTCGTCAGGGGCCTGCATCAGGCGGGCCATCTCGGTCGAGATCGGGGCCAACTTGGCCACCGCCAGATCCGAGAGCATCGGCTTGAATTCCGAGAATTGCTTGCCGCCGACATCGCGCAGCACCTCGTCCACAGTCATGTCCGCCAGCGCGGCGTAGATGTTGACAAGGTTGCGTGCCTCGGGGCGCTCGCTCAGGCCATCGGCTTCCGAGGGCAGGGCGTCGGGATCGGTGCGCGCCTTGCGGATCTTGGAGGCGATGGCGTCAGCGTCATCGGTCATGTTGATGCGCGCCATGTCCGAGGGGTCGGATTTCGACATCTTTTTCGATCCGTCGCGTAGGCTCATGACGCGCGTCGCAGCCCCTTCGATCACCGGCTCGGTCACCGGGAAGAAGTCGACGCCAAAGTCATGGTTGAACTTGATCGCAATGTCGCGGGTCAGTTCAACATGCTGCTTTTGATCCTCGCCCACGGGCACATGCGTTGCGTGGTAGATCAGGATGTCGGCGGCCATAAGCGCGGGATAGGCAAACAGGCCGAGCGAGGCATTCTGCTGGTTCTTGCCGGCCTTGTCCTTCCACTGGGTCATGCGCTGCATCCAGCCCATGCGGGCGACGCAATTGAAGATCCACGCAAGCTGCGTGTGCTCTGGAACCTGGCTTTGGTTGAACAGGATCGAATCTTCTGGGTCGATGCCGCTGGCGATATAGCCTGCACACAACTCGCGCGTGGCACGTTTGAGGTTTTCGGGGTCTTGCCAGACGGTGATCGCGTGCAGATCGACCATACAGTATATGGTCTGATAGCCTTGGCCCTGCATCCCGGCAAAACGCTTCATCGCGCCGAGATAGTTGCCAAGAGTGAGCCCGCCCGAAGGCTGGATGCCCGAAAAGACGCGCTTGGTGAAGGCAGAGTTGGTCTGGCCCTCCGTCATGATGCTTCTCCGTCTGGAAGTTTTGGTGCGGCTGGCTTACCCATGGCCCGTGATGCCGTCAAGGAAGCGCTGAAATGACCCACCCGCACAATGAAAGCCCCGTGAACCCTTTGCCGCCGGTTGTTGTCGCACTGGCGCTGGTTCTGGTGGGGATCGAAGTGGCTTTTAACATGGGCACCCGGGGCTTGATTGGCGGGCCGGGGGCGGTGGGCTGGCGGACGGAATATATCCAGAAGTTCGCCTTTTCCGACCGGGTGTTCGAATGGATGCGCGAGACCGGGCAATGGCCGGTCGAACACCTGCTGCGCTTTGTGTCTTATCCGTTCCTGCACTGGAGCTTTACCCAGGCGCTGTTCGCCGCCGTGATCCTGCTGGCGATGGGCAAGATCGTCGCCGAGGTCATGGGCAGCCTGCGGATGTTGGTCGTTTTCTTCGCCGCCAGTGTTGGCGGGGCGCTGGCCTATGCGCTGATCCTGAACGACCCGACGCCGCTGGTGGGGGCTTTCCCGGGGGATTACGGGTTGATCGGCGGGTTTACCTATCTGCTTTGGGTGCGGCTGGGCGGTGCAGGCGCGGCGCAGATGCGGGCTTTTTCGCTGATCGGCGTGTTGATGGGCATCCAGTTGGTCTTTGGCCTGTTGTTTGGCGGCAGCAACCTGTGGCTGCCCGATATAGCGGGTTTTGCCACCGGGTTTGTGCTGTCGGTGATCTTGGTGCCCGGCGGGCTGGTGCGACTGCGCGACAAGATGCGGCGCGACTGAAAGTCAGAACATGTCGTCCGGCAATAGCGGCAGGAAACGGCTGAACTTGCGCCCTGTTTTCAGCGGGAAAGGCAGCAGATAACTACGGCGATCATCGGGCGCGCGCTTGGCGTCGCTTTCGGCCACGGCGCTCCAGGTGCGGGCGCTGGTCAGCGGGTGATCCTTGGCCTTGTCACCCAACCAATATCCCGCCAGCATTGTCATAAGATCGGATGCGAATTCGGCATTGCGGATCAGGACCGAGGCTTCGCTGTCCCAACGCATGGACCGACCGTTCAGATTGGCCGAGCCGATCATGCAATGCAGCCCGTCCACGAGGGTCAGTTTCGAGTGCAGATAAACCGGACCCGCGCCGTGCATCTTGGGCGCGCCTTCAGGCGCGGGGCGTGGCTGGGCCGGGGTTAACAGCGCGATGCGGCCCTCAAAGCTGGCGCGCAGCCGATCCAGCGCCTTGATCTGAAGCCCATGTGCATGGCGCGCGTCCCAACCGTGATCGCCATCGAACATGACGCGTTCGGGGGCGGCGGGCATGATCGCCACCAGTTGCAGCTTCGGCGCGCTGGCTGCGGCGGCACACAGGGCATCGACCAACGGCGCGTGACGCAGGAATTGCGTTTCGATGTAGACGAAATCTTTCGCCTCTGAAAACAGCCGGATCAGCGTCTTTTCATGGTCGGTCACACTCGGGTTGGGTGCAAGGCGCATCGCCCCAGGGCAAGGCGCCGAAAAAGTGCGCACCAGGCGCAAATCGGAGCGGCTTTGCGAGCGGATCGACGTGTCGAAGCGGTCAGCCCTTTGCGCCAGAGAAGTCACACCGCAATCCAGCGCTGCATTCCAACATTCGGCGAAATGGCCACGCAGGGCACCAGCGAAATCATCGTCCTGCACCTGTACCGAGATGTCGTGCCAGGTGTCCTCGGGCGGGCGATCATGCTCAGCGGTGTCATAGCGGCGTTCATCCACGTCCAGACCGCCGATGATGCAGGCCTTGCCGTCTGCGATCGCGAACTTCTGGTGGATGGTGGCGGGGCGCAGCACCGGCCCTTTGACCAGCACCTCGCGCTGGACCGGGGTCAGGCGGGTGGGCTCCTCCTGGCGCAGCTGGCTCATCGCGCTTGCGACTTTGCCGCGCATGAGCGTTTTCCAGACGGCCCCGGCCCGCTGGCCATGCGGCGCGCAAAGAATCTGCGCATCGCCCTGCACCACATCGGCAAACCCAGAGGCTGAGGCCCATGCCTTGCGATGCAAGTCCGAGGTAAACAGAGGGTCGAAATCCGCCAGCAGCATACGGATTTTCACCCCGCGCCGCGATAGAAAGGCGATCAGATCGGCCCATGTTTCAAGACCACGCTCAGTCAGCGCCTGTTCGCGCAGCCGGGTTTCGGGATCAAGGATGCGAAAGGACAGGATCAGTTCATCCTTCGCCATGGCCGCCAGTCGTTCGAGGGCTGGAAAGCCCTGCGCGGCGGTGATCAGAGGGGTCAGCATCATGATGGAGAAGTATCCTTTTTGCCTCGGCGCCGCACCAGATTGCGGATTTCAGACAGGCTGAACGCCCCAAGAAGTTGCCCGGCGATGCCGTAAGCAACGATACCGATTGCGATCAACAGCGTCAGGGCCAAACCGCGCACCCATGGTTGCGCCAGCAATGGCCCAAGCAGCAGTTGCCCGGCAAAAAGCGTACCACCCATAAGGGCCGAGGCGGCACAGATCCGCCAGAGACGGGTAAAGAAGCGGTCGTCAAAGCTGGCGACTTCGCCCATCTTCCGTGCCCCGAAAAACAGTTGCAGCGCCATGCTCCAACCGGCAACGGTGGTGGCAATGGCAGGGGCGATCCAGCCGATAAAGGGCGCAAGGCCAATGGCAAGCACCGCGTTGATCAACATCGAGACAACAGCATAGTTGAAGGGCGTGCGGGTGTTCTCGCGTGCAAAATATAGCGGCTGAAAGACTTTTTGCAGCACGAATGACGGAAGCCCAAGGCCATAGATCGCCACCGCCAGCGCAATGGCGGCGCTGTCGCTGGCACCGGTCGCGCCGCGTTGAAACAGAACCGAGACCAACGGCAGCGGGATCACCACCAAGGCGACCGAGGCCGGGATTGTCAACGCCAGCGACAGCTCGCCCGAGCGGGACAGGGCGGCGCGCCCGCCGACATGGTCCTGTGCTTTGAGCTTGCGCGACAGGTCCGGCAGCAGCACCACGGTTACGGCAATCCCGACGACGCCAAGCGGCAACTGGTACAGCCGGTCAGCGGCGTAGAGCCAACCCACCGCCTTTTCATAACCGGAGGCGACAAACTGCCCAACGAGCAGGTTCAGCTGCATCACACCACCCGCCAGCGCGGCAGGGATCGCGGTGCGCACCAACTGCCGCATGTCGGGTGTCAGGCGCGGGCGGGCGGGGCGCACACGGATGCCTGCGCGCTCGGCGGCGATCCAGACCACGACCAGTTGCGCCGCGCCAGCGAAGGGAATGGCCCAGATCAGCCAAAAGATCGCCGCTCCGCCGACATAGGCGCCGATGACCATGAAAGAGATGACAAAGATGTTCAGCAGTACTGGCGCGGCGGCCGCGGCGGCAAAATGGCCGGTGGCGTTCAGCGCGCCGGAAAACAGCGCCGCCAGCGAGATCAGCAGGATATAGGGGAAAACGATGCGGCCATAGCCGACGGTCAGATCAAATCGGGCATCGCCGACAAAGCCTCCGGCGGTGGCATAGACCAGCGCAGGCATGAAGATCAGCGCCAGTGCCGTCAGGATCAGCAGGACAAAGGCCAGACCGGACAGCGCGTCGCGGGCAAAGACAAGCGGGTCTTCCTCGCCCTCGTATTTCTTTGAGAACATCGGCACGAAAGCGGCGTTGAACGCACCTTCGGCAAAGAAACGGCGGAACATGTTGGGCAGGCGGAAGGCCGCGACAAAGGCATCCATCAGCGGACCGGGACCGACAAAGGCAAGGATCATCACCTCGCGCACGACGCCAAGGATGCGGCTCATCAACGTCCAGAAGCCGACGGTGAGAACGCCGGAGATCAGCTTGATCGGTTTCATGTCTGCCCTGTGCCTTTGGTGCTCGCCCATGGCTTAGCGGAAAGGGGCAGGGGGTGGAATGCAGGAATTGCGCAGCTCACGTGCAGGCAAGCAGGTTAAAGAAGGGTCGCGGCAGCGACCGACAGCAGGAGAGCCGCGGCAAAGCTCAGGTTGATGGCTCGGGCGCTGCGCGGGTTCTGAAAAGCGCGGGTCAACGATGCGCCAACGGTCAGCCAGCAGATGTTGACGAAGAGGATCACGGCCATGACGGTAACGGTCTTGGCCAGCCCGTCTTGCAGTGGCGCGTCCGGGATGACGGTAAAGCCGGAAAAGACGGCGGCGGTTGCGGCATAGGCTTTGGGGTTGACCGTGGACAGCAGCGCACCCTCGAACCAGCGGGGTGGCATAGCGGCGCTATCGACCTTGTCGATCGGTGGCGCGGTGGCGATGCGCCAAGCCAGCCAGAGAAAATAGCAGACCGCCAACCCGGTGATGACCGGCGCTACGCCGGGCAGGGCCATCACCAGCGTCGAAACGCCAGTGCCCGTGATGGCGATGACCACCACCATGCCAAGCGTCAGCCCGGCCAGATAGGCCATGCCGCGCTGACGCCCGAAGGCCGCGCCCACGGCGGCCAGCGACAGGGTGTTAGGGCCGGGACTGCCCGCAAGCGCAAGCGCAGCCAGCGTAAGATTTCCAAGTTCGCTCATTTCGAGACGAGTTTAGCTGCGCTTTGAAAAATGTCGCGCCAAAACTAACCGTAAGCGCGTTCCGTGCCTTCGGTGATCGCGTCGCGCAGCTTTTTCTCGATCTGGTCACGTTTGACCTTTGAGTGCAGTTTCAGCCCGAACATATCCTTTACGTAGAAGGTATCGACCACCTGTTCGCCGTAGGTCGCGATCAGCGCCGAGGCGATATAGATGTTCTGGTTGGCCAGCGTCCGGGCCAGATCGAACAGAAGGCCGGGGCGGTCACGGGTGTCGACCTCGATGATCGTGAAGATCTCGGACCCTTCGTTGTCAAAGATGATATGCGTCGGAACCTTGAAGGCTTTTTCGCGCTTCTTCAGCTTGTCCTTGGGCTTGATCGCCTCGCGGGCGACGACTTCGCCCATCAGGGTCTTGCGGATCATGTCGCGCAGACGCGGGATGCGGGTGTCTTCGTAGGGATGGCCTTCGGAGTCCTGAATCCAGAAGGCGGCGGTGGCATAGCCGTCATTGGTGGTAAAGGTGCGTGCGTCCACGACGTTGGCCCCGACCAGCGCCAAGGCCCCGGCAAGCCGCGAGAAGATGCCGGGGTGGTCATGCAGGGCAAAGCAGACGCGGGTGGCGTCGCGGTCCTCATCCGGGTGGATGTCGATCTTGATCTCATCCTCGGCGATCTCGCGCAGCAGATTGGCAAATATCACATGCGCGGTGACATGCAGACCTTGCCAGTAGGGCGGATAATGGCGCCCGGTCTCAACCCGCAAGTCGGCCGCAGACCATTTCGCCAGCTTTTCACGCAGCAGCTTTTTGGCTTCGGTGCCGCGCAATTCGCGGTTGAGGTCTTCCATCCCGCCTTCAAGCGCGCGCCGGGTCTGACGATACAGCGCCCGGAGGAGCGCCGCTTTCCAGTTGTTCCAAGTGCCCGGACCAACGCCGCGAATATCGCAGACGGTCAGCACGCACAGCAGATCGAGCCGTTCCTTGGTTTTCACCGCCTTGGCAAAGTCGCGCACGGTGCGCGGATCGGCGATGTCGCGCTTTTGCGCCATGTCAGACATCAAAAGATGGTGCCGGACCAGCCATTCGACGGTTTCAGCCTCTTTCTTGGAAAGACCAAGCCGCGGCGCGACCTTGCGGGCGATCTGGGCGCCAAGGATCGAGTGATCTTCGTCCCGCCCCTTGCCGATGTCATGCAGCAGTAGGGCGACATACAGGATTTTGCGGTTTACCCCCTCTTCGAGGATGGTCGAAGCGACAGGCAATTCCTCGGTCAGGTGCTTGTGTTCGATCTCGGAGAGGTTCCAGATGCATTGGATGGTGTGTTCGTCCACCGTATAGTGGTGGTACATGTTGAACTGCATCATCGCGACAATCGGCGCGAATTCCGGAATGAACGCCGCCAGCACGCCAAGTTCATTCATCCGGCGCAGGGCGCGTTCGGGATTGCCGTGCTTCAGCAGCAACCCGAGGAACAGCTTCTGCGCCTCTTTGTCATTGCGCAGGCCGTCGTCGATCAGTTTGAGGTTGGCCTTGACCAGGCGCATGGCGTCAGGGTGGATAAGAAGACCGGTGCGCAGGGCCTCTTCGAAGATGCGCAGCAGGTTCAGCTTGTCGGCGAGGAACTCTGTCTTGTCCACGATCGCAAGGCGGTTGTTGACCACCGAATAGCCGTCCTTGACCTTGGGCTTGCGCTTGAAGATGCGTTCAAGAAGCGGGGCGCCCTTGGTGTGATCGGCCTCAAGCGAGGTCAGAAGGATGCGCGTCAGGTCGCCCACTTCGGTGGCGTTGCGGAAAAAGTCCTGCATGAACCATTCCACGGCGCGACGTCCGCCCTTGTCCTTATAGCCCATACGTGTGGCGACCTCGACCTGCGTGTCAAAGGTCAGCAGTTCATTGGCGCGCCCGGCGGATAGATGAAGATGGCAGCGCACAGCCCAGAGGAACCGTTCGGCCTGACAAAAGCCCTCGTATTCCTCGGGGCGGAAGACGCCCTTTTGCACCAGCTCTGACACGTCATCGGTGTGGTGCACATATTTGATGATCCAGAACAGCGATTGCAGATCGCGCAGCCCGCCTTTGCCCTCCTTTATGTTGGGCTCGACCATATAACGCTGGCCCTGCTTTTCATGGCGCGCGTCCCGTTCTTCCAGCTTGGCCTCGACGAATTCGCGTTCCGAACCGTCGAACAGGTCGCGCCAAAGGCGGTCGTCCAACTCTTTGGCCAGCGGCGCGTGACCAATCAGGAAACGGTGTTCCAGCATCGCAGTGCGGATGGTGAAATCCTCGGCGCCAAGGCGCAGGCAGTCCTTCACGGTCCGCGAGGAATGGCCCACCTTCAGGCGCAGATCCCACAGGATGTACAGCATCGATTCAATGACGCTCTCGGCCCATGGGGTGATCTTGTAGGGAGTGAGAAACAGCAGGTCGACGTCGGAAAAGGGCGCCATCTCGCCCCGGCCATAACCGCCGACTGCGATCACCGCCAGCCGTTCCCCTTCGGTCGGGTTGGGCAGGCGGTGCAGGTGCTGGGTGGCCACCTCAAAGGCAAGGCGGACCATGCCATCGGTCAGCCATGTATAGGACCGGGTGGTGCGGCGCGAGGCAAAGGGATCAGCCTCAAACGCCTCGGCAATGACCGCACGGCCTTTTTTCTGCGCCTCTGCCAGCGTTTGAACGGTGATCTTGCGGATCTCGCTTTCGCTGACGTCCGCCGGGAAGGAACCGAACAGGCTTGCCCGAAGGGCGGGTAGATCAAAAATGTCGGAGGCCGGAACGATAAGATCGTCCGGCATCCGGTCGGTGTTTTGTTCGAGGCTCGGCTCAGAAGCCAGCGCCGCCGAAGCTTGTTGGGGCAGGGTCAAGAATCACCACCTGTTTGTTGCGCACAGTCGCAACGGCCAGCCCACGCTGGTTGGTTCCGTCCGACATCAGGCGGAATACACCACTCACACCGTTAAAACCAGTTGAACGGGTCAACGCCTTGCCAGTCAATGCATCGCCCCGCCCCTGTGATGCCAAAGCGCCAATGGCAGCGATCCCGTCATAGGCAAGCCCGGCCAGCGGATGCGGCGCGGTGCTGTAGGCCGATGCATAGCGGTTGTTGAACGCCTCTTGCTGGGCTTTGTTGGGCAGGGTGAACCATGCGCCTTCCGCGCCGGGCAGATCGAACAGATCGGGGCGCACGTCCCAACGCGTGAGGCCGATATACTGGGTGGTGGTCGGGTTCGCGCCGCTGTCGGGCAGCATGTTCAACAGCATCGGCATTGCCGCGTTGGTCGCATCCGTCGTGATAAAGACAGATTCGGCGCCCGCCTGCTGGACGACACGGCCCGCCGCCTGCGCGGCAGTGGACACGCCCTCAACCGACAGGGTGTAGCCTTCGGAGCTGAGCACCTGAATGCCCGCCGAGGTCGCTGCCTGCTCAATCGCGCCTTTGCCAAACTGGCCTGGGACATCGTTGGAATGCACGATCACGACGCTGTCCTTGCCTTGCCGCTTGGCGAACCGCATCAGCCGCTGGGCGGTGTTGGCAAAGGTCGGGCCAAGCACAAAGACGTTGCCGCCTGCGATCGAGGGGTTGTTGGAAAAGCTGAGAACGTTGATGCCTTCGTCGGCGACGGCAAGGCCCGCCGCATTGGCGGCCTCGCCGAACAAAGGACCAAGGATCACCTTTGCGCCTTCGTCGACGGCGCGCTGCGCCTGCGCTGCGGCAGTGCTGGAGTTGCCTGCGGTGTCATAGACCTTCAGTTCGATTTTGGCACCGTTCAGCTCGGAAATCGCCAGACGTGTGGCATTTTCCAGCGCTTGGGCAACCGGCCCGGCCCCGGCATCAGACTTGGGAACCAAGAGCGCCACCCTAATGGGTTTGCTCGGGTCGATCTTGGGGCCACCCGCGCGCCCTCCCACCGAGGGAATCATCGTGGCATCACAGGCAGCAAGCCAAGCGGCGGCCAGAACTGCGACCGCAGGGCGTAACGCCTTGCGCATGGGGGTCAAAACAGCAAACATGGACGGTGAACTCCCTCGTTGTCGGGCGCGGGCGTGGATCGCCCGTGCGAGATTGCGTGCGAATATAACCGAGCCATGTGAGGGGTCCAGTGACGATTGAGGGGAAAAAGGGCGGTTTGACGCCGGGGTTGTATCTTGTGGCGACGCCCATCGGCAATGCGCGGGATATCACGCTGAGAACATTGGACATCCTGAGGGGCGCCGATGTTCTGGCCGCAGAGGATACGCGCAGCCTTCGGCGGCTTTTGGAAATCCACGGCGTCCCATTGGGCGAACGTCCGCTAGTGGCTTACCACGATCACAACGGCGCAAAGGCGCGACCGCGCCTGCTGGGCGCCTTGGAGGCAGGGCTTTCTGTGGCCTATGCCTCGGAGGCCGGAACGCCGATGATCTCGGACCCGGGGTTTGATCTGATGCGGGCTGCACAAGAGGCTGGCTATCCCGCCACCAGCGCGCCGGGCCCCTCGGCTGTGGTGACGGCGCTGACGCTTGCTGGCTTGCCCACTGACCGTTTTTTGTTCGCTGGTTTCCTGCCCAACGCTTCCGGCGCACGCAAAAGGGCGCTGGACGAATTGCGTGGCGTTCCCGCGACGCTTGTCTATTACGAGTCGCCAAAAAGGCTGGGGGCGATGCTACGCGACGCGGCCGAGACTTTGGGCGGCGACAGGCCTGCCGCCGTGTGCCGCGAGCTGACCAAGAAATTCGAAGAAGTCCAGCGAGGGACGTTAAACGAACTGTCCCAGATCTACACCGAAACGCAGGCACGCGGTGAAATCGTGGTGCTGATCGGCAAAGGCGATTCAGAAACTGTTAGTGAAACCGACATAGACTCGGCAGTGCGTAAAGCGCTGGAAACAATGTCGGTCCGCGACGCGGCGGATCTTGTCTCGGCCCAGTTGGGGGTCAAACGGCGCCCGGTTTACCAAATGGCCATGAAGCTTGCAGGTGAGCAAGGAGACGACTGAAGCGGGAGAATGGCAGATGATGATCGACCCGCGGAACGATGGCGCAAAACATCGCGGAATGCCGGTGCGGCAGGCGCGTGGGCAGACCAGCCATTGTGCCGGTCAAGCCGCCGAAGAAAATATCGCGCGCGATTATGAGCGCCGCGGTTTTCCGATATTGCATCGCAGGTGGCGCGGAAAAGGTGGTGAAATTGATCTGATCGCAAGAAACGACAACGGATTGATCTTTATCGAAGTCAAGCAGAGCCGATCGTTCGATACCGCAGTTCACCAAGTGTCACCGCGCCAGATTGCCCGATTGCAATGCACCGCAGAGGAATACCTTGGCACCCAGCCACTTGGTTCCCTGACCGATGTGCGCTTTGACGTGGCTCTTGTCGATGGTCGCGGTGACATCCGTGTGATCGAGAATGCCTTTGGTCAGATTTAACTGGCATTGAACCTCGCTCCGCCTTGCGCCATCTATGTAGGGCAACCGGGGAGTGCCCATGAAAATCGCATTTCAGATGGACCCGATCACAGGGGTCGATATCAACGCTGACAGCTCGTTCCGCATCGCCGAAGAGGCGCAGGCGCGTGGGCATGATCTGTTTTATTACGATCCCGATCAATTGGCCTATGAAGAGGGGCGGATCACCGCGCGCGGCCATTGGATGACGGTCCAGCGCGTCATCGGGACGCCTGCGGTTCTGAGCGATGAGGTCAAGGTCGACCTGGCCGAAATGGACGTGATCTGGCTGCGTCAGGATCCGCCATTTGACATGCACTACATCACGTCGACCCACCTGCTGGATCGCCTGAAGGGGCAGGTCTTGGTGGTCAACGATCCTTTCTGGGTGCGCAATTTCCCGGAAAAGCTGCTGGTCCTGAACTTTCCCGAATTGACGCCGCCGACTACCATCGCCCGTGATTTGCAGACCATCCGCGAATTCAAGCAACGCCATGGCGATATCATCCTCAAGCCTTTGTACGGCAACGGCGGCGCAGGTGTTTTCCGTTTGGATGCCAACGACAAGAACCTGTCGTCCCTGCATGAACTCTTTACCGGGTTCTCGCGCGAGCCGTTGATCGCGCAGAAATATCTGCCGGACGTCACCGCGGGCGACAAACGCGTGATCCTGGTCGATGGTGAACCCGTGGGCGCAATCAACCGCGTCCCCGCCAAAGGCGAAGTGCGGTCGAACATGCATGTGGGCGGGCGCCCCGAAAAGATCGAACTCAGCGCCCGCGACCGCGAGATTTGCGCCGCCATCGGGCCGAGCCTGCGCGACCACGGCCAGATATTCGTGGGGATCGACGTGATTGGCAACTACCTGACCGAGATCAACGTGACCTCGCCGACCGGCATTCAGGAACTCGAACGCTTTGACGGGATCAACGTGGCAGAAAAGATCTGGCTGGCGATCGAGGCCAAGCTGGCATGAGCTGGCAGCTGCGGCTGCTGAACATGCAGCTGCGGCTGACCGTCAAACGGCGGCTTGCAAAGGTGCCGGACGTGCCCACGGCGCGGCGCGAGTTTGATCGTATCGCGGCACTGACTTTTTGCGCGACCCCATATATGCGCCATCTTGAGCGCCCCGGCGGTCTGCATTGGATCGGCGCTGGGCCTGCGCAACGTGGCAAGGTCATCCTTTATTTTCATGGTGGCGGCTATATCGTTGGAAGCCCAAAGACCCATCAGCAGATGCTGGCGCGGCTTTCGCGCCTTGCAGGGGTCGAAGTCTGTGCGCCCAGTTACAGGCTTGCCCCGGACAATGCCTTTCCCGCGGCAATTGAAGATGCGCAGGCGGCTTGGGCGCGGCTGAGGGCGCTGGGCTATGGCCCAAAGGATATTGTGATTGGCGGAGATTCAGCCGGAGGCGGTCTGGCTTTTGCCCTGCTGGCCGATCTTTGCCAGCGCGGTGAACAGCCTGCTGCCGCCTTTGCCCTTTCGCCCTGGACCGATTTGGCCATGACCGGCTCCAGTCTGATGCAAAACGAGGCCTCTGACCCGATGTTGCCCGCCGCGCGGATCGAAGAACTGGTGGAGTATTACCTTCAAGGGCAAGACCGCCGCGATCCAAGGGCCTCGCCGCTTTATGCCAATTATCCCGGCTGTCCGCCGCTGCTGCTGCATTGTTCCAAGACCGAGATTTTGCGCGACGATACGTTGCGCCTGGCGGAAAAGCTGACGGGTGAGGGGGCTTTGGTCGAGGTCGAGACCGAAGACAACGCGCCGCACGTCTGGCACCTCTTCGACGGTTGGATCCCCGAGGCGCGCGCCAGCCTGCGCAGCGCGGCGCGCTTTGTTCAGGCCTCCTTTGAGGACACCAGCCGATAGCTGAGCGCCTCGGCCAGATGGGGGCGGCGAATGTCTGCGGAGGCGTCCAGATCGGCAATCGTGCGCGAGACGCGCAAGATCCGGTGATATCCACGCGCGGAAAGCCCGAAACGTTCGGCAGCCTTGTTCATCAAATCCCGCGTTTCACCGTCCAGCGCGGCAATTTCCTCGAGAGGTTGACCTTCGGCGTCGGCGTTTGTGCGCATGCCGGGGACCCCCTTGAACCGCGCGCTTTGCCTTTCGCGCGCCGCGGCGACCCGGGCGGCGACAGTTGCGGAGTTGTCACCGGATGGCGGAAGTTCAAGATCGGAAAATGCGACGGGGGGCACTTCGACGCGCAGATCGAAGCGATCCATCAGGGGGCCGGAAATGCGGCCAAGGTAATCCTCGCCGCAGATCGGAGCGCGCGAACAGGCGCGTCCGGCGTCCGAGAGATAGCCGCATTTGCAAGGGTTCGCCGCCGCAATCAGCATGAACCGGCTGGGGTATTTGATATGCGCATTGGCGCGCGCAATCATCACCTCGCCGGTTTCGATCGGTTGGCGCAGGGTTTCCAGCGTCGCGCGGGCGAATTCGGGGAATTCATCAAGGAAAAGCACGCCGTTGTGGGCAAGGCTGATCTCGCCCGGTTTGGCCGAGCGACCGCCACCGACAATCGCTGCCATCGAAGCGGTGTGATGCGGCTCTCGGAACGGGCGGGCGCGGGAAATCCCGCCTTCGTCCAGCAAACCGGCAAGTGAGTGGATCATTGAGGTTTCCAACGCCTCGATCGGCGACAGCGGCGGCAGAATGCCTGGCAAGCGCTTGGCCAGCATGGACTTGCCCGATCCGGGCGTGCCGACCATAAGCATGTGATGACGGCCTGCGGCGGCGATCTCCATCGCCCGCTTGGCGCGTTCCTGCCCTTTAACATCGCGCAGGTCGCGCGTGCTGTCGTTGCCGCCGACCTCGCCTGGTTTGGCGGGGTCAATTACACTCTGGCCGGTGAAATGCTGCACCACGTCAAGCAGGCTGCCGGCGCCGATGACGTTGCAGGCCGCGACCCATGCCGCCTCGGCGCCCGAAGCGCGGGGGCAAAGCAGTGCGCGGTCCTCCTGTGCGGCGGTCATGGCAGCGGGCAGGGCGCCGATCACCGGCACCAGAGTGCCATCAAGAGACAGCTCGCCCAAGGCCACCGTTTGCGCGACGGCATCGCGCGGGATGACATCGAGCGCGGCCAGTAGGCCAAGCGCGATGGGCAGATCAAAGTGCGAACCTTCTTTCGGCAGATCCGCCGGGGACAGGTTGATGGTGATCCGTTTGGACGGCAGGGCAATGGCCATCGAGGCCAGTGCTGTACGCACCCGGTCGCGCGCTTCGGACACCGCCTTGTCGGGCAGGCCAACGATTGAGAAAGCGGGCAGGCCCGGGGTGACAGCGCATTGCACTTCGACGGGGCGCGCCTCGACCCCTTCGAAAGCGACTGTATAGGCGTGCGCAACCATTCCCAAACCCTTGTGACCCCGAACAAATGGGACGTTGCGGTCAACGTGGTTAGGAAATGGTTAACGCTTGCAATGTTTTGGACCGCGTATGCGGGCGTTGCTTTTGTAACAACGCCCGCCGTGGTCGCGTCAACGCAGCACATTCAGGGTGTCAGCAGGGCCATGAAGGCAGGCCAGGCTTCGGGATCGGCAACGGTTTTGTCCCGGCAGAAGGCATTGCAGAACCCAAAAGTGCGTCCCTGGATCTGCATGAGGTGCGTGACCGGATCGCCGGAGTAGGGACAGCTGTCGTTTTCCGGAGTGCCGCCCTCGACGGGCTGCGCGGGCAGAGGCACCGGACCGGGCCAAGGTTTCTGAGTGTAATCGCGGGCATACCAAGGCAGCTCCGCCCCTTTGGCAAAGCCCATTGCGCGCCAGCGGCGGAAGGCCGGGTCGGCAAGGTGGCGGTCGACATAAGCCTGCGCCAGCGGAGAGACTTTGATGCCATATCCGGCAATCCGCGCCGCCACCGGGGCAAAGGCGGCATCGGCGGCGCTGTACGCATTGCACAGCCATGGACCGCCAGATTTTTCCAACGCGAAGGTCCAGATTGTTTCGATACGCGCGATGTCGGCAATGGTTTCCGCGGATGGCTGGAAATCCGAATATGCGGCGCGCAAGTTCATCGGGCATTCGGACCGCAGCGCGCCAAAGCCCGAATGCATTTCGGCCGCTAGGCTGCGGGCCATGGCCCGCAACGCCGGATCAACCGGCCAGATACCAGCTTTGGGGTGGCGGGTGGCCAGTTCCTCGGCCATAGCGAGGCTGTCCCAGATCACGGTTCCATCGGCGATGAGGGTCGGAACAGTCTTGGCTGGCGCGTGGGTTGCCATTTGCTCGGCCACCCCCTGCGCCATGAAGTCGACATGCCGGATTGTGGCCTCGATCCCGAACCTGCGAAACAATAGCCAGCCGCGCAATGACCAGCTGGAATAGGAGTAATCGCCAACAAAAAGTTCGTAACTCATGGAACGGTTTCCCTCGTAATGCGTTGAACAAGGTATCGCATTGACTGGCGAAGAGAAATTCATCTTTGAGAGCAGGGATATCACCAGATTTGATATCACTTAAAAATGACTTCTTGATGCACTTTTAAAAGTTAAAGTGATCCGAGGGAGATCACCGCTCGTATCGCTAGGTAGAAACAATAAAGCCAACGGGCGAAGACCAAAGGGAGCGAAGATGGCACTTGATGGATTCAACGACCAGACGCTGTCCCGCAAGGCCATGAAGGCCGAGTTGCTGGATGCCGAAACCGAACGACAGCTGGCCTACGCGTGGCGCGATCAGCGTGATGAGCAGGCTTTGCACCGGTTGATCACCGCCTACATGCGGCTTGCGATTTCGATGGCGTCCAAGTTTCGGCGGTACGGCGCCCCGATGAATGATCTCATCCAAGAAGCCGGGCTGGGTCTGATGAAAGCGGCGGACAAGTTTGATCCTGACCGCGGAGTGCGCTTTTCGACCTATGCGGTTTGGTGGATCAAGGCGAGCATTCAGGACTATGTGATGCGCAACTGGTCGATGGTGCGCACCGGCTCGACCTCCTCCCAGAAATCGCTTTTTTTCAACATGCGCCGGGTTCAAGCCCAACTAGAGCGCGAGGCGAGCGCGGCCGGTGAGACCCTGGACCGCCATCAGATGCGTGAGATGATCTCGAAAGAGATCGGCGTGCCGCTGCATGATGTTGAAATGATGGAAGGGCGGTTGTCCGGGTCCGACTTTTCGCTGAATGCAACGCAATCGGTCGAGGATGAAGGGCGCGAATGGATCGACACGCTCGAAGACGACAGCGCACAGGCCGATGAGCTGGTCGAAGATAGCCATGACCGCGAACAATTGCGCGAATGGCTGCTGACAGCGATGAGTTCTCTCAGCGATCGCGAACGCTTTATAGTGCGGGAACGCAAGCTGCGCGACGAAGCGCGCACTTTGGAGAGTCTGGGGAACGAACTGGGCCTGTCCAAAGAGCGGGTGCGTCAGGTCGAGGCGGCGGCATTCGCGAAGATGCGCAAGTCGCTTGAAACGCAGTCCGGCGAAGTGCAACACTTCCTTCTATGAAAATTCTGAGCGTTGCGATGATTTGTCTGGCCTCGGCTGTCTCAGCCGGGGCCGATTTGTCGGGGGATGTGGTGTTTCTGGGTGAACAGCATGACAACCCGGCCCATCACGCGCGGCAGGCGGATCTTGTTGGGCAACTGGCCCCCAAGGCCTTGGTCTTTGAAATGCTGACCGATGAGCAAGCGGCCAAGGTCACGCCCGATCTTGTGCCCGATGCCAAGGCGCTGGGCGAAGCGCTGGAATGGGAGGCCGCAGGCTGGCCGGATTTCGACTGGTATCATCCGATCTTTCTGGCGGCGCCCGATGCCGCGATCTATGGCGCGGCGGTCCCGCGCGAGGCGGCGCGCGGTCTTATGGGGCAAGGGCTGCCACAGGTTTTTGGCGACCGGGCCACCGAATTCGGGCTGACAGACCCCTTGCCCGAAGCACAGCAAGAGGCGCGAGAGGCGATGCAGCTTTCGGCGCATTGCGATGCTTTGCCCGCTGAAATGCTGCCTGTCATGGTCTCGATCCAGCGTTTGCGCGATGCCTCCCTTGCCCGCGCAGCTTTGCAGGCCTTTCTGGATTCCGGCGGCCCGGTGGTGGTGATCACCGGGAACGGCCATGCCCGAAAGGATTGGGGGGCACCTGCGGCCTTGGCTTTGGCAGCGCCTGACTTGGCAATAAAGGCGCTCGGGCAAGGTGAAGAGGGCAGCGGCGCTCCGACGGGTGCATTTGATCTGGTTGAATTCAGCCCACCCGTGCAACGCGACGACCCCTGCGAAGCGTTTCTAAAGCAGCGCGGCAATTGAGTTTCCGCCCCTGACCCCCTAACACTTGGCAGACTTGGCCTTTTGGGAGCGTGCGATGCTGACGGGCAAACGTATTCTATTGATCGTCGGCGGCGGGATTGCCGCCTACAAATGCCTCGAATTGATCCGCCGTCTGCGTGAACGCGGGGCGTCGGTCACGCCGGTCATGACCCGCGCTGCCGAGGAATTTGTCACCCCGCTAAGCCTGTCTGCACTGGCGGGCGAAGAGGTTCATCAAGACCTGTTCGATCTGACCAAAGAGGCCGAGATGGGCCATATCCAGCTCAGCCGCGTGGCCGATCTGGTGGTGGTGGCGCCTGCCACCGCGGACTTGATGGCGAAGATGGCGGGCGGGCATGCCAATGATCTGGCGACCACGCTTTTGATGGCGACGGATACGCCGGTGATGATTGTTCCGGCGATGAACGTGCGCATGTGGGAACATTCCGCGACGCAGCGCAATCTGGTGGTCCTGCAGGGTGACGGCGTGAAGGTCGTCGGCCCGAACAGCGGCGACATGGCCTGCGGAGAGTTCGGGCCGGGGCGGATGTCGGAGCCGATGGAGATTGTCGCCGCGATCCAGACAGCATTGTCCGACGGGCCGCTGACCGGCAAGCGTGTGGTGGTCACCTCTGGCCCGACGCATGAACCCATTGATCCGGTGCGCTATATCGCCAACCGGTCTTCGGGCGCGCAGGGCACAGCCATTGCCGAGGCGCTGCGGGATCTTGGCGCCCGGGTTGTTTTCGTCACCGGCCCGGCCGAGGCGGCGCGGCCCACGGGGGTCGAAATCGTAGAAGTCGAAACCGCGCGCGAGATGCGCGAGGCGGTTCTGAGCGCCTTGCCTGCCGATGCCGGGGTCTTTGCGGCCGCCGTGGCCGATTGGCGGGTGGCCAGTGAAAGCCGCAGCAAGATCAAGAAAGACAAGGGCGCGCTGCCGGTGCTGGAATTCGCCGAAAACCCGGACATTCTTGCCGAAGTTTCCAAGCTGCAAGAGCAGCGCCCAGGACTTGTGGTGGGCTTTGCCGCCGAGACTGACGATGTGGTCGCCCACGCTACGGCCAAGCGCAAACGCAAGGGCTGTGACTGGATTCTTGCCAATGACGTCAGCCCCGAGACCGGGATCATGGGCGGGTCCGAGAACGCGGTTGTGCTGATCTCGGACAGCGGTGCGGAGGAATGGCCGCGCATGGGCAAGTCCGAAGTGGCGCGGCGGTTGGCAGAGCGTATCGCCGAGGCTTTGGGACAAAGTGTTCCGTGACGTTTTCGCGACCGCTGCCCGCGGCAAATTTTGAGTATTTGGAAAAAGAAGAAGCATGAGCCAAGTGGAAATCGCCGTCATGTGGGACGAAGGGGCGGACCAGTCCCTTGGGTTGCCCGATTACGCCACCGCCGGAGCGGCGGGCGCGGATTTGCGGGCCAACCTGCCGGATCGCAAAGACCTGGTATTGCAGCCGGGAGCGCGGGCGCTCGTCCCGACTGGGATGCGGCTGGCCATCCCGGATGGGTTTGAAGTGCAGATCCGGCCCCGGTCAGGGTTGGCGCTGAAGCATGGGATCACGCTGCCCAATGCGCCGGGAACAATCGACGCGGATTATCGCGGACCTTTGGGGGTGATCGTGATGAACGCCGGGGATGAGGCATTTGTCATCGCACACGGCGATCGCATCGCTCAGATGGTTGTGGCGCCAGTTCTGCGGGCGGGTTTTGCGGTTGTAGAGGCCTTGCCGGAAACGACGCGTGGGGCGGGCGGCTTTGGCTCGACCGGGAGAAGCTGATGTTTCTGGTTCTTGCGTTTGCCATCGGGCTTTGGGGGATCGGTCATCTGATGGGAGCGCCGAAACGCGCGCGCCTTGTGATGATCGGCATTCTCTATCTTGGCGTCGTCCTGTTGCACCTGATCCTGCCGGGCGGGCATCCGCTGCGCATGGCAACGGGCGAGTCGGCGGCGCTTTGGCTGATCTTTGGCGGCTTTGTTGCGATCGGTCTGGTCTACGGCTCCGGTGTGCGGCGGCTGAAAGCGCGGGCCGAAGTGCGTGAGGCGGCAGAGGCCAAGCCGAAGTCCGGCCTGTTCGGGGATGGTGAATTGGAACGTTACGCCCGCCATATCGTTCTGCGCGAATTGGGTGGTCCGGGTCAGAAATTGCTGAAGGAAGCGCGCGTTCTGGTGATCGGGGCCGGGGGTCTTGGCTCGCCTGCGCTGCTGTACCTGGCGGCGGCGGGTGTCGGGACCATTGGCGTGATTGACGATGACCTTGTCGACAGCGGCAATCTGCAACGTCAGGTGATCCACCGCGATGCGACTATCGGAATGCCCAAGGTCTTTTCCGCCGAGGCCGCGATGAAGGCGATCAACCCCTATATCGACGTGCGCCCCTATCACCGCAAACTGACCGAGGACATCGCGGCCGACCTTCTGGCCGATTTTGATCTGGTGCTGGACGGGACCGACAACTTCGAAACGCGCTATCTTGTGAACCGGGTTGCCGTGGCTGCGGGCAAACCGTTGATCTCCGGCGCCCTTAGCCAATGGGAAGGGCAGGTCTCTGTCTTTCATCCGGCGCAAGATGGCCCGTGTTACCAATGCATTTTCCCCGAAGCGCCGGCACCGGGGCTTGCGCCCTCTTGTGCCGAGGCTGGGGTGCTCGGGCCTTTGCCGGGGGTGGTCGGCTCAATGATGGCGGTGGAGGCGGTCAAGCAGATCACAGGTGCCGGGCAGGTGTTGCGCGGGCAGATGTTGATTTATGACGCGCTGTGGGGCGAGACACGCAAGATCGGCTTGAAGCAGCGCGATGATTGCCCGATCTGCGGCGCGTAACGCCACTTCCGACCTCGAAATAGGGTATTTCGCGTCCAAAACCGGAGTTTGCCCGGTGCCGGGTTTTTAACCGCTGTCTGACGGCGGAGACAGTCTGACAAAAGAAGTATGGGGCGGGCGATTGAAGCCCCGCGTACGGAAGCCTAGCTTGCACAGGACATACAGGAGAACCCAATGACCAACCCGCTTCTCGCCGACTGGGACACGCCCTTTGGCCTTGCGCCCTTTGACCTGATTTCGGACGAGGATTTCGCGCCCGCTTTGGAAATCGCGCTGGCCGAGCATCTGGCCGAGATCGAAGCAATCGCCAACAACGAAGAGGCGCCGACTTTCGCAAACACGATCGAGGCGATGGAAGGGGCGGGCGAAGCTTTGGACAAGGTGCTTGGCACTTTCTTCAACGTGTCCGGCGCTGACAGCAATGAGGCGCGGCAGGCTTTGCAACGGGAGTTTTCGCCCAAGCTCTCGGCGCACTCCTCGGCGATCTATGCCAATGAGGCGTTGTTCGCCCGGGTGCGCGACCTTTGGGAGCGGCGCGAGGATCTGGGCTTGACTGACGAAGAAGCGCGGGTGCTGATGCTGACCCACCGTGGCTTTGTCCGGGCGGGCGCGGCGTTGCAAGGCGACGCGGCAGAGCGGATGAAAGTGGTCAAGTCGCGGTTGGCAGTCTTGGGGACAGAGTTCACGCAAAACCTGCTCAAGGACGAATCCGATTGGTTGATGAAACTGGATGAGGACGATCTTGAAGGGCTGCCGGACTTCGTGGTCGACACCGCCTGCTCAGCCGGTGAAGCGGCTGGCAAGTCGGGACCGGTGGTTACGCTGTCGCGGTCACTGATCGTGCCATTCCTGCAATTCTCGCCGCGCCGGGTGCTGCGCGAAAAGGCATGGCGCGCATGGACTCAGCGCGGTGCCAATGGCGGCGAGACAGACAATCGCGGTATTGCCGCCGAAATCCTTGGCCTGCGGGCCGAGCGGGCGCAGCTTTTGGGTTATCCCGATTTCGCGGCTTACAAGCTTGAGACCGAGATGGCTGGTACGCCGGACAAGGTGCGCGGGCTGCTGATGGACGTTTGGGGCCCTGCCAAGGCGGCCGCTGAAAGCGATGCCGCCGAGATGGAAGAGATGCTGAAAGCCGACGGTCAGACCGGGCCGCTTGAGCCTTGGGATTGGCGCTATTACGCAGAAAGGCGGCGCAAGGCGATGCATGACCTCGATGAGGCCGAGTTGAAGCCGTATCTTCAGCTGGACCGCATGATCGAGGCAGCATTTTCCTGTGCCGGTCGGCTGTTCGGGCTGGAGTTCGCGCCGCTGGATGTCCCGCTGTACCACGCCGATTGCCGGGCATGGGAGGTCACGCGCGGGGGCGAGCACGTGGCCGTTTTTGTCGGTGACTATTTTGCCCGCAGTTCCAAACGGTCGGGCGCATGGTGCTCGGCGTTCCGGTCGCAGGCGCGGCGGCCCCGGGTCGAAACGCCGGTCGTGGTGAACGTGTGCAATTTTGCCAAACCGTCCGCCGGTCATCCGGCGCTGCTGTCTTATGACGACGCACGCACGCTGTTCCACGAGTTCGGCCATGCGCTGCACCAGATGCTGTCGGATGTGGAATTCGGCTCGGTCTCTGGCACCTCTGTGGCGCGCGATTTCGTCGAATTGCCCAGCCAGCTGTACGAGCATTGGCTGGAGGTGCCCGAGGTTCTTTCGGAATTTGCCACCCATGCCGAAACCGGAGAGGCGATGCCGCAGGCGCTGCTGGACAAGGTTCTTAAGGCCGCGACCTTCGATATGGGGTTCCAGACGGTGGAATATGTCGCCTCGGCGCTTGTGGATCTGGAGTTTCACCTTGGCGCGCCTCCGGCGGACCCGATGCAGAAACAGGCCGAAGTGCTGGAGGGCATTGGTATGCCGCGCGCGATCACCATGCGCCATGCGACGCCGCATTTCGCCCATGTCTTTGCCGGGGACGGCTATTCGAGCGGTTACTACAGCTATATGTGGTCCGAGGTCATGGACGCCGACGCCTTTGCCGCCTTCGAAGAGGCGGGTGGCGCGTTCGATCCCGAGATGGCCAAGCGGCTGGAAAATTTCATTCTGTCCAAAGGTGGATCAGAAGAGGCCGCTGACCTTTACATGCAGTTCCGGGGCAAGATGCCCGGAGTCGAGGCGCTGCTGAAAGGCCGCGGCCTCGCGGCCTGATCCGCTTCAGAAGGGCTGCCGCGTCATGTGGTAGCCCTTCTTTGCGAGCAGGTTCAGCACGCCAAACTCGCCCGAAAGATGCGCCGCGCCAAAGCCGGCAACCACCGGGCCTTCGGTTTCGGACAGGGCTTGTTCCAGCACCGGTATCCAGTTTTTGTTGCGGTTGATCAGCAGGCTGTGTTCAAACGCAGCGGTGGCGGCCGCGGCGTCTTCGGGGCTTTGGTTCGCCTCGATCGGGCTGAGCAACGTGGTCACCAGCCAGCTTTCGGCATGATGCTGATCGACGTAAGCGGCCATCAGTGTTTCAAACAGATCGGCGCTGCCTTCGGGGTCGGCAAGCGCCGAGCGCATCAGCGTGATCTGATCTTCGATGGGCGTGTCACCAAAGACCTTCAGTGCGACATCAAAGGGTTCCAGCGCACGGGTGGGGATGTTGGCCGCGTCCGCTGCCGCTTCGATCCGGGCATCAAGGCCGTTCTGCTCGGCCAATTCCTGGGCAAGGCAGGGCGGCATTCCAAGCAGCATCGAAATGTACCAGGGCTGGAACTTGGCGGCCATGAAGGGTGGAATCCCGCGGGCGGACATGGCTTTGGACAAAAGCTGCCAATCATCCTCGGACATCAGTTCGGGCAGGGTGGTGTCCTTCAGAACAATCAGCCCCGGATCCGTTGCCATTGAGGAGGTCAGCTGATTGCGTTCCTTCGCGGTCATCTCGAGCAGGACCATGGATGCGCTTTCGACAACCGGGATCAGCCGGGCGATCGGCCCCGCCAGACGCGGGTCATCGAGATGCACGGTGCCGATCAGATGCAACACTTCGCCGTCTTTCTCGGCGGTCCAGTGGTTGCCGGTCGTGAAGGGGCGCGTGTCCAGCATGTCCGCCAGTTCGGCGCGTTGATCCGGTGACAACGTTGGGCGCAGGTCCTGCCCCTGACAGGCGGCATGCAGCGGCGCGGCGAAAGCCAGCAGGGCGAAGAGTGGGGCAATCAGTCGGAGCATCTTGGCCTTTCGGGTCAGTTTGGGCATTGTGGCGCAGTATCACGGGGAATGCTGGCGAACATGCGGCGGGAAAGCGATCTTTATGCACCGCTCAAGACCTACCTTGAAGCTCAGGGCTATGAGGTCAAGGGCGAGGTGGGCGCTGCCGACGTGATGGCGCGGCGCGGCGATGAACCCTTGGTGATCGTCGAGTTGAAATTGCGCATCACGCTGTCGCTGTTTCATCAGGCCGTGGCCCGGCTTTCGGTGACGGATCTGGTTTACGTCGCGGTGCCAAAACCCAAGGGCAAGTCGGCCCGGCGGGCATTGAAAGACAATCTGGCAATGTGCCGCCGCCTGGCGCTGGGGTTTATCACGGTCCGGGAGGATGGCACCGTCGAAGTACACTGCGATCCCGGCCCCTATGCGCCCCGCAAGAACAAGAAGAAACAGGATCGGCTGTTGCGCGAATTCGAACGCCTGCGCGGTGATCCCAACGATGGCGGCGCGACGCGCCACGGCATCGTCACCGGCTATCGGCAAGACGCGCTGGCCTGCGCGGCCTATCTGGCCAACAGCGGGCCGGAAAAGGGCTCGATCGTGGCCAAGGCAGCGCAGGTGCCAAAGGCCACGACGATCATGCGAGACAACCACTATGGCTGGTTCGAAAAGGTCGAAAAGGGTGTCTATGCCCTGACGCGCACGGGCCGCGACGGGCTGGCGCATTGGGCCTACAGTTGGGGCGAAGACAGCGCGGAAAAGGACGATACATGACCAATCTTGATCGCAACAAGAGCAACGTCACCGCCTTCTACGACCTGATGTTCAACCGATGCGCCCCGCGCGAGGCGATCGAGCGTTATGTCGGCGAGGTCTACATCCAGCACAACCCGCATGTGGTCAGCGGCAAGGATGGCTTCATCGACTATTTCGAGCGTATGGCCCGCGATTATCCCGGCAAGTCCGTCATCTTCAAACGGGTGATTGCCGAAGGAGACAAGGTCGTTCTGCACTGCCACCAGATCTGGCCCGAGGGTTTGGAATACGCCGGAATTGACATCTTTCGGCTGGATGAGAACGGCAAGATCGTCGAGCATTGGGATGTGCTTCAGCAGCTGCCCAAGGAGTCGGCCAATGACAACGGGATGTTCTGAGATTCAGGACTTGGCTGACTTTTTTGCCAGCCGTTCGCGGTGCAGCGTATATAGCCCCGAGGCGACGATGATCGCGCAGCCCAAAAGGGTCCAGCGGTCCGGTAAATCGGCGAACACCACATAGCCGTAGAAGGTGCCCCAAAGGATCATCGAATAGTGCAAGGGCGCCAGAACCACCGCCTGCGCGATGTCCAGGGCACGGATCACAAGGATTTCGCCAATGGCTGCTGTCCCGGCCAGACCAAAGATCAGGGCCCAGGTCTGCCAACCCTCTGGCGACTGCCAGACAAAGGGCTGGGCAAACGAGATCACCACTGTCGCGGTGATCGAAGTATAGGCCACCGTTGTCAAGGCGTCGTCGGTGCCGCTCAGCCAGCGAGACAGGATTTGCCGCGTGGCGAAAAGACTGGCCGCAATCACCACCAAAAGGATCGCGGGATGAAAGACGCCCATGCCGGGGCGGATCACGATAAGCATCCCGACAAAACCGATGGCGACGGCAATCCAGCGCCGCACCCCAACAGGTTCGCGCAGCAGCAAAGCGCCCAGCAGCGTGACGATGAAGGGGGCCACAAAGGTCACAGCGACCGCATCGGCCAGCGGCACATGACTCAGCGCAAAGATAAAACACGCGGCCGAGCCGACGGCGGCGACGCCGCGCGCGATCTGCAACTTGGGGTTCGGCGTGCGCAGAACATGTCCACCGCGCAGCGCGAGCAGCACCATGACTCCAAGGAACAGCCCGGACATCCGCAGAAAGACGATCTGAAGGGGGTGAAAGCTTTCGGTCAGCATCTTTGACTGCACGTCGCCGGCCGCAAAGAAGAAAAACCCAAGGCTCATCAGGATGATCCCGCGCAGATTATTGGGGCTCGCGGGGGAGGGCGCCGTTTCAATCGGCGTAGTGGTCTGCAGGGGCATGTCGGATTTCCGGTTTGTGCAGTTAGGCTTGGGCGATTGCCGGGCAGCCGTCAAGCCGGAAGGCAGCTGGCGGGAAAATACGTGCGCGTAAGGCCGTGCACGAAACGATTTTTGAGCAAAACGCCCGTTCCTATAAGGGTAATCGGCGACATGCAGGCAAAAGCGGCGCGGCTGGATAGGTGTGCCCCCGGTCCCGCAATCGGAGCGATCAAAATTTTTCCAAATTGAGCTGTTGACTCACTCCTTCCCGGTGCCTAGCTATGCGTCGTTAGCACTCGACCTAGATGAGTGCTAACGCCTCTTGGGCAACGAGAGGCTTTGGGACTTAACTTTGAGCAAGGAGACTCGAAGATGGCATTTAAACCGCTTCATGACCGCGTGCTGGTTCGCCGTACCGAGAGCGACGAAAAGACCAAGGGTGGTCTGATCATCCCCGAAAGCGCCAAGGAAAAGCCCGCCGAGGGCGAGATCGTGGCCTGCGGTGAAGGCGCACGCAAGGACAGCGGTGAGCTGATCGCAATGGCTGTTTCGGCTGGCGACAAAGTTCTCTTCGGCAAGTGGTCCGGTACCGAAGTGACCGTCGACGGCGAAGAGCTGCTGATCATGAAAGAGAGCGACATCCTCGGCATTATCGCCTGAAGGAAAGCGGGTTAATCCCGCTGTTTGCTTTCCCTATCCAACTAATTCTCAGGAGAGATCGATATGTCTGCAAAGGACGTCAAATTCGATACCGATGCCCGCAACAAAATGCTGCGCGGCGTTAACATCCTCGCCGATGCGGTGAAGGTAACCCTCGGCCCCAAAGGCCGTAACGTCATTCTGGACAAGTCCTTTGGCGCGCCGCGCATCACCAAGGACGGTGTCTCGGTTGCCAAAGAGATCGAGCTGGAAGACAAGTTCGAGAACATGGGCGCCCAGATGGTGAAGGAAGTCGCTTCCCGCACCAACGACGAAGCTGGCGACGGCACCACCACCGCGACGGTTCTGGCGCAAGCCATCGTCAAGGAAGGCCTCAAGCAGGTTGCAGCGGGTCTGAACCCGATGGACCTCAAGCGTGGCATCGATCTGGCCACCTCCAAAGTCGTTCAGGCGATCAAAGACGCGGCACGCCCGGTTTCGGACAGCGAAGAAGTCGCTCAGGTTGGCACCATCTCCGCCAACGGCGAATCCGAGATTGGCCGTCAGATTGCTGACGCCATGCAGAAAGTCGGCAACGAGGGTGTGATCACCGTCGAAGAGAACAAAGGCCTCGAGACCGAGACCGATGTCGTCGAAGGTATGCAGTTCGACCGCGGCTACCTGTCGCCCTACTTCGTGACCAATCCCGACAAGATGGTTGCCGAGCTGGATGACTGCATGATCCTGCTGCACGAAAAGAAACTGTCGTCGCTTCAGCCGATGGTTCCGCTGCTCGAGCAGGTGATCCAGTCGCAAAAGCCGCTGCTGATCATCGCGGAAGACGTCGAAGGCGAAGCGCTGGCGACCCTCGTTGTCAACAAGCTGCGCGGCGGCCTGAAAATTGCTGCCGTCAAGGCACCGGGCTTTGGCGATCGTCGTAAGGCCATGCTGCAGGACATCGCAATCCTGACCGGCGGTCAGGTGATTTCCGAAGATCTGGGCATGAAGCTCGAGTCCGTGACCATGGACATGCTGGGCACCGCCAAGACCGTCAACATTACCAAAGACGAGACCACCATCGTTGATGGTCACGGCGAGAAGGCCGAGATCCAGGCACGTGTTGCCCAGATCCGCACCCAGATCGAAGAGACCACCAGCGACTACGACCGTGAAAAGCTGCAAGAGCGCGTTGCCAAACTGGCAGGCGGTGTTGCCGTTATCCGCGTCGGTGGCATGACCGAAATCGAAGTCAAAGAGCGTAAGGACCGCGTTGACGACGCCCTGAACGCAACCCGCGCAGCCGTGCAGGAAGGCATCGTCGTTGGCGGTGGTACTGCTCTGGTTCAGGGTGCCAAGGCGCTTGACGGCCTGACCGGTGCAAACAGCGACCAGAACGCCGGTATCGCCATCGTGCGCCGCGCGCTGGAAGCTCCGATGCGCCAGATCGCCGAAAACGCAGGCGTTGACGGTTCGGTTGTGGCGGGCAAAGTCCGCGAAAGCGACGATCCCAAGTTTGGCTACAACGCTCAGACCGACGAATATGGTGACATGTTCAAGTTTGGCGTGATCGACCCGGCCAAGGTTGTGCGTACCGCTCTGGAAGACGCGGCCTCGGTTGCTGGTCTGCTGATCACCACCGAAGCCATGGTCGCCGACAAGCCGTCCAAGGACGGCGGTGCCGGCGGCGGCATGCCCGACATGGGCGGCATGGGCGGCATGATGTAAGACGGTTTCGCTTAGCGAAACGTGTCTAACTGGTGGCAGGTCTTGTGCCTGCTTCCCACCGCAGAAAATAATGAGGGCGTCCCATCTGGGGCGCCCTTTTTGTGTCTTTGCCGATTTGCCTAAAATCCTGACTGACTGTTCTGCCTGGGTTCACCGATCTTTAAGGCACCAAGTGATTTGCTGGGTATTGGACAGAAAGGGGTTTGTCCGATGTGGCTCTACCGGGCGCTGGATTTCGTCTTTCCGACGTCATTCGCGGCAAAACTTGTATTTGTGGCGCTCTGCGGCATGGCTTTGCCGCCGCTGCTTGTGGGCGTCTATTTGTTCGCTGAAGGCGGACTGCGGTCGCTTGCGCAGCCCAGCTATGTGCTGTTTCTAATCAGTTCTGGTATGGCGACGGCCTTGGTGATCCCCAGCTTGATCGCGCTTCTGGAGCCGTTGTCGCATATGGGCAAAGCCCTGTCCGGGATGGAGAAACGGCGCGAATTCACGCCGCTGCCCGAAGAGTATCGCGACTACCTTGGGCAGATGATGATGACGTCGAACGCGATTGCGCGGGCGATGGGCGCGCGAGTGGACCCTCGCTTTTCTAAAGGGCATTTGAATCCCCTGACCGGCGTTCTGGATCAAAATGGGTTTGAACTGGCGTTGAGGCGCCAGGGGCGCGGCACATTGGTTATGCTTCATATCGACAATATGCAGGGGATCAGGAGCGAGCATGGCAATGCCCTCGCCGATGCCTTGTTGGCACAGGCCGGGCAGGCGATCCGGACCGAGTTGCGCGATGGCGATCTGGTTGGGCATGTGGGTGACGCGGAGTTCGGGCTTTGGCTGAAAGGGGCAGGGCGGGTGGTGTCACGTCACGTTGCCGAACGTGTTTGTGCTGCGGTCAAACAGGCAACCGTGCACGAATTGCCTGGTGTGACCCTGTCGGCGGGGGCCGCCGTACGGGGCGAAAAGGAAACTCTGAAAGATCTCAGCGACCGGGCCGATACCGCCTGGCGCGAGGCCAGCGCCCGAGGGGACTGGGTGGAAGTGGCCCGTGGCGTCGGCTGACCCTTGCCTGTCGCGCGCCTTTGCTGTTTCACAGGGGGATGTTGCCGCTGAATACAAGTTTCGAGTCGCCCTTGTGGCGCAAAGGCCTGCGTGTCGCGGGGGTGGATGAAGTTGGCCGGGGGCCTCTGGCTGGCCCGGTGGTCGCTGCCGCGGTGGTATTGAACCCGGATGCTTTTCCAGATGGCCTGCGGGACTCCAAAACGCTGAGCGCCAAGCGGCGGAAGGCCATCACACTTTTGATCCGGCAACAGGCGGCTGTCGGGATTGGCGCGGCCACAGTTGAAGAGATTGACGAGATCAACATTCTGCAGGCGACCTATCTGGCGATGCGACGCGCCGTCGCTGACTTGCCGCATCCGCCCGACCATTTGCTGATCGACGGCAACCGTCTTCCGCCCTATTTGCCCTGCCCGGCGACCACAATTGTGCGCGGCGACGGCAAATCTCCGTCCATCGCCGCGGCCTCAATTGTGGCGAAAACGTGGCGGGATGATGTCATGAAGAAGATCGCGACACAGTTCCCGGGATATGGTTGGGAAACAAACGCCGGATATCCGACGAAGTGTCACAAATCTGCCCTCCAAAATCTTGGTGTGACCCCACACCATAGACGTTCGTTTAAACCGATCCACAATATCTTGTATCAAGATGAAATCGGAAGTGACTGATTTAAAAAAGAAATTGACCAAGAATCAGCTAAGCTACAGATTCGACGCCAAGGACAGAGCGCAAAAAGCGCCGGGACAGAGGCAGAGAATGACAAAGATGACCAAGCTGAAGAGCGTGGATGCGCTCCCACTCAATACGATTCTGGACGGGGACTGCATCGATGTGATGAACAGTCTTCCGGAGGCATCTGTGGACCTGATTTTTGCGGATCCTCCCTACAATCTTCAGCTGAAAGGCGATCTTCATCGGCCCGATAATTCCCGCGTCGATGCGGTCGACGATCACTGGGACCAATTTTCAAGTTTCGCCGTCTATGATAAGTTTACCCAAGACTGGTTGAAGGCGGCACGCCGATTGCTCAAGCCCGACGGGGCGATCTGGGTAATCGGTTCCTATCACAACATTTTTCGGGTCGGTACAGCGCTTCAGAATGAAGGCTACTGGATCCTGAACGATGTCGTCTGGCGCAAGGCCAATCCGATGCCGAACTTCCGCGGCAAGCGGTTCACCAATGCACATGAAACGATGATCTGGGCCTCCAAATCCGAGGGCGCCAAGTACACCTTTAATTACGAGGCGCTGAAATCGCTGAACGAAGGCATCCAGATGCGCAGCGACTGGGTTCTGCCGATCTGCAACGGCGGCGAACGCCTGAAGGACGCCAATGGCGACAAGGCGCATCCGACGCAGAAACCGACCAGCCTGCTGCACCGCGTACTGGTGGGCAGCACGAATCCGGGCGATGTTGTCCTTGACCCTTTCTTCGGCACGGGAACCACCGGCGCTGTGGCCAAGATGCTGGGCCGCGACTGGATCGGCATCGAACGCGAGGCGGCCTATCGCGAGGTTGCCAGCAAGCGGATCGCAGACATTCGTCCTTTTGACAAGTCGTCCTTGCAGGTCAGCACGTCGAAACGTGCAGAGCCGCGCGTGCCTTTCGGCCAGTTGGTCGAGCGCGGCATGCTGCGCCCCGGTGAGCAATTGTGGAGCATGAATGGCCGCCATAAGGTCAAGGTCCGCGCTGATGGCACACTGATTGGCGATGACGTAAAAGGCAGCATCCATCAGGTTGGCGCTGCGCTGGAAGGTGCGCCAAGCTGCAACGGTTGGACCTACTGGTGCTTCAAGCGTGACGGCAAGACCGTGCCGATCGACGTGCTGCGTCAGCAGATCCGCTCGGAAATGGAAGACCGCCCCAACTAAGCGTTCCCTTCGGAATTATCGAACACCGCCGGTGCCTTGTGAGTGTCATCCAAGGCATCAACTATCCCCGCCTGCGCGTCAGGCGGGGCTTTTTCGTCATTTGTAGGGCTGCGGTCTTACCAGTCTATGAAGTCTTCGAATTCGCCCATGACTTTGGTCCACATTTTGAAGTTGTCGAGAAAGTTCTCTTCGCTGACACCGTAGTCGATGTTGAGATCCATCTGCAAAAAAGGGTCCATTTCGTCATCCAGATAGACCACGGCATAACGCTTTTCAGCGTTCCAATTGTTGGCTTTGGAAAATTCCATGCCCTGGTTCAGATCAAATGCAACCTGGAACTGGATGGTGCGGCAATCGACGTTATCCGTGCAATCGTAAAAGTAGATCTGAAAAGCTGTGCCGTCGGATTTGCCTGAGATTTTCGGATCACCAAGCGAGTCGTTTCCGAGTTCAACCGCGTAACCTTCTGAGCGCAAAAGATCGTACAGGCGCGCGGGGTTGGAGGCGTCAACATCGGCCATGGCGCCAGAGGCCGCGGCGATCAGAACGGCGCCAAGAATGCTGTGCTTCATCGGAAATGTCCCCTTGTTGGCATTGGGCAACCCTAGCAAGGGCGCTTTATCGCGGCAACGGATGGTATGGCGCCGATCCGCAGTTTCAGGCCTGAACAAATGGCCAGTGAAAATCCGATGAAAACCGGTTTCCTCTGGTCAGATTGCGTTCTAATGCTTTGTCATGGATTTTCGCGCACTCATCATGGGACTGGCCTTCGCGGTCATGTGGTCCTCGGCTTTCACTTCGGCCCGCATCATTGTCGCATCAGCGCCGCCGCTGTCGGCGCTGGCGCTGCGCTTTCTGATTTCCGGGCTGTTGGCGGTCATCATCGCCAAAGCGATGCGGCAAAGCTGGCGCCTGACGCGGGCACAGTGGAAAGCGACGATCATCTTCGGGATCTGCCAGAACGCGTTGTATCTAGGGCTGAACTTTGTCGCCATGCAGACGGTCGAAGCCTCGCTCGCGGCAATCATCGCTTCAACCATGCCGTTGCTGGTTGCCTTGACCGGCTGGCTGTTTCTGGGGGACAAGCTGCGCCCGCTCAGCCTGCTTGGTCTGGTGGCGGGCGTCGCAGGCGTCGCGCTGATCATGGGCGCCCGGTTTGGCGGTGGGTTCGATCCGTACGGCGTTTCGCTGTGCGTGGTTGGGGTCGTGGCCCTTACGGTGGCCACTTTGGCACTGCGCGGGGCGATGACCGGGGGCAACTTTCTTATGGTCGTCGGCTTGCAGATGTTGATCGGAAGCGCGGTGCTCTGGCCCTTTGCACTAGGGCTGGAGACACTTCAAATTGAGTGGTCTTCAAAGCTGATCCTTGCCTTCGCCTATACGACGCTGGTCCCCGGTCTTGCGGCCACATTTGTCTGGTTTCTGCTGGTCAATCGCATTGGTGCCGTGCGCGCTGCGACCTTCCATTTTCTCAATCCTTTCCTAGGAGTAGCGATTGCGGCGGTCGTCATCGGCGAAGCTTTGCGGCCGCTTGACATGGTTGGCGTCGCTGTGATTGCGGCGGGTATTCTCGCGGTGCAACTGTCCAAACTTCCCGCCCAAAAGTAGAGGAAACAACTGAAATTTTAGGAATTTCCCCTGAACCCGGGCGACCGCTTGTTAACGCTGAGGCGCAATAACGGTGGCGAAGATGTGAGGTGCATGAGGCACCCGTCATTTTGGCTTGAGGTTAGAGATGGGCAAATTCCTGAGTTATTTCCCTGTACGCGTGCAGGTCCTTTTTTCGGCTTCAATTCTGGTGGTCGCCTTGGTTGTGGTCGCGGCAACGTCGTGGCTGGTGAAGGAGTCTATGGCGGACAACATCTCATCACTGACGCGGAATTTCGAAAAGAACGATCTTCTGATGCACACGGAATTGGAACTGACTGCGGCGGAAACCAATCTGCTTCGGTTCTCATCGAACATGGATTCAAGCTGGACGGCAGTGCAAAACGCCTTGGATGAGGTTGTGGGCCAACTCTCATCAACTGAGGATCTTGGCTGGAATGATGCGCGTATGTCTCAGGAACTGGGCCAGATCGCTCAGGGGCTGCGCAGTCTGGATAGCTTGGCTGGTAAGGCGGACGCGGCCGAAACGGTTGAGCAACGAGCAACTTTGGCTGCGTCTGCGGATAGCGCCATTCGGACAGCACTATTCAAACTTTCCGCAGTCTCAAAGCAAACCGACGCCGCCGCCGAGAAGGTCGCGGCCGAGGCGGTGGAGCAAACGACCCGTGCCAATACACTTCTCCTGACCGTCAGTCTGTCGGCGATCGCAGGCAGTCTTGTTGTAACCTTCCTGTTCGGGCGGCTTCTGACGGTTCCGATTTCCGCGCTCGGCGACTCTGTCGGCAGGCTTGCCAAGGAGGATTATGAGTCGGAAGTGCAGGGGACCCAGCGCAAGGACGAACTTGGAAGCATTGCCCGCAATCTTTCGGACCTGAGAAACTCCCTGGCGGATGCGCAGAAAGCGACAGCGCAGGAACGCGATGCGAACGAGCGCCGCGTGTCGCTGTTCCTCGGTCTTGGTCGCGCCATGAACCTGCTGAAAGACGGCGAGGTTGGTCAGCAAATGCCCGCTTCTGAATGGCAGGATTTGGGGGAGGAATACGTAGCGCTTTGCAGCGATTTCAACGCGCTGTCCAACGGCCTGAAAGAGCTTGTTGACCAACTGCGCCACAGCGGTGAAAGCGTCCAGCAAAATTCGCAGGATCTGTCGGACATGTCGTCCGAGATGTCCCGGCGCGCCGAGCTTCAGGCCGCCACGCTTGAGGAAAGTGCGGCCGCATTGGAAGAGCTCGCCAACAGCGTTCAATCGGCAGCCGAGCGCGCCCAAAACGCGGACGAAAAAGTAGTCATGGGCCGGGAACGCGCAGAACGCGGCGGCGAAGTCATGGCACGGGCGCAGGCGGCGATGGGGTCGATTGCCAAGTCCTCTGACCAAATTACGCAGATCATCGGTGTCATTGACGACATTGCCTTTCAGACCAACTTGTTGGCCCTGAACGCGGGGGTCGAAGCGGCGCGGGCGGGCGAGTCCGGCAAAGGCTTTGCTGTCGTGGCATCGGAAGTGCGGTCCCTGGCGCAACGCGCCTCGGAATCGGCCAGCGAGATCAAGGAGCTTGTCTCCAACAGTTCGGCGCAGGTCGAGGATGGCGAACGGTTGGTCGAAGAAACCTCCATCACGCTGAAAGAGATCGTCGACAGCGTGAACGAAGTCTCGGTCATGGTGTCTGACATTGCGACATCAGCCAAGGAGCAGGCAAGCGGCGTTCAAGAGATCAATATCGGGGTTGCCGAACTCGATAAGGTCACACAGCAGAACGCGGCAATGGTCAACCAGACCACGGCGGCCAGCCGCCAGCTCAGCGAAGAGGCGGGGCGCTTGTCCGGCCTTCTGGCGCACTTCTCGCGCGGAGACGAGACGCCGAAGCAGGTCGAGGTGACCCCAGAAGAACTGGAAGCCCCTCGTGCGCCGACAATTGCAGATCGCCCGGTAACGGCCCATGGCGCCAGTGATCTGGAGGTCGAGCCAGAGCCGCTAAGCCCTTCTGATGGCGGCTGGGCCGACACCGTTGTCGAACCCGCAACCCCGGCCCCTTCGGAAGCCAGATACGCCGCCAATGGACGCGATAGCGAGGTCTGGAGCGATTTCTAGGAACCGGCCCGCGTGATATCTTCACGCGGGCCCGATCCGCCCTCCGGCCTCGCCGATCTGACCGCGATGCAGCAGCAGATGGTCAAGGATCACGCAGGCCATCATGGCCTCGCCGACCGGGACGGCGCGAATGCCGACACAGGGGTCGTGGCGGCCCTTGGTGATGATGGTGGTCTCTTCGCCCGATTTGGTGATGGTCCGGCGCGGGTTCAGGATAGACGACGTCGGTTTGACGGCAAAGCGCACGACCACCTCTTGCCCGGTGGAAATGCCGCCCAGAATGCCACCCGAATGGTTCGAGCTGTAGACCGGGCCATCCGGCCCCATTGTGATCTCATCCGCGTTTTCTGAACCGGTCAGTGTCGCGGCCTCCATGCCTTCGCCGATCTCAACGGCTTTGACGGCGTTGATCGACATCATGGCTGCCGCAAGATCGGTATCCAGCTTGCCATAGACCGGCGCCCCAAGGCCCGCGGGCACGCCGCGCGCCACAACCTCGATCACCGCGCCCACGCTGTCGCCGCTTTTGCGCAATTGGCCAAGGTAGTCGGCCCAGTCCTCGGCGGCTTTCGCATCCGGGCACCAAAATGGGTTCTGCGCGATCTGGGTCCGGTCAAAACGGCTGCGATCAATCTTGTGCGGGCCGATCTGGACCATATAGCCCTCGACTTCGATGCCCGGCAGGGCGGCGCCAAGCGCGGCACGGGCCAATCCGCCAGCGGCAACCCGCGCGGCGGTTTCGCGTGCCGAAGACCGCCCGCCACCGCGATAATCGCGGATGCCGTATTTCTGCCAATAGGTGATATCGGCGTGGCCGGGGCGGAACTTTTCGGCGATATCGCCATAATCCTTGGACCGCTGGTCCGTGTTCTCGATCATCAATTGCACAGGCGTGCCGGTGGTCTTGCCCTCGAAGACACCGGACAGAATGCGCACCGCGTCCGGTTCCTTGCGCTGGGTGGTGAACTTGTTCTGACCTGGTTTCCGTTTGTCCAACCACTGCTGGATCATCGCCTCATCGATCGCAACACCCGGAGGGCAGCCATCGACCGTTGCGCCCAAGGCAGGCCCGTGGCTTTCGCCCCATGTGGTGACGCGGAAGAGGTGACCGAAACTGTTGAGGCTCATGGCTGTTGACTCCTTTGCGGCAGTCCTAGGCCAGCGCGCGCCGGCTCTCAAGCCATTTCCCGCTTGAAGGACGGTCCCTGTGGCCCTAGGTTCCGCCCTACCTCGGGGTGGCGGAACATGATCCGTCTGAGATTTGCGTGCGCGCATCAACCCGTTGAACCTGAACCGGTTAACACCGGCGGAGGGAAGGTTAGGTGGTGACACTCCAATCTTGCCCTCTCGCCGCAGATATGGAGATACGCCATGAAGGCACTCACATTTGCAGCGGGATTGTTTGCAGCCAGCGCAGCGCTGGCGGACGATGCCGTTCTTACGGTCTATGCCCCGGATTATTTCGTATCCGAATGGGGCCCGGGCCCGAAAATAGAAGAATTGTTCGAGGCGCGTTGTGCCTGTGATCTGCAATTCAAACCCGGTGATCTGTTGCCGCGCCTCTTGCTGGAGGGCGCGCGGACCGAGGCCGACGTGGTCATCGGCCTGAATACCGATGTGACCAAGAAGGCGCGCGAAAGCGGGCTGTTTGCGCCACATGGGGTGGACCTTGCGCCGTTGACCATGCCGATTGCGTGGACCGACGATGTCTTTTTGCCGTTCAATTATGGCCACACGGCCTTTGTCTATGACACGACACGGATCGACACGCCGCCCGCCAGCTTTGATGATTTGTTGAACGCGCCGGATGACCTGCGGCTGGTGATTCAGGATCCCCGCAGTTCGATCTCGGGGCTGGCCTTGGTGCTTTGGGTGCAGGCGGTCTATGGCGATCAGGCGCAGGCCGCATGGGAAAAGCTCGCGCCCAAGATCGTCACGGTCACGCGCGGCTGGTCGGAATCCTACGGGCTGTTCACCGATGGCGAGGCGGATATGGTGTTGTCCTACACAACCTCGCCTGCGTACCACATCATTGCCGAAGGCGATGAGACCAAGAAGGCCGCGATCTTTCCCGAAGGGCATTATTTCATGGTGGAACTGGCTGCAAAGTTGGCCGGGACGGATCAGCCTGAACTGGCAGATCAGTTCATGAACTTCATCCTGTCAGCCGATTTCCAAGGTATGATCGCCACAGGCAACTGGTCGATCCCTGCCGCCTTGCCAAAGGGGCAATGGCCCGAAGGGTTCAAGAAACTCGATCTGCCTGAAAAGGTGCTTTTCTACTCCGAAGACGAGGCGGCCAGCCTGCGGGACGAGGCCATCGAGGCATGGCGCCGCGCGCTCTCTCAATAATCGCGGCTCTGGCCCTTGCGCTTTTGACGCTGGGGCCAATTGCCGTGGTCCTGATCCGGGCCGAGGGCTTTGCGGCCCTGCGGCCCGGTGACCTTGAAGCCATCCGCTTTACACTTTGGCAGGCCTTGCTGTCGGCGTTGTTCAGCTGCCTGTTTGCAGTGCCGGTGGCGCGGGCCTTGGCCCGGCGAAACTTTCCGGGCCGCGCCATTCTGGTGGCCTTATTGGGCGCGCCCTTCATTTTGCCGGTGATCGTGGCGGTGATGGGCCTGCTTGCGGTCTTTGGCGGTTCGGGAGTGCTGAACAAGGGATTGGGGGCGCTTGGTCTGCCGCGATTGGACATCTACGGGCTGCACGGCGTTGTTCTGGCGCATGTCTTTTTCAATTTGCCCTTGGCGACGCGCATGTTGTTGCAAGGGTGGCTGGCGATCCCGTCGGAACGTTTCCGTCTGGCCGCCACGCTGGGGCTGACGACCCGCGCGCAGTTCCTGATGCTGGAATGGCCCTTGCTGCGGCGCATCCTTCCGGGGGCCTTCGCGGTGATTTTTGTCATCTGCCTGACCAGCTTTGCGGTGGCCCTTACACTGGGGGGCGGGCCGCGTGCCACAACGGTGGAACTGGCGATCTATCAGGCGATGCGCTTTGACTTTGATCTTGGCCGCGCGGCGGTGTTGGCGGTGATCCAACTGGGGCTTGCCTTGATCGCCGGAGCGATCGCCTGGCGTGTGTCGGTCGGGACCGGCTTTGGTGTGGGGCTGGACCGTGCGCAGCCGCGCTGGGACGGGCGAGGGCTTGGGGCGCGGCTTTGGGATGCGGGCTGGATTGCATTGGTCGCCTTGTTTCTGCTCTTGCCGCTGGGCTTGGTGATCTTGCGCGGCGGGCCGGGACTTGCCCTTCTCAGTGCCGACACCTTCCGCGCTGCCGGGCATTCTCTGATGGTTGCCTTGGGGTCCACGGCGCTCTGCATGTTCTGGGCCTTGCCACTGGCGCACCGCAAGGGAGAGTTGTTGTCATTGGCGGCGATTGCGATCTCTCCTTTGGTTCTGGGGACCGGGCTGTTCCTGATCCTGCGACCGTTCGTTAACCCGTTCAGCATGGCCCTGCCGGTCACGGGATTGGTCAACGCGCTGATGTCCTTGCCCTTTGCCCTGCGCATCCTGCGCCCCGAGGCCGAGGCGATCCGCGCCGATTTCGGTCGCCTCGCGGCAACCTTGGGACTGACGCCGCGAGCTTGGGCGCTGTTGGTGCTGCTGCCGCGACTCAGGCGCCCCATGGGCTTTGCGGCGGGGCTGACCGCAGCGCTTGCGATGGGCGATCTTGGGGTGATTGCGCTGTTTGCCGATCCGGACCGGGCGACTTTGCCCTTGCAGGTCTACCGGCTGATGGGATCCTACCAGATGGAAGCGGCTTCGGGCGCGGCGCTGTTGTTGCTGGGGCTCAGTCTCGGGTTATTCTGGGTGTTTGATAGAGGAGGGCGCGTTGGTGCTGGTGCTTGATGCAATGCGCGTGGTCATGGACGGCTTTACGCTGGAGGGCGAGTTTTCGCTGGCACCGGGCCGCCAGGTCGCGGTGATCGGGCCGTCCGGGGCGGGAAAATCGACCTTGCTGGATGTCATTGCCGGTTTTTTGACGCTGGATCAGGGGCGCGTGTCGTGGCAGGGCAGAGACCTTTCCGCTTTGCCGCCGCAAGACCGCCCGGTGTCCATGCTGTTTCAGGATCAGAACCTGTTTCCGCATTTGAGCCTTGTCCGCAATCTCGGGCTGGCCTTGCGGCCAGATGGCGGACGATTGCAACCCGAGGAAGCAGAGCGCGTCGACTCCGCGATCAGCCGAATGGGGCTGGCGGGTTTGGCAGGTCGCAAACCCGGCGCGCTGTCGGGTGGGCAGCAGGCGAGGGGGGCTCTCGCGCGGGTGCTGTTGCAGGCGCGGCCGATCATCCTGCTCGACGAGCCCTTTGCGGCACTTGGCCCGGCCCTGCGGGCAGAGATGCTGGAAGAGGTTACAATGGTGGCCAAGGCATCTGGCGCCCTGGTGCTTCTGGTCAGTCACGACCCCTCCGACGCCCGCAATTTTGCGCAGGAGGTGGTTTTCGTCGACCAGGGCAGGGTTCATGCACCGGTCGAGACGAAAGCATTGTTTGATGACCCACCAGAGGCGTTGCAGGCCTACCTGGGCGCGGGCGCGGGGTGAAAAGGACCTGAGTGGCCAAGTCGATCAGACCCGCAATCTGAAAACTTTTGGAAAACGAAAAAGCCCCGCCGAATAGGGCGGGGCTTTCCAAATCAGCGGTCATTGACGCGCCTTAGTCTTCTTTGGCTTTGCGCTTGACCGGCGTCCACAGACGCTTGTTTGTCAGGTAAAGCAGCACCGAGAGGATCACGAGGAACAGCACGCCGGTGAAACCGGCTTGCTTGCGCGCCATCATCTTAGGCTCGGCAGTCCACATCAGGAAGGCCGCGACGTCTTGCGCTTCGTGGTGCAGCTCATTCGAGTGGCCATCGGCAAACTCGACGTCTTCACCATAAAGCGGTGCTGCCATGGCAATCCAGCTGCCGGGGTACAGGTGATTGCCGTTCTCGTCCTTGCACTCGTCAGGGTAACCGCCGGCCGCAAACACCGTGTTGTAATAGCCTTCAAAATCTTCGGGCGCACATTCGGGAGCTTCGTGGTAACCGTTCAGCAGAGAAGCGATATACTCGGGGCCGCCCATGCCTTTGATGAACTGGTTGATGCCCAGACCATAAGGGCCGTGGAAGCCCGCGCGCGCCTTCGCCATCAACGACAGGTCAGGGGCGCCGACACCAGTGTTGGCAGGGAAGTGATCCGATGGTTTGGCCGGACGGAAATCATCCAGTTCGGCGTCAAAGACTTCGAAGTTCTGCTCGGCATAGGCGCGTACCTGATCTTCTGGCAGTTGCGGCCCGCCTTCATCGCTCAGCGTCCGGATCGGAACGTACTTGATACCGTGGCAGGCAGAGCAGACTTCGGTGAAGATCTGAAGGCCGCGCTGCAGCTGGTTCTGGTCAAAGGTGCCGAAGGGGCCTTCGAACGAGAACTGAAAGTCCTCGACGTGGGACTCGCCACCGGCAGCGAATGCGCCACCGGCAGAGAGCGTCAGGGCCGTCAGGGCCGAGAGGGTGAGTTTCTTGAACATCTCATACGGTCCTTTCGATTACTCAGCCGGGGTGCCGGCTGCGTCACCTTTGGCTTTGCCATAGTGATCGTTGAAGTCTGCCTCGATCGTATCCGGTGTCGGCAGCGGCTTCTCGATCACGCCCATGAGCGGCAGGATGACCAGGAAGTAGGCGAACCAGTAGGCCGCGGCGATCAGCGAGAAGCTGGCATAGGGCTCTTCTGCGGGCATTGCGCCCAGCCACATCAGCACCATGAAGTCCAGGGCCAGAAGCCAGAACCACCACTTCAGCATCGGACGGAAACGGGCCGAACGAACCGAAGAGGTGTCCAGCCAAGGCGCCAGTGCCATCACGGCAATCGCACCGAACATCGCCAGAACACCAAAGAACTTGGCGTCGATGATGCCGCCGGTCACGAAGGACGCGATCTGAACAACCCATACCTCAGAGGTGAATGCACGCAGGATCGCGTAGAACGGCAGGAAGTACCATTCCGGAACGATGTGTGCAGGGGTCGAAAGCGGGTTGGCCTCAAGGTAGTTGTCGGGGTGGCCCAGATAGTTGGGCATGAAGCCGACGACAGCGAAGAAGACAGCCAGAACAACGGCAAGGGCAAAGACGTCCTTGATCACGAAGTAGGGCCAGAACGGCAGGGTGTCTTTCTCGACCGAGGCTTTGGAGTCGCGGCGCACTTCAACACCGGTCGGGTTGTTGTTGCCCGTGGTGTGGAACGCCCAGATGTGAACGGCGACAAGCGCAGCGATCACGAAGGGCAGCAGGTAGTGCAACGAGAAGAAGCGGTTCAGCGTCGCGTTGTCGACGGCAGGTCCGCCAAGCAGCCAGGTCTGGATCGGCTCACCGATCAGCGGGATCGCACCGAACAGACCGGTGATAACCGTCGCGCCCCAGAAGGACATCTGACCCCAAGGCAGAACGTAGCCCATGAAGGCGGTGCCCATCATAGCAAGGTAGATCAGCATGCCGACGATCCACGTGATCTCGCGCGGGGCCTTGTAAGAGCCGTAGTAGAGACCGCGGAAGATGTGGATGTAGACGGCCACGAAGAACAGCGAGGCGCCGTTCGCGTGCAGGTAACGGATCATGTAGCCGCCGTTCACGTCGCGCATGATGTGCTCGACGGAGGCAAAGGCCATGTCCACGTGGGGGGTGTAGTGCATGACAAGCACAATGCCTGTGACGATCATGTGCACCAAGCAATAGGCCAGCACGATGCCCCAAATCCACCACCAGTTCAGGTTCTTGGGGGTGGGGATCATGATGGTGTCATAGACCAGCCCGAGAATGGGAAGCCGCTTGTGCAGCCACTTCTCGCCATTGGTCTTGGGTTCGTAATGGTCGTGCGGAATACCGGACATGTGCGCGTTTCCTTATCCCAGCAGAATTGTGGTGTCGTCGGCGAATGCCGCCTTCGGCACCGGGAGGTTGCGCGGCGCGGGCCCTTTGCGGATCCGACCGGCGGTGTCGTAGTGCGAGCCGTGGCAGGGGCAGAACCAGCCGTCGTATTCACCAGAGTTGTTGCCCAGTGGCACACAGCCCAAGTGCGTACACACACCCATCATGACCAGCCATTCGCCGGCTTCGTCCAGGGTGCGGTTCTCATCGGTGGCCGGTGCGGCTGCATCGATGTTGGCGTTTTCGGCATTCTGGTCGACCAGATCGGCCAGATTGACCGCGCGGCCTTCCTCGATCTCTTTTTCTGTGCGGCGACGGATGAAGACCGGCTTGCCCAGCCATTTCACCGTAAGCTGCGTGCCGGTATCGACACCGGACACATCAACCCGAATGCTCGAAAGCGCCCGGACGTCGGCCGAGGGGTTCATTTGATTGACAAGCGGCCAGACGGCCGCGCCCGTGGCGACGGCCCCGGCGCCAGCGGTGGCATAGTAGAGAAAGTCTCTACGGGTGCCTGCTTGATCTTCTGCGTGTGACACGAGATTTGCTCCATTGCTTCGGGGCCATTCGTCGGCCGCAATACAACCTGAGACCGTGGGATTCCACAGCCGTTCCGCGGCGGTATTTAGCGGGGCTAACCTGAGGCGTCCAGCACACAAAAGCCTTGCGGGACAATAAGCGCGGATGTGTCGCGGTTGAAACGCGGTTGTGCGGGTGATTAAGGTAGCGCCGAGACATTGAGGGCGCATCGATGCGACAACTGATTCTATCCACCGCTGTGCTTGCAGGCATGGCGGCACCCGCCGCAGCCGAAGTTGAACTGTCCTTCTACACGGGATGGCAGACATTGCCGCACAGCCGCTTGTCGGGGGAACTTCCCAATGGTGGCGGCAGTTACGACGAACTTGTCGGCTGGGACGGCAAGTCGTTTCAAATGCCGCCCTACTATGGCGCGCGTGCAACATGGTGGCGCAGCGAAACGCTGGGCTTTGGTCTTGAGTACACGCACACCAAGGCCTATGCGCCCGACAGCACCAAGAACGCGCTGGGCTTTTCCCGGCTTGAGTTTTCCGATGGCCACAACGTTCTGACCGCAAACGTCTTGCGTCGTTGGCCGGAGCGTTGGGGCGACCTGACCCCTTATGTCGGCGGCGGTCTTGGGATTGCCTTCCCGCACGTGGATGCAACCCACAACAGCGGCTCCCGCACCTATGGCTTTCAGGTCACGGGTCCGGCCATGCGGTTGCTGGCCGGTGTGAGCTATCCGATCAACGACCGGTTTTCGATGTTTGGGGAGTACCAGTTCACCTATTCCTCGAACGAAGGCGAATTTGACGGCGGCGGCACGTTTAACACCGACATCAAGACGAATGCTCTTAATATTGGCATTTCATTGAACTTCTGACGGGGAAGGCGGGGCAAAACCCCGCCCAACCCAAACATGTCACGCAGGATTCGTCGCCCTCATCGAATCGCGCTTGGCAAATTCTGCAAACCACTCTGACAAGCCGTCACGCCCGGTACGCCAGCCGCGCACATCATGGCGCAGGTCCAGATATCCCAGCGCGCAGGCCACGGCGATCTGTCCCATGTCCATCGGCCCTTGAAGATGGCTGAGCCAGCGGGTTTCCAGCGCATCAAGCGCGCGCGCGATTTTCCCCCATTGCCCTTCGATCCACTCCATCGAAACCTTTTCGGCCGGGCGAAATCGCTCTTCGTATACGATCAGCACGGCCGCCTCCATGATGCCATCGGCGGTTGCCTCAAGCGTCAGCGTGTCCCAAAGGCGCGCGTCCGGGTACAGGCCTGTTTCGGCGCGGTCGTCCAGATAGCGACAAATCACCCGGCTGTCATACATCGCCGGACCGTTGGGACGCAGCAGCGCCGGGATCTTACCCATCGGGTTGGCGGCAATCAGCGACGAATCCGGCGCCAGCGGCGTAGTCGAGACGTCGATCAGTTCGACCTCGGACAAAAGGCCGGTTTCATGCAGCGTCACCATGACCTTGCGGACAAAGGGTGAGGCGTCGGATTTCATCAACTTCATGGTGATTCCTTCAGGGAGTATGCTTTGGTTCGCCAGCCTAGCACAAGTTTGTGGCTCACCCAGCCTTGGGATGTGTGGCCTCATAGACCTTCATCAGGTGAACCTGATCCACCGAGGTATAGGCCTGTGTTGTCGAAAGAGACGCGTGGCCCAAAAGTTCCTGGATCGCCCGTAAATCTCCCCCGGCGGCCAGCAAATGCGTGGCAAAGCTGTGTCGCATGGCATGCGGCGTGGCCGTTGCAGGCAGGCCAAGCTGCATGCGGGCCTTTTCCGTCACCTTCTGGATCAGTCGCGGGTTCAAGGCTCCGCCACGTGCGCCGCGAAACAGCGGTTTGTCCGGTTCCATCGGATGCGGACAAAGCGCGATGTAGGTTTCCACCGCCCGTCGGGCGACTGGCAAAACAGGCACAATCCGCTCCTTGCGCCCCTTGCCAAGGATGCGCAGCGTTTCACCCAAGGGCAAATCGCGACCGGTAAGGCCCAAGGCCTCGGAAATGCGCAGCCCGCAGCCGTAGAGCAGGGTGATAACCGCCGAATCGCGTGCGCCGATCCAGCCTTTGGTGGCCTGCAATTCAACGGAATCGATCATCGCGCGGGCGGCATCTTCGGTCAGCGGGCGCGGCAGCTTTTTCTGAAACTTCGGCGCACGGGCAGACAAGACGGCGGTCGGCTCATAGCCTTCGCGTTCGGACAGCCAGCGGTAAAAGCTTTTGACCGCCGAAAGTTTCCGCGCCATGGAGCGCGACGCCGCCCCTTGCCCGCGCAGATGCGCCATCCACGACCGCATGTCCGAAGTCGTCACCCGTGACAGCGGCGCCAAACCCTGCGGTTCGGCGTGATGCGCTGTCAGGAAGGTGATGAAGTCGAGAACATCGACCTGATAGGCCTTGATGGTATTGTCAGATGCAGCCTTTAGTGCCTTGGCAGAGGCAAGCCAGCCTTGCAGGGCGTCGCGTGCCGCCGGGGAAATCTGGAAAGCCGCGGACATCCCGCCGCCGCCTCAGGACAGCCAGCGCCGCATAGCCCGTTCAAAAACACCGCCGAAAAAGGCCAAAAGGTCGGTTCCTTGCTGCGGTGTGAACATATGCGGATCTTCTGAACCCATGACCAGAAGGCCCGGCAGGCGGCCAGGGCCGAAGTCCAGCTTGAGGCACGCCTCAGAGCGCATCCATTCGGCTTTATCGCCGTAAATGCGGGGCTCGCCCTTTTCGATCTGGCGCAGGGTCACGGGACGAAGAGGGGCTTCGCGGCCGTCGGACACATAGGCGCCGACAAAGCCGGGTTCCGCCACCGACAGCACGTCGCCAAGGCGTTTGACCGCAGGCTCCCCCTCGGAATTGGCGGACTCGAGCACAAGACGCACCATGTCGACACGCAGGATCTGCGCCACTTCGCCGGCAAGGTCATGCAGGAAGGGTTCAAACTCGACCGGATCAAGCATGCGCAAAACCGCACGGTGAATTTGATTGGTCCCGGCAAGGTTTTCATATGCCGCGGCAATGACGGAACGATGGGTGTCCTCAAGCCGGTCAAGCCGCGCCTCAAGACGTTCCATCGCGATGCCGCGCAGGTCGATGATGTTGCCGCCCATGGCCCGTTCATTCGCTGCAATCAGCGCGTGCATCAAATCCTTATCGTCGAGGATGATATCGGGTTGGGAAATAATGGTTTCCCGAATCGAATCTTCGATGCGCTGGGTACTGCTGGTCATGGGCGTCTCATGCTGCTCGGGCCGCCCCTTTTTGAGGCGATCATTCCAATTGGTTGACCCTTGTTTGGCCCTGTGCGCCTGTTGGTGTCAAGAAAAAGGGGCGGGCCGGGCAAGAAACCCGGCAAGCGCGGACCCTTGGGCACAGACCTTATGCGGCGATGGCTGCAGCTTCGAAATCGCCAACCACAAAACGAAAGCCCGAGCCGCGCGCGGTTTCGATGTCCACCGCGCCACCCGAGGCCGAAAGCTGCGCGCGCAGGTTGCACATATAAACGTCAAAGACACGCGGATCCGGCTCATTCTCAAGGCCATAGATATGAGTTAGAAGGGTCTCTCGCGTGACAAGGCGGCCGGGGCGCAGGGCGATGAATTCCAGCAATTCATAGATCTTTGGGGTCAGCTTCAGCCGAACGTCGCCCAGATGGGCGCGGCGGTGCATCAGGTCAACACGCAGCGGTCCATATTGCAGTACCGGACGGCCAAGACCATGAGCGCGTCGCGCCACGGCTTGTAGGCGGGCGAGCATTTCTTCGCATGAAATTTGTGAATCAATCACTGTATCTGCTCCGGCCATAAGCCAGGCGGCTTTTTGCTCGGAACTGGCGCCGCGTGCGATCAGGGCAATCGGAGCACATGAGCGGACGTTCCGCAAATTCTCGAGCGTGACACCATCGCGGCCCAGTTGGCTTGCCGCCAGAACGACAAGATCGGCCTGACCAATCTGCATGTAGTGAGTCAGATCCTCGGGGCGGTCCGTCCGCGTCAGAAGGGTGCCATTGGTCACCAGATCCTGCGCCAAAGTCATCATGTCCCAGTTCGATTCTGCGATCAGGTAACGCATCCGCTTGCTCCTTGCTGTTTGAGCCGGGAACCCCCAAGGTCGGACGGCCCGAACAGGGGCCACCCACATGGCAATTCATGACCCTGCCGGATGTCTTCTGACGATCGACGGGATCGAAATGGGCGCGTTCTGTCACCAAAGTCAGGAATATAATTCAAATGTGGTCGAATTGAGGAACGAAAGCGGCATGACCTGCGTCAATGCGCACCCGGTTAGTCTGGAGCACTGTCACTTCAGATAGGAGGACCAGAAGATGTACAAAAACATTCTTGTACCCATCGCCTTTGAGGACGGTGGCGACGAAAAAGCCCGGGCGGCTTTGGAGATTGCGCAGGTTTTGGCAGCGGACGGTGCCAAGATCACCCTTGTCCACGTCATGGAGAAGGTGCCCGGCTACGCGATCAGTTATCTGCCCGCTGACTACTCGTCGCAGGCACGTCAGGCCATCGTCGGCGAACTCAACGATATGGCCTCGGGCATCGACGGCGCGAGTGGTCTTGTCATCGAGGGCCATTCAGGCCGGACGATCCTGGATTGGGCCGATGAGAACGCGGTCGATCTGATCGTCATTTCTTCGCATCGTCCGGGCATGCAGGACCTTCTCTTGGGATCGACGGCAACGCAGGTTGTGCGCCATGCCGCATGTGCTGTGCACGTACTGCGTTGACTTGTTCCGCGCGCCGCGCAACTTGCGGGTATGGATGACACTCTTGATTTGAAGTCCCGCAAGGGACTGCCCGATGCGCTGCGTGCTCTGCTGGAGGATTTCCCGCGGGACGAATGGCAGCAAAATGCCAATTTTGCCGGCCTGGTCGAATTCTGGCTGGACCGGCACATGATGTTCCGGCGGCTGTGCGACATGCTCGGAACCGATGCCGAAGCGGCGGTGGACGGACGGCTGGCGCCGGACCAGTTGAACCCAAGGATTGCGCGTTTTGGCGGGATGCTGGTGCAGCAGTTGCACGGGCACCACCAAATCGAGGATATGCACTACTTTCCGGTGCTCAGCCGCCGCGAAAGCGCTCTGGCGCGCGGCTTCGAGATTCTGGACAAAGATCACCACGCGATGGACGGGTTGCTGGACAGTTTCACACGTTCCGCAAATGGCGTGTTGCAAGGGCAGACCGAGGCGGGTGTCTTTCGAGAGGAGATTTTGTCTTTTGAAAACATGCTTCTACGGCATCTGGAGGACGAAGAAGACCTGATCGTTCCGGTGATTTTGAAACACGGGCCAGACGGGCTGCATTAAAGCCCGGCCATTTCATCCTTGTGGAAATCCACGTGGATGTGGTTGCCGTCTGGGTCTCTGAAATTCACCTGTACGATGGGAAACTCTGGCACGGGGTCGATGCTATGCTCGATCCCGGCCTCGTGCAGTTGGGTGATAAAGGCGGGCATGTCTTTGGCGCTAAAGGCAAAATGCTCTAACGTGCAATTGCCGCCTGCCTGTGTGTCGGTGTTGACTTCTACCAGATGGACATAAGGCTGATCTCCCAGGTAAAGCCAGGCCCCTCCGATCCGGAAAGGAGGGCGCGGCCCCGGGACAAGGCCTAAGATTTCGCCATACCAGTCGATCATGGTTGACAGATTGTTGGTGCGGACGTTGACGTGATCAAATGCGACGAGCGGCATGGTGCGGGCTTTCCTATCGGGATGCTGCGCCCGATGTTAGCGGAAAATCGAGGGGTTACAAAACAAACTGTATGTCTCGAGAGACGGAGCGCGGCCATGCCGGACAAAAGAATACGGGCCCCGTCAGGGGCCCGCCGTCGGCAAAATCAAGATAGCGCCCGAGCGCAGGTCACACTCGCGCCGCGCGCCCACGCGGGCCTGCCACCAGCCAGGCAATAAAGCCGAGAACTGGCAGGATAAGAATGGCGAGCGTCCAGACGATTTTGGACGCTGTCGAGGCGGTTGAGGTCAGAGTCTGGTAAATTGCGTAAAGGTCCGCAATCAGGACCAGAAGTCCGATAAGGCCATATTCCATTAACTGTACTCCCCTTGGGTGCGATGTAGTCTGATACATCAACCCGTTCGGGTGCCAGTGGTTCCCCCAAATCCCGAAGAGCGGCGGTTAACCGCCGCAGGCCTCGGGGATGACACTATGCCAGATCGGGCAAAATTCGTCCCAGAACCACCAGGCGTCGGTGGCGCCGATGGCGTGGTGCGTGGCCACCCAGACATTCCCAGATTTCTGAAGCAAGGCCTGCACGGTCGCACCATCGCCGACGGTGGGGTCAATCTCTTCGCGCCGCGCGGCAGGGGTCTGCGCCATGTCGATCACGCCGCCCCCGGGACGTTGTGCCATGACGCTGGCAAAAGCCACATCGCCGTCAACTCGCAAATCCCAGATCACAAACTCGACTGGGGCGCCGACCGCCCATTCGATATGCGGCCTGATCGCACTCATCAGGTCCTTTCGCGTCTGGGAGCCGCGCTGCGGCTCTTCCCAAGCTTGGACTGCTGTGGCGAGAAGAAGAAGGAAGGGGAGCAAGGCGCGCATTCGGGAGTTCCAGGTTTGGTTCGGAGGAGAGTGCGCCGACGTCCGTGGGTGGTCAATGGCGGTATGTTGGAACGGCGGCCCGGGCGCCGACCTTATCTAGGGCGGGTGATCCGGGGAAGAGGCGAAATCCTGAAAGGATTTCGGGACGCTTTCTTTTGAAGAAAGCGTAACCGGCGGTGGGGTCAGCCAACGGACAGGTGCGCGATTGCAGAAGATGATGAATTGGCCCGCGTTTTCGGCAACGTGATACCCTCGACGATGAATTTCGCGCATGAAACGGTCCATCCCCGCGAAACGCTCGATGTCCCGCGCTTTGCGGCGGATGACAGCGCCCTGTTGGACGGCTTTGGAATTGAACAAGTCGCGCAGCCAAACGTCTGGCGACAGGGGCGAATTACGGTTCTGCATCAAGATACGTTGCAGCGCAGGTACTAAATAGACGGTTAACGACGGTCGGTTGGGGTGGAATCCAGTTGAAATGTTGGCTTTTATGTTCAGTCAGCGACCGCCAATTGCCTGCGAAGACGAGAGGAGTATTTCGAAAGCTGCAGCTCTGAAAAGCGATTGTGTCTGTGGCAGTGTTTTTGCAGAGCGATCTCTTCGATCATGTCAACTGCGTCAGCCACCATGTCCGGAAGTCCAGCCATTTCGATGGACCAACTCCGAGGAACGAAATGCTGAAAGTCGTTTCGCATACTCAGGAGCATTCGAAGGCTCGTTTCTGTGCGCGTTTGCGCGGAAAACCAATCCTCACCGGAATTGAGATCAAGTTCAGGATAGAGGCGCCTTAGGAGTTCCCCGAACGGTGCGATCTTCGAAACGTCCATCACTTCTCCTGCTTGGGTGTAGTCTGGCACTTTGTGGTCTCCGTAGTAGGCTTTCCGGATGCTTTTCTCAGCATCTTTCTTCCATGGCCCGCTTCCATCGGTTTGAGTCAAGGCGCAGACTGCTGCGCCTTGCAATGCATTGTGGAGCCCGATCACGATCCATTTCCATCTTGTCGGCTCTTCGGCGACCAAAAGAAGGTTTTCGTACACCATCTTCAACGATGTCAGCACATCCTCGTATTCGTCAAAATGAACATGGTTGTCCCGATCAACGTTCCCGGCTGTCACCTTTTCCGTCTTTTCACGCCGCCCCTTTGTCCGGGCCTTCCCGCGGTGGACCGCCCTTTGGACTTCACTGCCTCAGCCGAGGCGCGTTCCACCGCTTGTTGCCGGGCCAGCGGGTCGTCGGACACGGCCAGATCGACCGCCTCCAACCGCTTGACCTCGTCCCGAAGCCGGGCGGCTTCTTCGAATTCGAGGTTCTCGGCGGCCTTGCGCATGTCGTTGCGCAGTCCTTCGAGAACCGCCTGAAGGTTGGAGCCCGAGAATTTGTCGTCGATCTTGGCGGTGACTCGGTTCATGTCCACGTCGCCTTTGTAGAGGCCCGCCAGAATGTCCTCGACGTTCTTTTTCACTGTCGCAGGGGTGATGCCGTGTTCCTCGTTGTAGGCGATTTGCTTGGCGCGGCGACGGTCGGTTTCGCCCAAGGCGCGCTCCATCGAGCCGGTGATACGGTCGGCGTACATGATCACGCGTCCCTCGGCGTTGCGGGCGGCGCGGCCGATGGTCTGGATCAGCGAGGTTTCCGATCGCAGGAAGCCCTCTTTATCCGCGTCGAGGATGGCGACCAATCCGCATTCGGGGATGTCGAGGCCTTCGCGCAGCAGGTTGATGCCGATCAGCACGTCGAAGGCACCAAGGCGCAGGTCGCGCAGGATCTCGATACGTTCGATGGTGTCGATATCCGAATGCATGTAGCGCACCTTGATGCCCTGTTCGTGCATGTACTCGGTCAGATCTTCGGCCATGCGCTTGGTCAGCACGGTGCAAAGCGTGCGGAACCCGTCAGCAGCGACCTTGCGGACCTCGTCCAGCAAATCGTCGACCTGCATCTCGACCGGGCGAATCTCGACCATCGGGTCCAGCAGGCCGGTGGGGCGGATGACCTGTTCGGTGAACACGCCGCCGGTCTGCTCTATCTCCCATTTCGCGGGGGTGGCGCTGACAAAGATCGACTGTGGGCGCATGGCATCCCATTCTTCGAACTTCAGCGGGCGGTTGTCCATGCAGGAGGGCAGGCGAAAACCGTGTTCCGCAAGCGTCATCTTGCGGCGGAAGTCGCCCTTGTACATGGCGCCGATCTGCGGGACCGAGACGTGGGATTCATCGGCAAAGACGATGGCATTGTCGGGGATGAATTCGAACAGGGTGGGGGGCGGCTCGCCGGGGGCGCGGCCGGTCAGATAACGCGAATAGTTTTCAATCCCGTTGCAGACGCCAGTTGCTTCAAGCATTTCGAGGTCGAAATTGGTGCGCTGCTCAAGGCGCTGGGCTTCGAGTAGTTTGCCTTCGTTCACCAATTGGTCGAGCCGGGTGCGCAGCTCTTTCTTGATGCCGATCACGGCCTGATTCATAGTCGGGCGCGGCGTGACATAGTGCGAGTTGGCGTAGATGCGGATGCGTTCAAAAGTGTCGGTTTTCTCGCCGGTCAACGGGTCGAATTCAGTGATGCTTTCCAATTCGTCGCCGAAGAAGGCCAGACGCCATGCGCGGTCCTCAAGGTGGGCGGGCCAGACCTCGAGGCTGTCGCCGCGCACCCGGAAACTGCCGCGCTGGAAAGCGGCGTCGTTGCGGCGGTATTGCTGGGCAACCAAATCGGCCATGACAGCGCGCATTTCATAGTCGCTGCCGGTGTGCAGATCGACCGTCATCGCGCCATATGTCTCGACCGAACCGATGCCATAGATACAAGAGACCGATGCGACGATGATCACGTCATCGCGTTCCAGCAGCGCACGGGTGGCCGAGTGGCGCATCCGGTCGATCTGTTCGTTGATCTGGCTTTCTTTCTCGATGTAGGTGTCGGAGCGCGGCACATAGGCCTCGGGCTGGTAGTAGTCGTAGTAGGACACGAAGTATTCCACCGCGTTGTCCGGGAAGAAGCCCTTGAACTCGCCATAAAGCTGGGCGGCCAGCGTCTTGTTCGGGGCCAGGATGATCGCCGGGCGCTGGGTTTCCTCGATCACCTTGGCCATGGTGAAGGTCTTGCCGGTGCCGGTTGCGCCCAGCAGCACCTGATCCCGCTCACCTTCATTGATGCCGCCCGTCAGTTCGGCAATTGCCGTCGGTTGATCCCCGGCAGCGCTGAACTCGGTGTGCATGACAAAGCGTTTGCCGCCCTCCAGCTTGTCCCGCTCGCGCACATCGGGGGCGGGGGCATGCAGGACGGGCATCGATTCGGGGTTGTTGTTGTGCATCGGGCGCCTCCAATCGTTCACAATATGTTCCCTGCTGAGGGGCAGGACAAGGGGGCGAGGGTTCTTGCGACTTTCCGCCATAAACCTGGCGCGTCCCAACTTTCGTTTGCCCCGCAAAAATGACTTCACGCATGTTTACCGACGCGATCCGTCATGGCCTTTTGGCAATTGCGGTCGGGCTTGGCGCTTCTGTCTCGTCTAGCCCGCTGCTTGCTGGCGCTTGCGCTGGGCGAAAGCAAGATCCTGGCCAAATCCAGTTGGAATGCCTTTATCAACCGAACTGAACGCAACGTAACAACGGCCGGACGACTTGAGATGTAATTTCAATTATGAGAGGACCGCAATGGGGATGCATCTTTAGGTAGAGCGACATGTCGAATAAAGGAGGCCCTGACCAATTCGGGGCGGACCCTTGCTGTGGTCTGATCAAAATGATTCGTGGGCGGTTGCCTGGCGGTCGCAGGATTGTTGAATTCCAACCCTATGGACAGCCTGCGATTTCAGACGTGATCGCGGCGCTTCACAGACTTCAGGATGATCCGGGATTCGAATCGACCATGCCAGCGCTTTGGGATTTTCGCGAGATTGATTTCGCCGATTACAGTCCGAGTTCTTGCAGAAACGACGCGTTTTTCCTGAACAGATTTCCCAACCGCAAAGGCATCAAACGGGCCTGCGTTGTTGGTAATGAACTGGGCTACGGGCATCTGCGCATGTTTCAGGAGGTCGTCGGGGGCTTTGGTCTGGATGACATGGACAAGTTCTTCGTCTGCTATTCGCGCGATGAGGCAATTGCCTGGCTTGACGGGTAAAGCGCAACTTTCACCTGCGCAGCGCCTGTTTCAAGGTGTTTGGGCGGGTCGCTTCGCAGCGCGGGCCGGGCCCTGTCAAAATTTCCGCGTTCCCAGCTTTGCGGTCTGTTGGCAAGAGGCGATGCTGGCTCTCAAGGTGGCAGTCGGCCCGGCGCTGATGGGTTCGGAGCGCGTCCGTTTGGTTCTTTGAGCCGACATGTGACAAATCACGCACAAGGGGTGCTTGCCCCTGCGGGACAAATCCCGGATAAACGGGCGAGTTTAAGGAGATGGGTCATGCGCGCACGAATCTATCAGCCGTCCAAAACGGCCATGTCGTCCGGTCAGGGCAAAACCAAGGTCTGGTTGCTGGAATTCGCGCCCGCCAGTGCGCGTGAGGTTGACCCGCTGATGGGATGGACCTCGTCCAGCGATACGCAGTCTCAGGTCCGTCTACGCTTTGACACTAAGGAAGCCGCGCTTGCCTATGCCAAGGAGCACGGCATCGAAGCGCAAGTCTTTGAGCCCAACAAGCGCCGCCCCAATGTGCGCCCCCGCGGGTATGCCGAAAACTTTGCGGTGGATCGCAAGGGCGCTTGGACGCACTAAGCGCCACAGCCCTCGGTCCCCTCGACCGCCAGCCCCGATGATCAAGCCCCTGCGCGTTGCGTTGGGGCTTTTGTTTTGCGGCGTCCCAGCGCGCCAGGGACCTGTGTTCGTGGCTCTTATATGTGGCATTTTGCAGTCCTCTGTGTTCCCATGCGCTTATCGGCTTTGTCCCTTTGGTGTCACACGCCGCAAGGAAAGCTGTGACTTGGCTTGAGATTACTGCTATCTGGAGAGTAATTGATAGCGCTAACAGTCAAGGCTTAGGCCGAAACAACAAAGCCTGGCGTCAGAGGAGAGATGTGAAATGGCGAAAAGTCGACCCGAGACACCCGGCAAATCCGGCGGCGCTGCGAAATCCTCTGGCGAATTCCCGGACTTCCTGACCCAAAGCGATGTCGAGGCGCTGAATGCAGGGCGCCACGCGGCGCCCTTTGATGTGCTGGGGCCGCACAAAAGCGGCACCCGCCGCTGGATCGCCACCTTTCAGCCCGGCGCGGTCGAGGTTGTTGCCTGCGTCGATGGCAAGGAAACCGCCTTGCCGCGCCTTTCGGGGGACGTTTTTGCCGGTCCGGTGCCGGGCAAGGCCTACACGCTGACGATGCGTTATGCCGACGGCGCTGACTATTCGACGCCCGACCCCTATGGCTTTGGACCCGTCCTGTCGGATTTCGATCAATATCTGATGGGCGAAGGCACGCACCGCGAGTTGTGGCGCGCCCTCGGCGCCCATGTGCGCGAACATGAAGGCGTGCAGGGCACCCATTTCGCAGTCTGGGCACCGAACGCGCAGCGGGTTTCGGTCGTGGGCGATTTCAATATGTGGGATGGTCGCCGCCATCCGATGCGCCGCGTCGGTGCGACCGGATCGTGGGAGGTTTTCCTGCCCGGTGTCGGCGAAGGTGCGCTTTACAAATACGAGATTCTTGGTGCGGACGGCGGGCTGCGACTCAAGGCTGATCCGGTTGGCTTTGGCTCGCAACATCCGCCCGAAAAGGCGTCGATTGTGCGGGATATTTCTGGCTTTGGCTGGAAGGACACCAATTGGATGAAGGCGCGGGCCGACCGTGCTGACCGCAAGGCGGCGATTTCCATCTACGAGGTACATCTGGGATCTTGGCGCCGCCGCTGGGACGAAGAGGGCAGGCCGCTGTCTTACAAGGAACTTGCCAAGGATCTGGTCAGTTACGTCAAACATATGGGCTTTACCCATATCGAACTGTTGCCGGTGTCTGAGTTTCCCTTTGACGGATCCTGGGGCTATCAACCCGTGGGCCTGTTTGCCCCGACCATTCGCTTCGGCCCCCCGCATGAATTCCGCGATTTCGTCGAGGCCGCGCACGAAGCCGATATCGGCGTGTTGCTCGATTGGGTGCCGGGGCATTTCCCGACCGACGACCACGGCCTTGCGCAATTCGATGGCACGGCGCTTTACGAACATGCGGACCCGCGCGAGGGGTTCCATCAGGACTGGAACACCCTGATCTACAATTATGGCCGGACCGAGGTGAAAAACTATCTTGTGTCCAATGCGTTGTACTGGATGGAGGAATATCATCTGGACGGGCTGCGCGTCGATGCTGTTGCCTCGATGCTGTACCGCGATTATTCGCGGGCCGAGGGGCAGTGGATTCCCAACAAGGACGGCGGCCGCGAGAATTATGAGGCCATCGACTTCCTCAAGGAAATGAACATCGCCGTCTATGGCGCGCATCCTGACGCGATGACCGTGGCAGAGGAAAGCACGTCCTTTCCCGGCGTCTCGCAGCCTGCGCATACTGGGGGGCTGGGCTTTGGCTATAAGTGGAACATGGGGTGGATGAACGACACGCTCAGCTATATCGAGCGCGATCCCATCCATCGCAAGTATCACCAAGGCGACATGACCTTTGGCATCCACTACGCCTTTTCCGAGAATTTCATCCTGCCGATCAGCCATGACGAAGTGGTGCATGGCAAAGGCTCGATGCTGGCAAAGATGCCCGGGAACGAGGCCGAGAAGTTCGCCAACCTGCGCGCCTATTACGGGTTCATGTGGACCCATCCGGGCAAAAAGCTGCTGTTCATGGGCTGCGAGTTCGCCCAGCCCGAGGAATGGAACCACGCAGGTGAGCTGAACTGGCACGCCGCCGGGCAGCCTGCCCATGCGGGCGTGCAAAACCTGGTGCGCGATCTGAACTATCTTTACCGCGACACACCCGCGCTGCACGTCAAGGATTGCCTGCCCGACGGCTTTGCCTGGCTGAACGGCGACGCTGACCAATCGACGCTGGGGTTCATCCGCTACGGTGAAAAGGGCGACGCGCCGGTGGTGGTGATGTGCAACTTTACCCCGGTCCTGCGCGAAGGATTCCGCATTGGCGTGCCCGAGATGGGGCACTGGGAAGAAGTGCTCAACACGGATTCAGAACTTTATGGCGGCGGCAACCGGGGCAACCTTGGTGGGCTGACCGCCGAAAAGATCGCTTGCGATGGGCAAGAGGCGTCGGTTCAGATGACTTTGGCGCCCTTGGCCACAGTGGTTCTGCGGCTACGTAAAGATACATAATTCAAGGGAGGAGGGGAGCTTATGGAAACCAAAAGACTTACTCAGAGGTCGATGGTCTTTGTTCTGGCCGGGGGGCGCGGTAGCCGCCTGAAAGAGCTGACGGATCGGCGGGTGAAACCCGCGGTCTATTTCGGTGGCAAGACCCGGATCATCGATTTTGCTTTGTCGAACGCGATGAACTCGGGCATTCGGCGCATGGCGGTTGCGACGCAATATAAGGCGCATAGCCTGATCCGGCACATGCAACGCGGCTGGAACTTTTTTCGGGCCGAGCGGAACGAATTTCTTGATATCCTGCCTGCATCGCAGCGTTCGGGGAATGAGAACTGGTATATGGGCACCGCCGACGCGGTGACGCAGAACATCGACATCGTGGACAGCTACGGCGTTGATTACGTTATCATTCTGGCGGGTGATCACATCTACAAGATGGATTACGAACTGATGCTGCGCCAGCATGTGGAAACCAGCGCGGATGTGACCATCGGCTGCCTGACCGTGCCGCGCATGGAAGCGACGGCCTTTGGCGTCATGGCCACTGACGACACCGGGCGCATCACCTCGTTCCTTGAAAAGCCCGCCGATCCGCCTGCGACGCCCGAAGATCCGACAAAGGCACTGGCCTCTATGGGGATCTACGTCTTCAAGTGGGATTTCCTGCGGGACCTGCTGACCAAAGACGCCGAGGACACCAATTCGAGCCATGACTTCGGCAATGATTTGATCCCCGAGATCGTCGCCAAGGGCAAAGCGGTGGCACACCGTTTTGACGAAAGCTGTGTGCGGGCCGAGGGCGCGCCGGCCTATTGGAAAGACGTCGGCACGGTCGACGCCTTTTGGGAAAGCAACATCGACCTGACCGACTTTACGCCGGAACTGGACCTTTGGGACAAAAGCTGGCCGATTTGGACCTATTCCGAAAGCACGCCGCCGGCGAAATTCATCCACGACGAACGCGACAGACGCGGCATGGCGATCTCGTCCATGGTGTCTGGCGGCTGCATCATTTCGGGGACCGAAGTTCGCAATTCGGTGCTTTTTACGAACGTGCATACCAATTCTTATGCAGTTCTGGACCATGCAGTGGTCTTGCCGCGGGTTGTGGTCAACCGGTCCGCGCGATTGCGGCAGGTGGTCATTGACAGCGGTGTGATCATCCCCGAAGGCCTTGTTGTCGGCGAGGATCCGGTCGAAGACGCAAAGTGGTTCCGCGTCACCGAGCGCGGCACCACGCTGATCACGCAATCCATGCTGGACCGGAGAGCCAATAGCCTATGACCCGTATCCTTTCCGTCGCTTCCGAATGTGCGCCCCTGGTCAAGACCGGGGGCCTCGCGGATGTGGTGGGCGCCTTGCCTGCCGCGCTCGCCGCGCTTGGGGACGAGATGAAAACACTTGTCCCGGGCTATCCGGGCGTGATGGGAAAACTGCAGGACACCAAAGAGGTCGCGCAATTCGACGATCTTTTTGGCGGCCCTGCGCGTGTGCTTGCGGCGATGGCGGCGGGGCTGGACCTGCTGGTGATCGACGCGCCGCATTTGTTTGAGCGGGCAGGCGGCCCTTATCTGGATGGCAATGGCCATGACTGGGCCGACAACCCGGAACGCTTTGCCGCGCTGTCTTATGTCGCGGCCCATATCGCGGCGCAGGGCGCGGGTGGCTGGACACCCGAAGTGGTCCATGGTCACGACTGGCAGGCGGGCTTTGTGCCCGAATACCTGCACGCGCTGGGCGCGGCGGTGCCATTTGTCTTTACCATTCACAACATCGCTTTTCACGGCAACACAGACGCTGGGCGGATGGCTGCGCTGCGTCTGGATTCCTGGCGCTTTACGCCGGACCATTTTGAATTCTGGGGGCAGATTTCCGCGCTCAAGGCGGGGTTGATGGGCGCCGCGCGGATCACCACCGTATCACAAACCTACGCCCAAGAGCTTTTGACCCCCGAATTCGGCATCGGCATGGACGGCGTTCTGCGTGACCGTCAGGCGGTTTTGACCGGGATCGTCAACGGCATCGACACGGATGTGTGGAACCCGGAAACCGATCCCAACATCACGCCCTACAAGACGCCGAAAGGCAAGGTCGCGAACACCGAAGCGCTGCGCGCCGAATTCGGGTTGGAGCCGTCGGACGGCCCCCTGTGCGTGCTGGTTTCGCGATTGACCGAGCAAAAGGGCATCGACCTGCTGATCAAGGCTTTGCCCGCGCTGCTGGACCGCGGGGGACAACTGGCGCTGCTTGGCTCGGGTGATCCCGCGCTTGAGGCGGAAGTTCAGGAGCTGGCAGCGGCGAACGCAGGTGTCGGCGTAAAGCTTGGCTATGACGAAAGCTTGTCGCACCGGATCATTGCGGGCGGTGACGCGATCCTTGTCCCGTCGCGCTTCGAGCCATGCGGGCTGACGCAACTATACGGACTGCGCTATGGCACCGTGCCACTTGTTTCGCTGACCGGGGGCTTGGCGGACACCGTGATCAATGCCTCTCCGGCGGCACTGGCGCGCGGGGTGGCGACCGGCGTGCAGTTCTATCCGATCACGGCTGAGGCGCTTGCCAATGCCTTTTCGCGGCTTTGCGATCTTTATGACGCGCCCAAGACATGGGCCAGCCTGCAACGCAACGCCATGAAGCAACCCGTCGGCTGGGAAACGTCGGCCCAAAGCTATCACACACTTTATTCTGATCTGCTGGCAGGCTGACCATGGCGGGCAATTTTCTGATCCAGGCCGGGCATCCCTTTCCGCTGGGCGCGACTTTTGATGGGGATGGCGTCAATTTCGCTGTGTTTTCACAGCACGCCACGCAGGTCGCCCTTTGCCTGTTCAACGAAAAAGGGGTCGAAACGCAGGTCGTGCGGCTGCCAGAACGCACCGGCCACGTCTGGCACGGCTATATTCCCGGCATGCGCCCCGGCCAGCAATATGGCTATCGCATGCACGGGCCATACAAGCCGGAAGAAGGGCATCGCTTCAATCCATTCAAACTTCTGATCGATCCCTATGCCAAGCGCCTGACCGGCCATCCCATCTGGAACGACGCGCTGTTCAGCTATACCGTGGGTGATCCGCTGTTGGATCTCAGTTTTGACAAACGCGACAGCGCCCCCTTCATGCCGCGCTCGGTCGTGGTGGACCCGGCCTTTACCTGGGGCAGCAAACCTGCGCCGCACTATCCGATGACCGAGACCGTGATCTACGAGGCGCATGTCAAAGGCCTGACCGCCGGACGCAAGGATATCGAGCACCCCGGCACCTATCTGGCCATGGCCTCGGACCCGATCCTTGAGCATCTCAACAAACTGGGTGTCACAGCGATTGAACTGCTGCCGGTACAGGCCTTTGTCGATGACCAGTTTCTGGTGGATAAGGGGCTGAAAAATTACTGGGGCTATATGACCTACGGCTTTTTCGCGCCCGATCCGCGCTATATGCAGGGCTGCGAGATTGCCGAGTTCCAGCAGATGGTCGCGCGCTTTCACACTGCCGGGATCGAGGTCATTCTCGACGTGGTCTACAATCACACCGCAGAGGGCGGCGAGACCGGGCCGACGCTGGCCTTTCGCGGGCTGGACAATGCCAGCTACTACCGTCTGGCGGAAAATCCGCGGTATTACATCAACGATACCGGCTGCGGCAATACGCTGGATTTTGACAATCCGTTTACGCTGCGCCTTGTCATGGATTCGCTGCGCTATTGGGTTGAGGTCATGCATGTGGATGGCTTCCGTTTTGACCTCTGTTCGACCCTTGGGCGCACCAACGGAGAGTTTGACCGCGATGGCCCGTTCCTGCGCGCCGTTCGACAGGATCCGATCCTGAACCGTGTCAAACTGATTGCCGAACCTTGGGATGTCGGGCATGGCGGCTATCAGTTGGGCGCCTATCCTGCGCCTTTTGCGGAATGGAACGACAAGTACCGCGATGACACGCGGCGGTTCTGGCGTGGCGACACGGGTATGGTGTCGGGCATGGCGGCGCGGCTGTCCGGGTCGGCGCAGTTCTTTGACCATGACGGGCGCGCGGCGACCTCTTCGGTGAACTTCATCACCGCTCATGACGGCTTTACGCTGATGGATACAGTCAGTTATTCGAGAAAGCACAACGAGGCGAATGGCGAGGGCAACCGTGATGGCCACTCGCATGATTTTTCGGACAATTTCGGGGTTGAGGGGGCCACCAGCGATCCCGCGATCAACAAGGCACGCACCCGGCGGCGGCGCAATCTGGTTGCGACGATGATGTTTTCCCAAGGCACGCCGATGTTGCTGGCGGGTGATGAATTGGGAAACAGCCAGAAGGGTAACAACAACGCCTATTGTCAGGACAACGCATTGGGCTGGGTCGACTGGGCGGGGGCAGACAAGGGGTTTGCCGAATTCTGTCAAAAGGCGATCGCCTTTCGCAAGGCGCATCCCATTCTGCATCAACGGCGGTTCTTGCATTCACGCTCGCGGTTGGTGGACGGCGAGACTGACCTGTTCTGGCGCCGCGACGACGGTGTGGCGATGACGCAGGACGACTGGGACGATCCCGATCTGAAGCTGATCGTGGCCGAGTTGCGCATGGCCTCGGGCACACCGGAATATGTTCAGCGCGAAGGGGCCTTGCTTGTGGTGCTCAACTCTGGCGACTCGGTCAAGATCACTTTGCCCGAAACGCCCGGCACCAAGACGTGGGTTCGTCGTTTCGACACCGCAGAAGAGGCGGCAGTTGGCCGGTTTACCGGTACGACGATCGCCGACAGTTCGATTGTGGTTTTCGTTCTGGAAGACGCGAAGGGATAGTTTTTCAATCCACCCTTGCGCGGGTGACAAGAACCAAAAAGGAAGTTGCGCATGTCAAAACCGACGCGCGAGCATGACATCTTTGACCTGCGTCTGTCGCGAAGTGCTGGCGATCTGTGGCCAATGCTGCATCAGCTTTACGGCGCGCATCCGGATTTTGTGCAGATGCAAAGCGATCTTCTGGCCGAGATGCGCAAGGCTTGGACGCAGCGCCCGGCTGATCTGAAAACCCTTGATCTGCGCCGCGATCTGGAACCAGATTGGTTCCAGCGCCCTGATATGGTCGGCTATGTCTTCTACATCGACCGCTTTGCTGGCGACATCAAAGGTATTCACGACAAGCTGGATTATCTGGAAAGCCTTGGCGTCACCTATGTGCACTTGATGCCCTGCCTGAAACCGCGTCCCGGCGACAGCGACGGGGGCTATTCGGTGATGGATTATCGAAAGGTCAATCCGGCCTATGGCTCGATGAAAGACCTTCAGGATCTCGCGGCTGCGCTGAGGGCGCGGGGCATATCGCTTTGCGTCGATATGGTGTTGAACCACACCGCGAAAGAACACGACTGGGCAAAAAAGGCGGTCAAGGGCGATCTGGCCTATCAGGATATGTACCTGATGTTCGACGACGACCGCCTTCCCAAGGCCTACGAGGAAACCCTGATCGAGATTTTCCCGGACAATGCGCCGGGCAGTTTCACCTATTACGAGGGTTTGGACAAATGGGTCTGGACCACCTTCAATGAACATCAGTGGGATCTGAACTGGGCCAACCCGCGTGTGTTCCTTGAGATCGCCAAGATCATGATGTTCCTCGCCAACAAGGGTGTGGATGTGCTGCGCCTTGATGCGGTGGCCTTCATGTGGAAACGCATGGGCACGCGCTGCCAGTCGGAGCCCGAGGTCCACGTGATCCTGCGCGCGCTGCGGGCCGTGACCCGGGTGGTGGCCGCATCCGTCCTGCATCTGGAAGAAGCGATTGTCGGCCCATCCGAGATGCTGACCTACTTTGGCAGGGGCGAACATGACGGGCGCGAGGGCAACCTTGCCTACCACAACAACCTCATGGTGCAGTTCTGGAGCGCGCTTGCGACACGCGACACCGCGATGATGACCCACGTCATGCGCACGCATTTCCCCGAGCTCCTGACCAATGCGACCTATGCCACCTATATTCGCTGCCATGACGATATCGGTTGGGCGATCACCGATGAGGACGCGGGCGCCATGCATCTGTCGGGCTTTGCGCACCGCGCCTTTCTGTCGGACTTTTACGAGGGGGTCTTTCCCGGTACTTTCGCGCGTGGCGCGCTGTTTCAGGTCAACGAAGAGACCGGAGACAAACGCATTTCAGGTTCCTTTGCCTCGCTTGCGGGATTGGAACGCGCGCAATCCGAAGGCGATCACGCCGGGATCGCCTTGGCGGTGCAACGTATCCTTCTGGGCAATGCGCTGATCGCTTCTTTCGGAGGGGTGCCGTTGATTTATATGGGCGATGAGATCGCCCTGACCAACGACTATGGCTATCTCAAGGTGCCAGAGCACGCCCATGACAGCCGCTGGGTGCACCGCCCCATGATGGATTGGGACCGGCAGGCCGCCGCCGAAACCGGCACCGGCCCCGCGGCGCAGGTGCTGCAAGGCACCCGCCATATTTATGCCCGCCGCAAGGCGACGCCACAAATCCACAGCGGCCATCCCACGCGCATTCTGGACAGTGCGCAGCCGTCGGTCTTTGCCTTCGCCCGCATGGCGCCGACGGGCAACCTTGTCTGCCTTTTCAATTTCTCGGAAACATGGCAACACCTGCCGCTTGACTGGCTGCGCGATCAGGGCGTGGTGCATTTTCATGATGCCCTGTCCGACGCTGCGGTGATGATCGACAACGACACCTATTCGCTGCCGCCCTATGGGCGCGTATGGATGACATAAGACGTACAGGACACTCCCATGAACGCAATGAACCCAATGTCCGCTGATGTTTTGCGGGTCCGCATCGCGCAGCATCTGACCTATACCATGGGCAAGGACAAGGCCCACGCCAGCACGTATGACTGGCGCATGGCGGTCAGCTATACGGTGCGCGATCTGATCGTGGACAGCTGGTTTGAGGCGACGCGCAAGACCTACGAACAAGGCGGCAAGCGCGTTTACTACCTGTCGATGGAGTTCCTGATTGGCCGCATTCTCGAGGATGCCGTGATCAATCTTGGCCTGCATGAGCAGATCGAAGAGGTCCTGAACGCCGACGGTGTTTCGCTGCTGGATGTTGTTGAAAATGAACCGGACGCAGCCTTGGGCAATGGTGGGCTGGGGCGGCTGGCCGCATGCTTCCTCGAAAGCATGTCAACGCTGGGTTGCCCCGGTTTTGGCTATGGCATTCGCTATGAACACGGCCTGTTCCGTCAGCGCTTTGAAGGCGGGCGGCAGGTTGAGGCGCCCGAAGATTGGCTCAACCAACCCCACCCGTGGGAGTTTGAGCGCCCCGAGGCCAGCTATACCATCCCCTTCAAAGGCTATGTGGAAACGCAGGGCGGCAAAGCTGTCTGGCACCCGGCGGAAACGGTCCTGGCCCGTGCCTATGACACGCCCGTTGTCGGCTGGAAAGGCAAGTGGTCGAACACCTTGCGCCTGTGGGGGGCGCATCCGACCGAACTGTTCGATCTGGAGCGGTTCAACTCGGGCGATCACACCGCCGCCGCCGCCCCTGAGGCATTGGCCCGAACCCTGTCGCGCGTGCTCTACCCCGAGGACACCACCGACAGCGGCAAGGAACTGCGGCTCAAGCAGGAATTCTTCCTGACTTCGGCGGCCTTGCAAGATATCCTGCGCCGCTTCCTGTCGGAATACGAGGATCTGTCGCTGCTGCCGGGCAAGGCCGCGATCCAGATGAACGACACCCACCCGGCGCTGGCCGGGCCGGAACTGATCCGCCTGCTGGTGGACGAACACGGGCTGGACTGGGCGCAGGCCAAGGATATCGCCTCGCGCTGTCTGAACTACACCAACCATACGCTTTTGCCCGAGGCCTTGGAGCGGTGGTCCACATGGCTCGTGGGGCGCGTTCTGCCGCGACATATGCAAATCATCGAACAGATCGACGCCGAACATCAGGCCGCAACAAAATGCGCGCCTGATCTGCGTATTGTGCACCACGATCAGGTTCATATGGGCACTCTGGCCTTCGTCATGGCGGCGCATGTGAACGGCGTCTCGGCGCTGCACAGCGATCTGATGAAGAAGACGGTCTTTGCCGAGCTGGACAAGGCCTATCCGGGCCGCATCCTGAACCAGACCAACGGCGTCACGCCGCGCCGCTGGATCCGCCTGTCGAACCCGGCTTTGTCGCGTGTCATCACGGAGACCATCGGCGCAGGCTGGGAGGACAATCTTGACCGCCTGCAAGAGCTGAACAGCCACGAAAGCCCCGAGTTGTTGGCCAATCTGCGCGCTGCAAAGCGCGCCAACAAGGTCGCCTTTTCAAACTGGGTGCAGGACAAGATGGGCATCGCGTTGGATCCGGACGCCATGTTCGATGTGCAGGTCAAGCGCATCCACGAATACAAGCGCCAGTTGTTGAATATCTACGAGACGATCGCCCGCTGGAATGCCATCCGCAAGAACCCGGGCGCCAACTGGACGCCGCGGGTCAAGATCTTTGGCGGCAAGGCCGCGCCGGGCTATTTCACGGCAAAAGAGATCATTCGTCTGATCAATGACGTCGCCAAGGTGGTGAACAACGATCCTCTGACCAGCCACCTGCTCAAGATCGTCTATCCGGCGAACTACAACGTTTCGATGGCACAACGCCTGATCCCGGCCGCCGATCTGTCGGAACAGATTTCCACGGCGGGCAAAGAGGCCTCGGGCACTGGCAATATGAAGTTTACCATGAACGGCGCGCTGACCATCGGCACGCTGGATGGCGCCAATGTCGAGATCCGCGAACATGTGGGCCCCGAGAACTTCTTTCTGTTCGGGATGACGGCGGATGAGGTGCAGGCGCGCTATCGCACGCCGGATCATGCGCGCAAGGCGATCATGCAAAGCCAGGAATTGCAGGACGTGTTGCAGATGTTGGTCGAAGGCCGCTTCAACCCCGAAGAGCCGACGCGCTATCACGGGCTGGTCGAGCACACCTGGAACCATGACCCGTTCCTTGTGGCTTCGGATTTTGTCGCCTTTCTGGCCTGCCAAACCAAGGTCGATGCGGCCTTTGCCGATCACGATCGCTGGGACAAGCTGGTGCTACGCAACATCGCCGGGTCAGGCTATTTTTCCTCGGATCGCACGATCCAAGGTTATATGGCCGACGTCTGGGACGTGAAAAGCTTGCTGGACAGATGAACAAGAAAGGCCGCGCCACTGCGAAGGGCGCGGCCTTAACTTTGTCAGGCGCGGGTCAGCTTTAGATCGCCTGCGTTTTCGATATAGGCAAAACCATTGCCGGGCAGGGTCAGGCCGGTTTTGGTCAGATGCGCGTTGCAGGGGCCCGTAAGGCTGCCCTTGCCTTTGACCTTCAAAGCCAGCGGTTTGGGCGACAGGTTGAACACGCAGGTCAGCACTTGTTCGTCCGCCTTTCGATGAAAGGCGAGGATCGGTTCGGGCAGGTTGAGGAACTCTGTCTTGCCCTGCGTCAGCGCGGGGCTGGCCTTGCGAAAGGCGATGACCTCTTTGAAAAACGCCAGAATGCCGTCCGGCGTCTGGGCATCGACCGCCTTGGCAGCCTGAGGCGGTTTGACTGGCAGCCACGGCTTGCCGGTTGAGAACCCGGCATTCGGCGCGTCCTTTTCCCAGACCATCGGCGTGCGGCAGCCATCGCGCCCTTTGACCGCAGGCCAAAACCGCAGGGCAGGGGGATCCGTCAGCTCTTCATAGACCAGTTCGGTTTCGGTCTGGCCCAGTTCTTCCCCCTGGTAGATGCCTATGGTCCCTTCGAAAGACATCAGCATGGCACAGGCAAAGCGGGCCATCGCATCTTCGCTGACCGCATGTTCCAGCCAACGGGTCACTTCACGCGGCACATCGTGGTTGCTGAACGACCAGTAGGGGTGGCCATCCGGCGCGCCCTGTTGGAAGCCTTCAATGCAATTGCGGAAATGTTCTGCAGAGAAATCAGGTCCAAGCATGGCAAAGCTGTAGGCCATATGCAGGCGCGACGATCCTTTGGTGTATTCACCCATGATCTCGATCGACCGGTGGCCCATTTCACCGACTTCGCCGACCATCATGATCTCGCCGTACTGATCGGTCAGGGCGCGCAGTTTTTCCAAGAACCCAAGGTTTTCGGGGCGGGTCTTGTTATAGATGTTCTGCTGCATCCCATAGAGGTCGGTTGCCATGACCTGCGGAGCCTGTTGCGCTGGCGGGTTCGAGCGCAGTTTCTGGTCATGGAAGTAGTAATTGACGGTGTCGAGCCGAAAACCGTCCAACCCGCGATCCAGCCAGAATTTGCAGGTCTCGAGGATTGCCTCAACGACTTCGGGATTGTGAAAGTTCAAGTCTGGTTGCGAGTCCAGGAAGTTGTGCAGATAGTACTGGCCGCGCTGCGGATCAAATTCCCACGCCGGGCCGCCGAAATGGCTGTGCCAGTTCGTGGGGGGCGATCCATCGGGCAGCGGATCGGCCCAGACGTACCAATTGGATTTGGGGTTGTCGCGGCTGGTGCGGCTTTCCTTGAACCAAGGGTGCAGATCCGAGGTATGGGACAGCACCTGATCCACGATCACCTTGAGGCCAAGCGCGTGCGCCTTTTCAATCAGCGCGTCGAAATCCTCAAGCGTGCCGAACAGCGGATCAATCGCCGTATAGTCCGAAACGTCATAGCCCATGTCCTTTTGCGGCGACATGAAGATCGGGGACAGCCAGATACAGTCTGCCCCAAGATCGGCCAAATGTGGCAGGCGGCGGGTGATACCTTTCAGGTCCCCGACACCGTCGCCGTCATCGTCCTGAAACGACCGGGGATAGATTTGATAGACGATCGCGTCGCGCCACCATTCCTGCATGAGAAACCCTCGCTGTTTTTTCCAGAATATAGATGTTAGCGGCAACGGAAAGCGGATATCGGCCAAAATTGGCAGGTTTGGCGGCAGGCAGGCTGACGCGCCATCAAAACGTGCGCCGCGCACCCAACAGAGCCGCGTCCCCGGACCCTTCAGAATAGCTTGACGCCGGGACAAAGATTTTGTGTTTTGCTGTGAAGAGAGTAAAATGCGCTTTCAAGAAGGCCGTCGCAATTTGGACGCGGCCCGCAGGCATTATTTCTGGAGGTAGATTATGCGCGTTCTTTCATTGATCGCGGCACTGGGGCTGAGCGTCGCTACGGCTGTCTCGGCCAACGCCGTGGACCCCATTCAACAGCACAATTCAAACGCGGTCTGGTTTGAGAACTGGATCGGCTTGACCCATGCGACCATGGTGGTCGCTGCGCCCAACGGAAAAATCTCTCAAATTTATGCCGAGTCGGGCACCCCGGTGTTCGAACTCAGCCGCGCCGACGCGATGGACGGGGTCTATCGGTATGAGCTGCGCGCGGCGACCGACGAAGACGTCGAAATCGTCAATCCGATCGACAATGGCCGGGGTGAGACCGCGACCACATCGAAAAAGCCCTACTACAGCACCGGTTTTTTCGTGGTTTCGCGGGGTGTCATCATCACACCCGAAGAGATCAAAGAAGAATAGACCGTGCGCTGGGGCGCAACTTGGCCCCGGCATGGCTGACAACAGGACATCGCTTTTTTGATGGGTCCTCGTGATTTTGTGTGAACATCCAATTACTTGCCGGGGAATCGCAATGGACTCGATCATTTCACCGCCGTACCAGAAACGCTTTTTCCTGGCGCTTCTGATCGTGGCAGTTCTGGCCTATCTGTTCTGGACGGGCTCGCGCTATCCAGCGCTGAACGAAAAGGCGATGATGTCCGGCGCGATCCAGCTTGAGGATCCATTGGGCTTTGAGGCCAAGTACCAGCTGACCGAAGCCATGGGCACGCTGGAGCGGATCTATTATTCCACGCTGAATTGGATCAACACCAACAAGAAGGGGATGACTTTCGGCATTTTCTTCGCGGCGGCCTTCATGACCGCAATCGGCTATCTTCAGCAGCGCAGTTTCCGGGGTGGTTTCGCCAATTCCTTTTTTGGGATGTTCATCGGCGCGCCACTGGGGGTCTGCGCTAATTGTGTCGCGCCGATCGGCAAGGGGATGTATTCCTCGGGCATGCGAGCGGAAACAACGCTGTCCGCCATGGTCGCGTCTCCAACTCTGAACATCGTTGTCTTGTCGATGCTTTTCTCTCTGGTGCCGTTTTACATGGCGGTCACGAAGATCGCACTCAGCCTGTTCGTCATCCTTGTGGCGGTGCCGCTGATCTGCCGGCGATTGCCTACCACCCAGATTGACGCGAGCGAGATCAGGCAGGTGCCCTGGGCGGCCAAGGATTTGGGTGCCGAGAGCGAGTCGATCTTTGCCGCGGTAATCGGCGTGATCATCGCCTACCTGCGCAACCTTTGGTACATCATTCGCCTCACCGTGCCCTTGATGCTTTTGGCGGGCTTTCTGGGCGCCGTGGTGGCCACGCTCTTGCCGCAGGATCTGATCACCGGGCTGGGCTTTGGCGTTCTGATTTTGCTGGGCGTGACCCTTGCGGGGCTTTTCCTGCCCGTCCCGATTGCCTTTGACGTGGTTCTGACCGGAGCGCTGATCGCGGCAGGGTTGTCACATGGCTACGTGATGGCGCTGCTGTTCACGTTGGGCAGTTTTTCGATCTACTCTTTCTTCATCATCTATCAGGCCATGGGGTTGCGCGCTGCCGTCATGATGGCGGCCACGATTGCGACGCTTGGCTTTGGCGCGGGCTATGGCGCCCATGCCTATCACGAATGGCGCACCGAGCAGGCTTTGAAGATGTTGACCGGACAGGTGGACGAAGCACCCGTCTGGGGGGCTGCCTATGCGGCTGGCGCCACCCCTTTGCCTAGCGTGACCAGCGAAGACGCGGGGCGGATTACGCTGGACAGTACGCCCTTCACCCCGCCCAGCCCCGCGGCCGAGACGATCTTTACCCGGATGGAGGCCAGCACCATCGGCATCGACAAGCCCGTCGAATTTACCATGCGCGACATGTGGCCGCCGTTCTGGGAAGGGCGCAGCCTGGCGTCCGGGGATATCGATGGCGATGGCGATATCGACCTTGCGGTCGCCTCGACCGAGGTGGGTCTGTATCTTTATGCCAACGACGGCACCGGTCATTTCACGCGGATCGAGGCGCCCTTGGGCGATCTGGCGGACAAGCCGATCTTTAACGCGGTACTGGCTGATCTGGACAATGACGGCTGGAAGGACCTGTTTCTTGCGACCTATCTGGAAGGCAACTATTGGTGGCGCAACGTCGAGGGCAGCTTTGGCGCAGAGCCGCCGCGCCCCGTCACCAATAACCCCGAATCCCCGCTCTCCATGGCGATCAGCTTTGCCGATATCGACAACGACGGGCATCTGGACGTGGCCTTGGGCAATTGGGCCGCTGGCTGGTATCGCCGTATCCCCGGCGAGGAATCCCGTAACGCCGTATTGCTGAACAAGACCGGCCAGCTGGACAGCGCCAAGGTTACGGAACTTCCGGGTATCCCCGGCGAAACGCTTTCTATCCTTCTGACCGATTTCGACGATGACGGCGCGCAGGATCTGATCGTCGGCAATGACTTTGACATTCCGGACTATTTCTACCGTGGCAACGGGCAGGGCGATCTTGTCATGATCCCGCAATCCGAAGGGATAATTCCCCACACCACGACGACCACAATGGCCGTGAAAACCGCTGATCTGTTCAATCAGGGGCGGCCTGCGATCTATCTTGCCCAGATCGCGGGGCGGTCTTCGGGCGTGTCGCGCAAGCTCAAGATGCAGCCCTTGGGGCGCTATTGCGACGCCATTCAGGATTCCGACGCCAAAGGGGTCTGTGAACGCAACATGGCGATCAAGGCCTGGTACAAGTCGGGAAACAGCTTTGATCCGACCTATGCCAGCCGCTGCCAGGATCTTGAGGGCCGGTATCAGGCGGAATGCAAGGCGATGTTGATCAAGGATCTTGCGATCCAGCGCCGCGATGCGACCCTGTGCGATCTGATCCCGGAGGATCAGCCCATTCCCAAAGCCTATTGCACATTGCATTTCAAACCGGCGCGTGAACTTCAGGCCGAAGAGGTCGCCCTGACCCATCAGCAAATCCTGCGCTCGAATGTGATGCTTGAATGGGACGGAAAAGCATTTGAAGACACGGCGGCAAAGCGGGGCCTCGATGTCGGCGGCTGGAGCTGGGACACCAAGATTGCCGACTTTGATCAGGATGGCTGGCAGGATGTCTATATCGTCAACGGCACATGGGTCCCGAACGAGGTGTCGCCGTCAAACCTGTTTTTTCACAACACCGGCGCGGACACATTCGAAGAAGCCTCGGCCGAGTTTGGGCTGGAAGACTACCAGATGACCGCCGCCGCGACGCGCTTTGACATGGACGGTGACGGCGATCTGGACATGGTCACCCATCCCGTCAATGGCCCGCTGGCCGTGTTCAGGAACAACACTCAAATGCCCGGTCTGGCGTTCCGCCTGAAAGATGGGGCAGGGAACCGCGACGGCATCGGTGCCAAGATCACCCTGATCGGCCAGGACGGCAGCCAACAGACCCGCGAATTGCAACTGGGCGGAGGCTTTATGAGCTTTGACGCGCCGGACGCACATTTCGGGCTGGGCGAAGCGAAAAGCGCCGCAGGCGCGCGCATTCGCTGGCCTGACGGAACCGAGACGGTTCTGACCGGTCCAATCCTGCCGGGGCAGCTCTATACCGTTGCGCGCAACTGAGGGCGCACCCGCCCCTGTGACCCAGATCACAATCTGACTGCGCATTTATACCACAGTCGCGGCAAAAGTGACGTCTGGGTAAGTGCCTTCTTTCGGGGGGCATGACGCAGACCTTAGGATGTTTTCAACGATGCGCGGGTAAACGCCGATGGGGCGCGATGCGCGCGCGAAAAAAACATTTCTTCGGGACAGCCAAAATGATCAGCCTCTTGAGCCGCCTCCTTGTTGTCTGCGTTCTTGTTGTTTTCCCCGGTCTCAGCCTTGCCCAAGCCCCCAACGGTTCTGGGGTCGATGTCACCATGGCCTTCTCGCCAAGCACGATCGTTGCGGGCACTCAGTCAAATCTGACCGTCACTTTCCAAAACTCGGACAACGGTTCGCCGGTTTCAGGGGTTGGGTTTGACGCCACCATGCCGGCGGGCATGACCATCGGCTACGGACCAACGGACAACAGCTGCGGCTTTGCGAATTTCAGCGCGCCCAGCGGCGGGACGACACTGTCCATGTCCGGGCTCAACCTGGCACCTGCCGCCAGCTGTACGATCACTGTCCCGGCGACCTCCAGCACAGCTGCGTCTTACACTTTGTCAAATACCACTTGGTTCTCGGACAATGGCGCCGGCTCTGGCGCGACGGCGATTCTGAATGTCAACGCGCCGTCCGGCAATCCATCCGTCTCCAAATCCCTGTCGCTGTCATCCCTTGATCCCGGCAGCGCCACGCGCGTGACCTATGATTTCATCACGACGTCCACCGGCTTTCTTCAATTCACTCTGAATGAGACTTTGCCTGCCGGACTGGAACTGGCGTCTCCGGCAAATGCGCTGACCACGTGCAATGGAGTTACGTTGCCTTTAACTGGGACGATCACAGCTGCTTCAGGTGGTTCATCCGTTTCCGCGATTTCGTATTTTTACGACACCGCTGCAGGCACAAAAACGTGTGAAGTCTCATTTGATGTCAAGGCGGTATCATCGGGATCCTACGGGCTGTCTGGCACTGTGAGCGGTGTGAGCGGGACATTTGTAGCGCCCTTGACGGTCAATGACTTGCCGTCTGGCACCATTGCCCTGCAAAAAACGTTTGGGGTCTCGCAGGCTGCCGCGGGCGATATCGTGCCCCTAACCTTTACCTTGAATAACAACACCCGGTCAGAGACCGGCACGGCAATCACGTTCAGCGATGATCTGGACGCGATGCTCTCCGGCACGACACTGGCCAATCCGGTCCCGGCAAACCCGTGTGGTGCCGGGTCCAGCATTACAGGGACAGCATCGAACATCATCCTGTCGGGCGGCACCTTGGCACCATCGGCAAGCTGTAGCTTTACGCTCGACGTTCAGCTTCCGGCCAGCGTCGCCACCACCGATACATACGTCAACGTGACAAGCGCCCTGTCCGGCCAGTTGGATGGAACACCTTTTACCAGCAACACGGCCTCGGCCACCCTGCGTGTCGCCGCAGATGGCGCGCTGCCCCTGGTCCTTACGAAAAGCTATGACGGCGACGCCGCCACTGCGGGCAGCCAGCCAGAAATTCTGCCGGGTAACGTGGTTGTTGTCAGCTATGAGATCTCCAACCCGAACACAGCCACGGGCGCCACAGCCGTCACGTTCACCGATCCGTTGGACGCGCCGGCCGGCTTGGTCGTTGATTCGTACCTCAGCAACACCTGCGGCGGCAGCAACGCCTATTCTCCAACTTCAGGCTTTTTTCTGGGCAACGGGACAGTTGCCGCGAACTCCAGTTGCACCGTTGAAGTTGCCTTTACCGTATCGACATCTACCGCGCCAGGAGATTACCCCTCTGTCACCGGGGCGATTTCAGCGACTTTGGGATCAACCTCCACCGTTGGGCAGGGCGCAACGGCGACCCTGACTGTTTTGGGTGGCGCACGGCTGAACATGGTCAAGGTCTTTACTGAATCCACCGTGGCCGCGGGCAGCGTTGCGGATGTGGTCGTGACCATCACGAACGCGCCCGAATCCGCGTCAACGGCCCAACAGATCATCTTTTTGGATGACCTTGATGCCTTCTTGACCGGTGCCACCTACAACGGAATTCTTGGCGGCAGTTGCAGCCCTACGACCAATGCCGTTTCCGGCGCCTCGGCCGTGGACATTCTGGTTGCCTCTCTGGCCGCTGGCCAAAGCTGTGACGTGACCTTTGGGGTGAACATTCCCGCCGCCACCAATGGCGAGTTCACAAATACCACAAGCGCATTGGTCGCGTCGGCGGGCGGGCAGGCCACGGTGGCTGCAGCGGCTTCTGCACCTCTCAAGGTCTTGCCGACCGAGCCTTTGGTCACGACCAAGCAGATCATCGGCTCTCCGGTCATTCCGGGTGATACATTCATTGCGCGGTACACGTTGACGAACCCGTCGACGGTGTTTGACTACACAAGCCTGTCCTTCATCGATAATTACCGTGTCATCAACAACGCGACCAACGCCACCACGCTCCCGACGGGCGCATTCTGCGGAGCGTCAAGTGTGGTGACCCAAGCGACAAGTGGCTTTCTGTCGTTCTCCGGGCTTAGCATCGCTGCCGGAACCAGTTGTACATTCGACGTGGAAGTGAGCGTGCCTGCCTCTACCGCCGATATGGTCTACAGCGTGAACACAGGTGTCCTGCAAGCCTCGGTTGGTGGCTCCACCGTCAACTTGTCGCCAATCACGGCGTCAGTGGAAGTGCTCAGCGATGCCTTCGAATTCGCCAAGAGCTATTCCGACACGGCAGTACAGTCCGGCGGGCAAATCTCTGCAGACTACGTCATAACCAATCCTCTGAACGCCGCTCTGGCCAACCTTGCCTTTAACGATCCCCTGAGCAATTTTCCAAGTGGTACGACACTGGCAAGTTCTTCGGTCGGGACCTGTGGTGGCACAATCTCCGAAGTGGGCGCGCAGTTCCAATATAGTGGCGGATCGCTCGCTGCGCTGGCGTCCTGTACGGTCTCGATGACGTTCGACATTCCGGCGGCCGCCGTTGCGGGAGAGTACAGCGGCGCCACCACGGCACCGACCGGCGAAATCAGCGGCCCGCCCGTTCTGGCCGTGAATGCCACCGCTGCAACGGCCAGTTTCACGGTACGCGCCTTCAGCTATCCGCAGGTCAGTTTGGTTTTGAGCCCGACCGTTGTCGGCGCTGGTTCGCAAATGTCGGCGACCTACCAGTTTCAAAACACCGATACCGCGACAACCTTGACCGATCTTAAGTTCAACGATGATCTTGACGCGGTCGTGAGCGGGATGACGATCGCACCCGGGTCGTTGGCGTCAACCTGCAGCGGCGCTGCTGTAACAGGTGAAGGCGGCGGCGATCTTTCGGTGCAAAGCCTGACTCTGGCGCCCTCGCAAACCTGTACGGTCAGCATGGATCTGTCAGTCCCGTCGGGCGCGGCATCCGGCGCTTATACAACGCTGAGCAGCCCGCTTACGGACGCTGGGATCCAACTGGCCGCTCCGGTCAGCCAGTCGTTCAATGTGGTGCCCGCTCCGGCCATCAGCGCGGCTTTTGGCCCCTCGATGATCGCACAGGGCGGGGTCAGTACCCTGACCTATACGATCGACAACACCGGCGCTGGTTTTGCGGCAACCGCGGTTGCCATCGCGGCGACTTTGGATACGGCACTCGAAGTGGCGACACCAGCGAATGCCTCGACAACCTGTACAGGTGGGACGCTGACCGCAGTCGCGGGCAGCACCGGCTTTAGCTACGCGGGCGGCACCGCCGCTGCGTCCAGTTCCTGCACCGTTGCCCTTGATGTTCGGGCACTGTCGGCGGGTAACGTCACGCAGCTAAGTGGCGACCTGACCTCAAGCTTTGGCAATTCCGGCACGGCTTCCGCCGCGCTGAACGTGACGGCCGCGCCAATCCCCGCGCTCACAAAAAGCTTTGCCGCGCCCAGTGTGTCCTACAACGGTACGACGACGATGACCCTGATCATCGACAATTCCTCGGCCCTGATCGAGGCAAGTAGTCTTGATGTCACGGACAATCTGCCTGCGGGCATGGTTGTAGCAGCGACGCCCAATGCGTCGAGCACCTGCACAGGCGGAACCCTGACCGCCGTCTCTGAGAGCAGTGTCGTGTCGTACACTGGTGGTACTGTCCCGGCCTCGGGCACCTGTGCGGTCAATGTCGATGTGGCCCTGACCACGCCTGGCAGTTTCGTCAACACAACCGGCAATCTTACCTCGTCGCTTGGATCCTCCTCCACCGCGAGCGCAGCGCTCAAGTTGCCTGGGGTCGGTATTTCGACGCCGATCGCTGGGGATGACATCATCACCACCACGGATGTGGGCCCAATTTACCTTTCGGGCGTCACGACGCAGGTCGAAGACGGCGAATTCGTGGATGTAAAGATCATTGAGCCTTCGGCGGCTTTTACCACCTACGCCGTCCCGGTTTCAGGCGGGACATGGACACTCGCGGTGGATCTGCAGGCGGGCGAGGATGGTGTTGTTCAAATCGAAGCACAGGCGACAGACGCCAATGGCGCGGTTTCGGCGCTCCAAACCGCGAGCGTGATCCGGGATATCACTGTACCAACCGGTCAAAGTGTCAGCTTTGACGTGCCCTTTGTGAACGCTGCCAACCAGACTTCGGTAGGGTTTTCCATGGCGGATGCCGAGCTTGCGGCTACTTACGCGTATTCGATCACCTCGTCCGGAGGCGGCGCAGCGGTTACCGGCTCGGGCACGATTGCGGTCGCCGCCGAGCAGATTTCGGGGCTCGATCTTTCCGGTCTTGGCGATGGCACCTTGACGGTCTCTGTCGTGCTCACCGATCCACGGGGCAACCCCGCGCCTGCCGTCACTGCGACGGTGGAGAAAGATACAGTTGCGCCCGGAGTGACCATCGACAGCCCGATTGCGGGGGATGACGTGGTGAATGCTGCCGAAGTGTCCGCGACCACGATTTCTGGCACCTCGACCGGCCTGCAAGACGGAGAATGGGTTTCCATCGATATCTCGGGAAATAGCGTTACGGTTCAAAATGGCGCGCAGGTAACGGGCGGGATCTGGAGCATCTTGCTGGATCTCAACGTCTTCTCGGAAGGCCCGCTAACCGTCACTGTCTATGCTACGGATACCGCAGGGAACCCCTCGGCGCAGCAGCAGACCACCATCCTCAAGGACACGATTGCCCCGGCGGGCGCGACGGTGGCCTTTGATCAAGGGGCGGTCAATGCAGCCAACCAGACTGCGATCAGCTTTGCCTTTACGGACGTAGAGGTGGGCGCAAGCTACAGCTATTCCATCGCCTCCGGTGGCGGTGGCGCGCCTGTCACGGGCACCGGCACTTTCGCGACGACCGCGGATCAACTGACCGGGCTGGATCTTTCCGGTCTTGGCGAAGGGGTCCTGACCCTTTCGGTGACCATCACGGACACTGCGGGCAACGCGGCTGGCATCATCACCGATACGATCAACAAGGATGTGTCTGCGCCGGGGCTTGCTTTTGACACGCCGCTTGCGGGTGACGATCTGGTCAATGCCTCCGAGGCGTCTTCGGTGGTGATCTCCGGAACCGCAGCTGATTTGCCGGATGGACGGACCGTCACAATAGCCGTCACCGACGGGGCGGCGGGCACTGTGCCCGGCACGGCCTTTGTTGCCGGTGGTATCTGGAGCACAACCCTTGATCTTTCGGGGCTGGCCGATGGTGCGCTGGCTTTGACAGCGGATACCTCGGACGTGGCCGGCAACCCGGCACCGCAGGCCACGGCCGCTCTGACCAAGGACACGGTTGCGCCTGTTGGCTATACGGTGGCGGTGGATCAGGCTTCGGTGAATGCGGCCAACGAAACGGCGATCAGCTTTGCCTTTACAGGTGCCGAAGTTGGTGCGGGTTACACCTACGCCTTTACTTCAACCGGCGGTGGCACTCCGGTCAGCGGAAGCGGCCTTGTCTTGTCCGCCACGGATCAGTTGACGGGAATTGATCTGTCGGGACTGGGCGATGGTGTGATCACCCTTTCGGTGACGCTTACGGATACTGCGGGCAATGCCGGGATCAGCGCCACTGATGAGGTGGACAAAGATGTTCTGTTCCCAGCGGTGGCTTTTGACGGACCCTTCGCCGGGGACGACATCGTTAACGCTGCCGAGGTCACCTCGGTTACGCTGGATGGCACCGTTTCAGATATTCCTGACGGCCAGAGCGTCTCTGTCATTTTGACTGACCAGTTCAGCGCCACGGTAAGTGGCACGGCGATTGCTGGCGGCGGTGTCTGGAGCCTGTCGCTGGACCTGTCCGGTCTGGCGGATGGACCATTGGCCCTGACGGCAGACGTATCGGATCTGGCTGGTAACCCGGCACCGCAGGCGACGGCGGCATTGACCAAGGATACGGTTGCGCCCACCGGCTATTCGGCCGTCATCGATCAGGATCCTGTGAACCTGTCGAATGTCACCGCGGTAAGCTTTTCCTTTGCCGGAGCCGAGGTTGGCGCGACCTATAATGTCTCGCTCAGTTCGTCGGGCTCGGCTATCGCCGCGACGCAATCGGGCATTGTTCCGATCGCGGCGGGCCAATTGACCGGCTTCGACCTGACGCCGCTGTCCGATGGCACTCTGACCTTGTCGCTTGCCCTGACGGACGCTGCGGGCAATGCGGGCGTCGCGGTCACCGACACGGCCCTCAAGGACACCGCGGTGCCTTCTGCCACGCTGACGGCACCGACTGATGCGCAAAGCGATCCATTCGAGATGACGGTGGTCTTTGGCGAACCGGTGACGGGCCTTGCTTTGGCTGGGTTTGACATCGACAATGGCACTGCGTCGGACCTGCTTGGCAGCGGCGACACCTATACATTTACGGTAACGCCGGATCATGACGGGGACGTGACCATCACCGTGCTGGCGGATTCTGCACAAGACCCGCAGGGCAACGGCAACGCGGCCTCGGACCCTGTGGTCGTGGTCGCAGACCTGACCGGCACGCCGGACCCGGCTGGCTCGCCAGATGCTGACGGAGACGGGGTTCCCGACGAATACGAAAGCAGCACGGCGGACCGTGACGGCGACGGCATTCCGGACGCCAGCGACTATGACCCGCAGGGCTATTTCTACTGCGAGGATGATGGTCGCATTCTAAGCGGCGGCGGCATCTCGGTCAGTGGCCCTGCTGGGACCAACAGTTCGGTTGGTCTGTCGAATGACATCAATATCGTGCAGGACGGCTCCAGCGGTTCCTTCCAGTGGTTCGCCACTCGTCCCGGCACCTACACGGTCTCCTACAGCTATCCGACCGATGAAGGCCTGCCCAGCACCACGCGCCTTTCTGCGGGTGCCGTGGATGTCACCAGCCTTCTGCCGTCCAACCCGGCGGTTCTTGGCTCAACCGAGGTGGGCAGCACTGGCATGCTGGCGGATGCCTCGCTTGCGGCCAACCCGGTCTTCTACAGCACGTTCGTGATCGAAGCCGGAGACCCGTATGTTCTGGCGAACAACATCCCGATGACGCAATGCGCCGAGAACCCGGTCCGCGTGACCGCTCCGGTGAACGGCGCCGAGGCCAATGGCGGAACTCCTGTGGACGCCGAATTCGTCATCACGCAGGATCGCCGCTCGTCCCTGCCGACGGTGGTGTCCTACACGATGGGCGGCACCGCGACGGCGGGCAGCGATTACACTGCGCCCAGCGGGACGGCCACGATTGCGGCTGGTGATCTGTCGGTGACGATTGCAGTGCCGGTGCTCGAGGACGGCGTGGTCGAAGGGCCCGAGACCTTGATCATGACGCTGACAGCCATAGCATCGGGCGATACCGCCACAATCCTCAGCACAACGGCCAGCGATCTGAGCGCAACTGCGACGATCACCGACGACGACTCGGCGGTGATCTCGGTGACTGATCTGGACCTGTCCACTTCGGAAAGCGGCAACGACGATGCCTCGATGAGTTTTGTTCTGCTGGGGCGGCCGACGGCGGATGTGGTGCTGAGCTTTGCCGGCGATGCGCAGTGTTCCGTTGCACCCGCGACGATCACGTTCACGTCCGCCAACTACGCTTCGCCGCAGCTTTTGACGATCCGGGCGCGGAATGACGAAAAGGTCGAAGGCTTGCACAGCTGTCAACCGACGGTGTCTGTCGGCTCCTCCGATGCTGCGTTTGACGGCTATGCCCTGGCGCTGTCGCCGGTGCAGGTGACGGATGATCTGGTGGATCAGATCCGCGATCCGCTGACCGAAATCCTCAAGAACGATCTGGAACAGACCGTGCGCACGCAGCAGCGCGGCTTCAGCCGGATCGCCAAGGGCGCCTTGGGCCGCTTGCAAGCGGGGCAGGACAATGTGCCTTGCGGGACGGTTTCCGCGCCGGACGTGGATGGCCGCCTGACCGTTCAGGACGGCGTTGGCACCAGCGAAGGCAAGTTCGGGTGGGATGTCTACAACTGTTACACCATGCGGCGTGAAATCCTTGACGGGACATTCTCGCTCAATTGGTCGGACAGCACGGGCACGCAGGCGATCCTGCAATTTGCGCGCCAAAGCGAAAAGTTCACCTCGGACAAGGCGCTGAGCGGGTACTTCTGGGGCGGTTACTTCAGCCGCAACAATGTCGACGGCCTCGCGGATGGAACGATCAATGGCTACGGCCTGAACGGCGGCGTCTATGGCGCGCGCGATCTGGGGACCGGTCTGTTCCTTGATTACTACGCGTCGGGCGCGATCGGGATGCACCGCTATGATCTGACCTTCAACGCGGCTCCGGCGAATATCGACGCGACCGGCAGCTATCGCTATGCTGCGATCTTCGGCGGGGTGGCGCTGAGCGGCACGCGTGAATACGAAAACTTCACGATGAGCCCGCGGGTCGGCCTGGACCTTGCCCATGCCTGGGTCAGCGATGCCGATGTCACGGCCAAGCAGCTTGGTCAGACGGACACCGGATCGATTGATCTGCCGGACTTCAGCGGTGGCCGCCTGTTCGCCGAGATCGAATTTGCCGGTCTTGGGACGCAGAAGGGCGCGGCCGAACTGGGCCAGATGCTGACCGAGACGACCTTTACACCGCGTGTGGCCTGCGAATTCTCTTCCTATGACAACGGGACCGAGTGCAGCGCCGGGATCAACCTTGCCGTCATGGTCACCGCGCCCACCAAGAACCTCAGCTACGGGTTCGAGATCGACTATGAGCGGATGAGTGAGATCAACCGCCTCAGCCTTGATTTCACGCGCGAACGCCGCTTTGCGCATGGTCAGGGCGCCGTGGTCACACGCCTGTCGATGCCTGCACCGGACTCGGTTGCGGTTGAGCACGGGGTCAAGCTGGACTGGTGATCCTGTGCCCCACAAACAAGAAAACCGCCCGGTCCAGGTGGCCGGGCGGTTTTTTATGACCGTGGCGTGGCGGCTAGTTTCCGGGCGGGCGCAATTCGATCCGGGCCTGAACTCGGCTGGGTGATCCGACTTCTTCCAACCGCAGGGTCTGCAACTCGTAGCCCCATTCGGGGTGTGCCGAAGACAGCCATGTGGCCAGTCGGACAAAGTCCACATTGTCAAACCGCAGGGCAATGACTCCGCCGCTTTCTGTTCCGATGGACCGCAGATCGGACCTCAGGTTTGCTGCGATCAAACCTTCTTCGATCCCACTCAGGCCAATAGGTTTGGTCTGGATCTCTGGTTCTTGTCGCGTCAGGTCTTGCGCTTCGGCGCTGCGATCCGCGACCCAAGATTGCAGGGCCAGGGCGTCTGCGCCGGCGGCTTCTGCGGCAGTGCGGGCCTGTTGCAAGGGCATGAGAACGGCAAATCCGATGCCCAGCGGAACGGCGACCCCGGCCATCAGGCCCAGCAAGCCCCGTTCCCTTGGGCTGAGTTTCAACAGCATATCAAGCAAGCGGTCGATCATTGGCTTGCCTCGTCTGCCGGGGCAATGGCAAATTCGGTGACGACCCCGGTCTCGTCTTCTTCCGAGCGCGAGTCGCGCAGGTCAACCGCCAATCCATCCGCCCGCAGCGCGGCGGCCAGTTTGTCTGCGGCGGCGAAATCGGGCAGACGGGCGATCAATCGCAAGCCTTCCTCGGCGCGATACTCCAGCATGTCAGGCGTCGCCCGCGCGCCTTTCAGTACTTCGGCGACACGGTGGATCAGGTCCAGCGGGTCCGTCGCCGTGGTCGAACCGGCGCTGGCCGATTGCATTTGCGCCAAGGCTCGGCTGACTTGCAGCCGCGCGTCCAGTACCGGGCCGCCTCCGGTGAAGTTTTGCTGCACAAGCGCGGTTGTAGCCTGGGTGATCGAGCGTGTCTGAGATTGCGCCCGTTGCAGGCCAACCACCTGCACCGAAGCCCAGAGCGCCGCAGCCAGAACCGCAGCCAAAGCCGTCCAGCGCCAAGGCAGAACCCGGCTGGCCAATCTGGCGCGCGCGGCCATGGGGTTCTTGCGCAGATCGCAGGCCAGTTCACCGTGGCCCAGAACAACAGGCGCAGACAGGCCCAGCCTTTTGATCTCGTCCAAGTTTTGAACGAGTGCGAGGTCGTGACTTTGCGCCATGTCGCCAAGCCCATCGGGCAGGCCCGCAGGCGCAAAGAGCGCTTTGGGTGCGCCGTCCTTGGCCAAAGCCCGGCGCATCGCCGCCAAGGCCAGCGCGGGTTGCGCGGTCAGGCCGTCCTGCGGTCCGAACCGAACCATCCATTGCGGGTGTCCGCCCTCCTCGATCGCCTGCACAGTCCAAAGCCCCTCGGTGGTGGGCAGCGACAGATAGTCCGGCAAAACGGCGCGGCCGGGCAGGGCGCGCAGGCTGTCAAGCCACCCTTTATCCGCCGTCAAAACCCTGTCCCAGGCATCGGCTTTGCCTTGGTTCGAACTGGGCACGAAAGGACGCATCGCGATCTGTTCGGGTCGCAGCCCCAGCCTGTCCGCCAGACGCCGGCGGGCAACCTGTTCACGCGCCTGCCCGCGCAAACGCTCGGGCAGGTCCAGCGCGATCAGGGGCACCGCGCCGCCGGGCACCAGCACGACCTGCCGTGCCCCGACACTGACCGCGCCTGGGCTGACAAAGCTTTGTGCCTCGTCAGGTCGTGCTGTGGATTGGCGCGCTTTGGCCACCTTGGTCCCCCATTCCTGAACAAGAAGAATGCACCGGCCATCCGTCCAAGTGCAATGGCGCAAACGGTTTCATGACCGAAAGCTGAGCCGCCATTTCAACTCGATCACGGCTGGCACACCCTTGCGTTGCAAGATTGTCCGGCGGCGCGCTGTGACGCCTTCGTATTCCGCCGAGGACTGCACCTCGAACCATTCGGATCCGACCGAGATCATGGCCTCCAGCGCCTCGGTGCGTCTGATGGCGGCCTCATCCGCAGCCTCAGTCTGGGGCTCGCCGTCTTCATCGACCTCTTCGGTGGGTTGCCTTTGGGCTTGTTCCGCTTCCGCCAGACCTACCGCGATCAGGAAAGCCTTGGACGATGGAAATGGCTCTTGTTGGCGCTGGCCGATCAGCCGGGCCAGTTCGGCGGGCGGCACATCTGGGAAAAACGCGGCCAGAATCTCGGCATCGGCGGTGTTGACGTTCAATTGGGTCATCCCGGTCAGCGCAGTGATGTAAGGCGCCAGCCGTTCAAGGTTGCGTTCGGAAATGCCGGGGATCTGGGCCAGTTGGCTGACGTCGAGGATCGCCCCCCCAGCAGGCGCAAGCGGGGGATCGAGTTGTAGCCAACGGCTGCGGTCCGAAGGGCCGCCGGGGCGCAAAAACAAACGCATCGCGGTGCCGGTTTCGGGCGCAATTCCGAGCCGGGCCAGCAGGATATCGAATGCCTCATCCGCCAAAGTGTTGCCGGGAATGGCCAGCCAGTTCAGGTTGAACCGCCCCTGAAGGTCTTGCAATTTCCCGGTCACCTTTCCGCGCGCCAGATCGACGGGCGGCAGAGGTTTGGCCCAGGCCTCCCCAGTGTGGTCGATCGCGCCGGTATCCTGAGTCAGCATGGTCATAGCCAGCGCGTCAAAGGCATCGAGGTTCAAGGTCAGTTGGTCCGTGCCCAGCCCGCTTTGCAGCCGCGCCTGCCCTGCTTCGGACCGAGCCAGAAGGAACGCCGCGACCGAGGCCAGCGCGGCGACAAGGATCAGCGCATTGACCAGAACAAATCCGTGATCCCCTTTCATCGAAAGCTCTCTATCAATGGGATGTCACCGTAAACCTGCGTCTCCACCGTAACTTCAATTGCGATGGGAAGCGCGCTGGAATAGGCCGAAGGGCCAGCGGCGCCCGAGTCCTCGTCGAAGCTGACGTTTGGATCGGAATTCAACAGTTGCAACCCGTCGACCCACCCCTGTTCGTCCACGTAGGTCCGCAGACGCAGCGCGCGCACGCCCTCCATGACGAGTTGTTCCGGACTGAGCGAAGACGCCAGCGCGGGATAAAGCGCGGGCCAGACGCGCCGCGTCAGACGTCCGTCGCGGATCTGCCATTCCACCCGTGTCAGCGGAATGTCGTCGGGGGCGCTGGTCAGCGAAGGTTGCGCGCCGACGGACAGGCCAAAGCGATCCTCGCGAAACCGGATTGAAGACTCAGGAAAGGGACTGCCCGGCGGATAGAACAACATAGGGACTGCGGCGGAAAGGTCGGATCGCAGCAGGCTGGTGGCTTTGGCCAGCGCGGCGGTGTGATCGGCCCGTTGGGTTACCCCGTCACGCATACGTAGCATTCCGGTCAGGGCCTGCGCGCCCATGATGGCGACCAAGGCAAAGATCGCCATTGCGATGACCAGTTCGATCAGGCTGAGCCCGGCATCTTTGTTGGCCCGGGTCATCTTGGGCTGATCTTTGGCAGATAGACCACCAGTTGCGCGCCTTCGCCGCTTTCGGCGCGCGCGGTAATGGTGGTCTGCGCCAGCCCTGCGGCGGTGGTTTCGGACACCGTGGACAGGGTAAAGACCTGCCCGCCAAGCGTGACTTGCGGCTTCAGCCCCGAGGTGTTGGGCGCCTGCATTTTCAGCTCTTCTGCGCGGTTGCGGGCGGCAATGCGAGCCAGAAGCCGGGGCATTTCACCGCCGACAACGCGGGCCGATTGGTCGGCGGCGCGCAGGGCGGCAATGCTGCCGATGGTCAATACGAAGATCGCAATGGCAAGCTCGATCAGGGTCATGCCACGCGTTGCGCTCCGCCGGGTCAGCCGCCTGAACATGTCAGCTCCGCCCATCCATCGCTTTCGCAGCGCCCCGAGGATCCAAAGGCGATGCGAAAGGCATTGGTCTGCCCGGTTGCCAGAAAGACGATTTCGGGGGCGGCCGATCCTGATGGGTCTGACGGCCGGGCCGACAGCGAGACGCGCCCGCGCCAACGTTGCATTCGGCCTGCCTCTTGCCAGCCGTTGCGATTACGGATCATGCCGCGCATCCCGTCCCGTGTAACTTCAAGCCCGCGGCTTTGTTGCCCGGTGATCGCCAATTGGCGGGCGGTCTCGTAGCGGGTCTGGAACAAGGCCATGTCGCTTTCGCTGCGATCAGTGGTGCGCGAAACCGCAAGGCTGGCTCCAACCGCCAGAACCGAGATGATCGCCACGCTGACCAGCAATTCGATCAGGGTAAAGCCCGCGTCGCGGGCGGGGGGTATATCGCTTATTGCAACGTCCATGAGCCGATGTCCGCATCAGGCCCGGTGCCGCCCGGAACCCCGTCCGCGCCATAGGTGAAGATGTCGAATTCTCCGTGCACGCCGGGCTCGAGATATTGATAAGGTTGGCCCCAGGGATCCACCGGCATCCGGTCCATATACCCGTTGGCCGCCCAGTTCGCGGGCACCGGATCGCTGGTTGGCTTGGTGACAAGGGCCGATAGCCCCTGCGCGGCGGTTGGATAGCGGTAGTTGTCCAACCGGTACAGATTGACCGCACTGACAATCGCGGCAATGTCCGACTGCGCCCGTGCGGCGCGGGCCTGATCCGGGCGGTCAATCACTCGAGGCACGATCACCAGCGCCAAAATGGAGAGGATCACCACCACAACCATCAGTTCAAGAAGGGAAAACCCTTCGTCCTGTGGCTTGGTGCGATGAGCTGTGCAAGACTGGTCTGGTGTCGTCATGGGATGCTTTCGTATGAATGAGAGCATGATAGAGGAGCGTCGCAACCCTTGTCCATTCTTCACGCCTTTGCAACGGCGATTGCCTGCGCTCTTATTCGGGACCGCCGTGGATGAGCTTTGATCCGCGTTTGTCAGCCTTGCTCCTGATCCTGACCGCGCCGGCTGTCGGCTCATTTCTGGGCGTTCTGGTTGACCGCCTTCCGCGCGACGAAGATGTCTTTCGTCGCGGTTCGGCCTGCCGCGGCTGCGGTCAAAGGCTGGGCGTCCTGGACTTGATCCCGATCCTGTCCTTTGCCTTGTCCAAGGGCCGCTGCCGTCATTGCGGGGCAAGCTTCGCGCCATGGCACCTGTATATCGAAATCACGGCGTTTGGCATGGCGGTTTTGGCCGCCGCGGCTGGGAAAACGGGGGCAGGGCTCTGGCTGGATGCGCTATTCCTTTGGACCCTTTTGGCGCTGTTCTTCAGCGATCTGATCTGGATGCGCCTGCCTGACAGCCTGACAGCCTCACTTTTTCTTGTGGCGATGGCGGCTGCGCTCTTGCCCGGCGGGCAGGGTGGCCAGACTGCGCTGCTTGGGGCCGCGCTTGGCTGTGGCAGCTTTGCGGCTTTGCGATTTGGTTACCGCGCCCTTCGGGGCCGCGAGGGGCTTGGGCTGGGGGATGTCAAACTGATGGCGGGGCTCGGCGCCTTTGCCGGACCCATCCATTTGCCGCTCATGGTGCTCATGGCGTCGGGCGGCGCACTGGCGCTGGTTGTTGTCCTGCATGGGCTGCGCGGCAATGGCACCCCGGCAGGCACAATGCGCATCCCGTTTGGCTCGGCGCTCTGCCTAGCAGGGGCGGCGCTGTGGGTGCTGCGGGCAGGTGCGGTGCCTTTGCCTTAGGACGTGATCTTGCGTTTGATATTGCTCAAGTAAGGCCATAGGCTCGGGTCAGATCGCTGGGGCAGATTTTGCCCCACGCGCGCCCATTTCATAACCGAGAGTCCCATGGCCTTTTCCAAATCCCTTTTACCTGTCTGTTTCCTTTTGGCGCTGTACGGTTTGCCTGCCGTGTCTCAGGACGCAAGTGATGGCCTGACAATGGCGCAGGTGGAAGAGGCGTGGTCTGCGGGCGATTTCGTCACCGTGCGTGAGGGGCTCAAGGCGCTGGCCGAAAACGAAGGCTCTCCCTTTGCCAAATACCGCTACGGGCGGGTGCTTTTGGAGGGGCGCGGCGGTCCTGCGGATCTGATGGCAGCGCGCGACTGGCTTGAGCAAGCCGCAGCAGACAATCAACTGGACGCCGCGGTCCTGCTGGCGCGGCTGTATCTGTCGCGTGCCGACGGCGGGCCTGACTATGCCCCCGAACGCGCGGCAACATTGCTGAAAACCGCTGCCGCGCGCGGCAATGCCGAGGCGCAGTACTATCTGGGCCTGCTCTATGGCAACGGCACCGGGCTTGAGCAAAGCCCCGAGGACATGCTGACCTGGATGCTTGCGGCTGCTGAAAATGGCCATGTCGATGCGATGTTCAAACTCAGCCAAGCCTATTCGCGTGGACTGGGTGGCCCTGTGGACGTGGAAAAGGCAGTGAAATGGCTGGAAAGTGCGGCCTCCAACGGGCACGCCGAAGCCCAGTATTACATGGCCTATGCCTTGGACACCGGGCAGGGCATGGCTCAGGATCGGGCCGGGGCCGCAAACTGGCTGCTGCGCTCGGCCGAGGCGGGCTTTTGGCAAGCGCAGGCGGCTTTGGGTCGCAAGTACCTTAAGGGGGACGGCATTGCGGCCAACCCCGTAGAAGGGCTGCGCTGGTTGCGCGCCGCTGCCGAGACGGGCAATCCTGCCGCGCTCGCGGATCTGGCCGAAGCTTATACCGGCACAACCGGCGCCACCGCGAACCCTGCATTGGCCATGCAGTTGTACGCGCAGGCCGCGGACGCCGGGCTGCCGCGTGCGATGATCGGTCTTGCTCAGATGCTGGAGCAAGGCGCCGGAGGGCAGCTCCCGGATATGGAGCAGGCCATCAGCCTGTATCGCAGAGCGGTCGAGGCGGGCAGCGAAGAGGCTTCGTTGAAGCTGGGCCAACTGGCCGGAGCAGGCCGGCTGGATGGTCTTCTTGCGCCGCACAGGGCGGTCCCTTGGGCCATGAGTGCCGCCGAGGCGGGTGATGAAGCGGCGCTGAACTGGCTCAGGGCGCGGGCGGACGAAGGTCTGCGCCCGGCCCTGACCGCGATGGCAGAATGGATGTTGAGCCACGAAGGCAGCGCAGACGAGGCGGCAGGGCTTTTGCGGACGGCGGCCGAGGCGGGTGACACTGATGCCCAGCATCAATTGGGCCTGCTGCTGATCAAAGGGCAGGGTGTCGAACAGGACTATGTTCAGGCGCACAAATGGCTCAATATCGCGGCCGCCGGGGGCAATCAGGCAGCGCTTGAAATGCGCGAGGTCGCCGCTGACCTGATGACCGCCGAACAGGTGGCCGAGGCGCAGAAAGCCGCGCGCACCTTCTTTGATCAGGCGCGCGCGCCGGTCGGGGCGGACAAATGACTCTGGCGCTTCCCAGGGTTTTTCAGGTTGGGGTCCTGTCCTTTTGCCTGCTGGGGGCGCCGGGCGCGCTTTGGGCTCAGCAAGGCAATGGCTGGACGGGCGCGGATCTGGCGCAGCTTCAGACGGCCTCGGATCAAGGCGTGCCTGAAGCGCAATATGCCTTGGCCATGCGCGTCGAACATGGTGACGGGGTCTTGCAGAACTACGCGCTGGCGGCGGAATGGCTGGCGCGCGCGGCCAAACAGGGGCATTCGGCGTCCGCCAATCGGCTTGGTCAGTATTTCCATGCCGGCCTTGGCGTCGAGCAAAACCGCGAGGCCGCCATTCAATGGCTGGAACAGGCCGCCGAGACCGGCGAGGCGCAGTATCTTTATGATTTGGCCGTCGTTCTTGAAGAAGGCCCCGAGGGGGTGGCAGACCCGGCCCGCGCTGCGGAACTGTACCAAACAGCTGCTGATCTTGGGCTTCTTGATGCGATGGTCAGTCTCGGCGTGCTGTACCAGAACGGCAACGGGGTGGAACAAGACTTTTCCCGCGCCAAGGCCCTGTACGAAGGACCGGCCGAGCAGGGGCATGCAAGGGCGCAGAATAACCTTGGCCTGCTGTATGTACGCGGTGAGGGCGTGCCGCAGGATTATGCCCGCGCCTTCGAGCTTTTTGATGCCGCTGCGGCGAAGGGGCTCAAGGTGGCCATGGGCAACCTTGGGGTCATGTATGAAAACGGTTTTGGCGTTGCCACGGATGAAAAGCGCGCTGCCGAGCTATACCGCCTTGCGGCCCGCGACGGTCAGGAAATCGACAGCGATGGCGGCGTGCCGCGCGCGGTGTTTGACCCGCGCCTTGCGGCGCCGGACACCAGTCCCGATGGCATGGCCCGGCTGCAAAACGGCGTCCGGGCGGGTGATCCTCTGGCGATGTACACGGCGGGTTGGCTGATCATGCAGGACCCGGAGCCGGGGCAGGAGGGGCTGCGTCAGGCGGCGCAACTGTTCCGCGCCTCAGCGCAGGCCGGTAATCCCGCGGCCATGGCCAATCTTGGGCTGATGTATTTTGACGGGCGCGCCGTGCCGCAGGATTTTGCGCTTGGCTATATGTGGTTGGTGCTGGCCGGAACCGCCGGGTTCACGCAGGCTTTGGACCTGAGCGCGGTCCTGGCCAGCCGCATGACGCCGGGCCAGATCTCTGAGGCGCAGCAGATGGCCGAAGCCCGCGCCGGGCAATAGACTACAGCGCGGCCAGCCGCACCTTAATGCTGGCAAGCCGACCGGCCATCGACCCGATCGGATCAAGATCGGGGTTGGTCTTGAGCACCTCGGCCAGCGCGCTTTGGGCGGCGGTGAGGTTCTCTTTGCCCGCCGCATTATTGCCTTGCGCCAAAAGCTGAAGACCCAGCTCGTGCTGCGCCGTTCCCTGCACCGAAAGGGCGGCCGCACGGGCCTCGCCGGTTTGCGAACGGGCGAGCGAATTGGCAATGTTTGCGGCTTCGGAATAGTTGCCGCTGCGCAACTCTGCGTGGGCATATTCCAGTTGCAAACGCGGCGCCAAGGGGCCCGCGTCTTTGATCAACACAAGGTACTGCCGTTTGGCGCGGTCATAGTGACCGTTTTCCAGCGCGTCGCGCGCGACGGCGTATTTTGTCTGGAAACCGGACCCGCCAACGGAAACCTGGTCACAGCTTCCAATGAAAACAAGGGCCAAGCCGGCAATCGCGGCCCGGGCTATAGGGAATGCCTGCATGTCTGCTCTCTTTTACGCTTGTTTTGATTGCGTATTATTCGCTCAGTATACCCATTGGCTGGTATCGCGTCTATGCTGCTGCCGGATTGGGTGTTGATTGGATGGGGCGCATGCGCTGGCTGGCCTGGATCATGACGATAGCTTTGCTGGCTTTGGCCGGTCAGTCGGGGTTTGCGCTGTGGTCGGAGCTGAATGCGCCCGCGGTCAAGATCGGTGTCGCCACCTTGCCCGAGGCCGCAGATGGCGAGGCGCCTCAGGCGCCCATGCGGCCGCCCCGCAACTGGCCCGCCCTGTTTGGCGAGCCACAGCCCCCGAAACCGCCCGCCCCGCCGCCCCAGGCGCCGCAGCCCGAACCGCAGCCGCCAAAGCCGCCCAAACCGCCGCTCGGGTCTCTGGGCTATGCGCTCAAGGGGATGGTGCAGACGGGCGATGCGACATGGGCGATGGTCTTTCACCCGACGGGGGAACAATTGGTGCGGACCGGTGACATGTTGGCCGATGACATCGAGGTGGTGCGGATCGACGACGATGGTGTCTGGATATCACGGCAGGGCGACGCGCCCGAGCTTTTGGGTTTTGAAGAATAGACCAGGGACTCGCCAGGGTGCGTCTTGATCGTTTCAGCCCGCGACAGCTGCCTGCAGGTCATAGACAGGCAGCAGGATCGCCAGAACGATTACCAGAACCAGCCCGCCCACCACCATCATCAGCATCGGTTCCAGCAGCGTGGCGATGCGTTTGCGTTCGGTCAGCAGGCGGTGCTCGGTCAGGGCGGCAGCGCGGTCAGTCATTCGCGCCAGTCGAACCGAAACCTCTCCGGCAGCGATCAACTGCCGCGCAACCGGGGGCAGGATGCTGAGATCTTCCAGCGCCGAAGCAAGGCTTTGCCCCTGCCGCACAGCGGTGGCCACGGCGCGGCCTTCGGTCTGGAACTGTTCGATCGTCAGCACGCTTGCGGCACTGTCCACCGCGCTGAGCACCGCATGGCGCGAGCCCAGAACAAGCGCCAGCGTGCGCATGTATTGCACCGCTTCGGACAGCCGGGCGAGGCGCCCGAAGATTGGCAGGCGAAGTACCACGCGATCACGCAGTCGCTTGAGCGTTGGCACACGCGGCACGGCAATGCCAAAGCCCACCAAAGCCAGCAACAGGACAAGGATCACAGGCCAGTTGGCGCGGATTACATCGGAAATCCCCATCACGAACACGGTCAGCGGCGGCAAAGAGCGCCCGGTCATTTCAAACATTGCGACGATCTCGGGGGCGACATTGACCATCAGGATGCCGCAGACCAACAGCGACACGGCGGCCACGAAGGCCGGATAAATCAGCGCGGTTGCGATCTGGGCCTTGCCGGTGTTCTGATCCTCAAGGTGGTCTGCCAACTCGTTGAAGACTGCAGCTAGCTCGCCCGCCTCTTCGCCCGCACGCAGGGCCGCGATGTAGTAGGGGGGAAAGCCCGCGCCCGAGTTTTCCAGCGCATCCGAAAGCGCCGCGCCATCCAGCAAAGCGGCGCGCGCCTGCGCGGCCACGGCTTCCAGCGCCGGGTGGCCACCAGTGCGCACAGCCTCCAGCGCGCCATCGACGGGCAGTTCGGCGGTCAGCATGACGGCCATTTGGCGGGTAAAGACCGCCTGCAAGTCGGGAACCAGCTTGCGGGCAAAGACCGCGCGACGGTTGCCGCTGGTCGCGCGCTTTGTCTCGGTCAGGTCCGAGGCGAAAAGATCCTGGCTGGCCAATTGCTCGGTCGCGTGGATTTCGGTTTCCGCCACGATTGTGCCGGTGCGGCGGCGCCCCGCACTGGTATAGGCGATATAGCTGTAGGCTTTCACGCGGTATCCCCAACGACGCGCAGCGCCTCGTCCAGGCTGACGCGGCCTTCGGCGACGGCTTGCAAGCCTTGCCCGGTCAGGGTGTCGCGCGGCGCGAGGGCCAGCGATTTGATCGCCGCTTCGCTTTCGCCCCGGTCAATGGCGGCGCGCAGGTTTTCGGTGACCTCGGTGATCTCGAAAATCCCCATGCGGCCCGCGTGGCCGGTTCCGGCGCAGACCTCGCAGCCTTTGGGGTGAAAGGTCTGTTTCGGCGCGGCGATTTTGTGGCGGTCGAACAGGCGTTTGTCGTCGCGGGAAAGCGGTTCGGGCGTGCTGCAGTCAGGGCAAAGCTTGCGCAGCAGGCGTTGCGCAATCACCCCGCGAAGGGTGGCGGCGATCAGGAAATTTTCCAACCCCAGATCGCGCAGACGCACAATCGCCCCGACCGAGCTGTTCGCGTGCAAGGACGAAAACACCAGGTGCCCGGTCAGCGCGGCCTGCGCGGCGGTGCTGGCGGTTTCTGCGTCGCGGATTTCGCCTACAAGGATAACATCCGGGTCTTGCCGTAGCGTGGCGCGCAGACCGGCGGCAAAGGTCATGCCGATCTCTGAATTGATCTGGGATTGCGACACGCCCGGCAGATCGTATTCGATGGGATCTTCGACGGTGACGATATTGCGCGCGTCTCGGTCGGCCAGTTGCAGCAGCGAATAAAGCGTCGTGGTTTTGCCCGCGCCGGTCGGCCCCGTCGCCAGAATCACGCCGTTCGGGAAGGCCGCCAGCCTGCGCAGCAACACTTGCTGCGTTTCCGACAGCCCCAGTCCGCCGAGTGGCATCAGACCCGTCGAGCGATCCAGAATCCGCAGGACGATGCGTTCGCCGTAGTGGCCGGGCAGAGAGCTGACGCGCGTGTCGATCACCCGGCCGCCCAGCGACAGGGGAATGCGCCCGTCCTGCGGTAGTCGCGTTTCGGCGATGTCGAGCCCCGCCATCACCTTGAGCCGCGAGACAATGCGCCGGACCGGTACATCGGGGCGGTTCATCACCTCTTGCAACACGCCATCAATGCGCATGCGCACACGCAGGCCACCTTCGTGCGGTTCGATATGCAGGTCAGAGGCGGCGCTTTGTACTGCGCGGCGCAGCAGCTGGTTGACCAGTTGGATCACCGGCGCATCGCCGGGTTCGTCCAGCAAATCGCGTTGGCGGCGGGCGAATTCAGCCTCTTCGAGGTCAAAACTGATGTCTCCGCCAGCGGCGGCGCGGCTGTGCTCGGCGTCGCGGTAAGCATCGGCCAGCGCCTTGTCAAAGGCGATCTGGTCGGCCTCGACCACCTCGATCGGATCGCTGCCGACGCGGCGCTGTACTTCGCGTAGACCCAGTTGCGTGGCATTGGGGCCCAAGGTCACTCGCGCACCTTCCAGCACGACCTGTTGGTCCTGCGCAAAGGCAAAGGGCAGGTGCCCCGTTACGCCGCCGCTATTTTCCGTTGAAACGGAGCCGTCCCGGGAGAGGGGGGAAGTTTCGGCTTTGGGCGACGTCATCAATAAATCCGGCATCAAAGGGTTGGTTCAGATCAACCCCGTCGAAGGGAAGGGCGCTGATCCGTGTCTGCGGGTACTTTCCATCATCCAGCGGCGCGATGGAAGCACCGACTGCTTGCGCCTTGCGCGCGGCCTCGCGGGTTATGCGGCGCGCCTCGTGGTCATTGGTGACGACCTGCGGGCGCATCAGAACCAGAAGAACGCGTTGATTGCGGTTGGCGCTCTTGCCGCGAAACAGACCGCCCAGCAGCGGCAGTTTCGACAGACCGGGCACGGCTTGCCTGGCCGACCCATTGCCGTTTTCCAAAAGCCCGCCCAACATGATGACCGCGCCGTCATCGACAAGCGCGGTGGTGGACAGCGACCGCTTGGTCGTGATCTCGCCACCAGAGGAGGCGTTGGAATTGGTCAGGTTTGACACCTCTTGCTTGATCAACAGGCGCACGGTGCGGTCGGCGTTGATCTGGGGCGTGACGTTCAGGGTCAGGCCCACATCCTGCCGCTCAATGGTCTGAAAGGGGTTCTCTACCGCGCTGTCGCCAACGGTGGAATAGCTGCCGGTCACGAAGGGCACATTCTGTGCCACGACGATCTCAGCCTCCTGGTTGTTCAGCGTCAGGATCGACGGTGTTGAAAGCAACCGGGTGGAATTGACGGAAGTGATCGCTGTCAGAAGCCCGACAAAGCCATCGTTCCCGCGTTGCCGGTTCAGCCCCAGAACGCCGCCTGCGCCTGGATCAGGTACATTGCCGGTGTTCAGCGTCGACACAAGGTTGGTCAGGCTGGTGCGCCCGGGAAGGGAAAACTGCGTCCCACCGATCAGGGCATCGTTCAGCACAGCGCCGAACTGCGCCGAGAGGTCCGACAGCCCCTCAACCGTCATTTCAAAAATCACCGCCTCGACCAGAACTTGCGTCGGGCGTTTGTCCAGATAGCGGACCATGTCGGCGATTTCGTTGATGCGCTCTTGCGGGGCGGAAATCAGCAAGGAATTGGTTTGAAGCTCGGGGATGATGCGGATCGGGGCGCGCACACCGGTGGGATCCTCGGTGCTGAGTGTGCGTGTAACGACATCGGCTATCGAAGCGGCATCCGCATAGTTCAGCGCAATCGCGCGCGAGACGACGGTATCGCGTTGCGTGTCCAGTTCCGAGACCAGAACCCTTACCCGGTGGCGCATCGATTCAGATCCCGACACCACCAGCGCGTTTGACCGCCGATCGACGCTGACCGCAGCATCGTCGTCAAGGATTTCCATCGACTGAACCACCTGCAACACATCTGCCGCGTTGGCATTGCGCAGGCGAATAATCTCGACCGGGGCCGTATTTCCGGGCTTGTCCAACTGGTCGATCAAGGCGGTGATCCGCGCGATATTGGCGGAGCGGTCCGACAGGATCAGCCGCTTGGAGCCGGGCACGGCGGAAATGATCGCCTCTGAGGGCAAGAGCGGACGCACCACCTCGATCACTTCCTGAGGAGAGATGTCGCGCACCCGGATCACCCGGGTTTCAAAACCGCCGGGCAGGGCACTGGCACCCGAGGCCAGTTCGCGCGCGGCGTTCATCGGCACGATCCGGTCTGCGCCCGCGCCTTCGACAATGGTCAGCCGGTTGAGTTCAAGAACGGAGAGAAAAACCTGATACAGGTCCGCGTTCGACATCTGATCAGGCGACAGAACCGTGACCGTGCCGCGCACACCCGGGTCCAGCACAAAGCTGCGCCCGGTCGCTTCGGAAACGATCTCGACAAAGTTTCGCAAATCCGCGTCACGCAGGTTCAAGGTCACCTGCGCACGGGCAGGCAGGCTGAGGGCAAGACTGATGAAAAGCGCTAAGGCGATAATAAGAAAGGGCTTTACCCATGGCAAACGCCCGAGCGGACTCGGGGCAGGGCCGGCGGATGCCGGGGATCGCAATGCTGGGTGCATCATGCTCTGCTCACTGTTTTTGGGGTTTAACGGCCGAAATCGGCCCCCCGCCTCATTTATTTTTTGTTATTATAGGGGAATTTTGCAGAAAACGCACGGTTTTCTGACGCCGTCACGGTAATCTGGGCAAAGCTGTGCCCAGAGGGCGCTGCAACAGGATCCTGCGGACGATTTTCGTGTTGCCATAAATCGGGATCAGGGCAAATCTGAACCGTATTCGGCACAGCACAAAAGGCAGCTTTTCGATGACTTCTGTCACCTTGGTTGAAGACATGAACCCCGCCGTCGAAGCAATCCTTGCGCGGCACCACGCGGCGATGTCCGAAGCCACCCCAGAGGAAAGCTGCCACGTCATGACCGCCAAGGCCTTGCGCTCCAGCGGAGCCAGCGTTTATGCGCTGCGCGATGAAACGGGGGAAATTTGCGCGGTTGGCGCGCTGAAACCCTTTGGCAGCGGCGCGGTCGAACTGAAATCCATGCATGTCGCCGCCGAGGCGCGCGGCCGGGGGTATGGCAAGCGCCTGCTCGACCACCTTCTGGCCGAGGCACGGCGCGCAGGTATGGCTGCGGCCTATCTTGAAACCGGTTCCGAAGCTGGGTTTGCCGCCGCACGCGCGCTTTATGAAGGGGCGGGTTTCGCCTATTGCGCGCCTTTCGGCGAGTACGTCCCCGACCGTTTGAGCGTTTTCATGTCGATCAAGCTTTGAAGACTTGCCCCGCCGGGTGAAAGTCTGCAAATACGGGGCCGTGCGGTCCCTTAGCTCAACTGGATAGAGCAGCTGACTTCTAATCAGCAGGTTGAGGGTTCGAGTCCTTCAGGGATCGCCATGTAAATCAATATTATTGCCAAGGGGGCATATGAGTGCGCAAAACGGCAGTATTTCGTGCGCACCCGTGTCAAGGAAATTCTCGATATTTCGAGAAAATTCCTGAAGGGCTCTTGTTTTTATGGGTTTTCATCCGATTCCGTTTGCGAGCGAAATCTTTCAGTTCGCGGAACGACGATCCATCCCTCGCCGATCGGATCGTCGGACAGCCGCTACCGGAGGGCGGCGATCGCTTCTTCACGCAAGAAGATTGCCCCAAAATTCTGATCGCCCGGGGCGAAGCGGGCGACGTGGGAGGCCTCGAGCAGGCTCTTGAGGCTGTTGCGATGACGCCCTGTCTCGTCAGACAGCGTGGTCAGCGTAACGAAGCGTTCGTGGTAGGACTCGATATATTCGGCGGACAGCCAGTATTGCTGGCGTCCTGTCTTGGGGTTCGTGTGTCGAACAGCCGGAGTATGGCCAGCTTCGATCAATGAGATGAAGTATCCATGATCTCGTAGCCCGACGGAGCGTCCGAATTCTGCGGCGCTCATCAGCCTGGGTTCCCCACTCTTGGCGTCGTTCTCAGGCTTGAGAAGGGAAGCGCGAAGGCGATCTACTTCGGATTTCCTGACGACAAGCCCATGAAGACCGCGCACCCCGCCTCGCTTCCCGAGTGCCAGCCGTTTGCCGTGGATGGCATCGAGCTGTTCCCGCAAGCTCACGCGGGTCCGCTTGCGGGCGAGCAGGAGTGTTTCCCAATCGCGGTCATTTTTTGCAATTGGCACCGCCTGCTCGGCAAGGCCCGCGACAAAATCGACACCGTCAGAGATTCGCCAAGGGTTCTTGACCTTGGCGACCCGCGTGCGCGGCACCAAGAGGCCTTCTTTTTCGAACGCATCCAACTCCTTCTTGGTCGCGCCGATGGCTTCACGCATGGCGATCGGCCCCACAAGGGTCGGGATTTCGTTTAGAAGATCGGCGTAGTCTTTGGCATCGAACAACCGGCGCCGGCGTGGGCGGTCATCATCGACGGGAAGCGCCCCAGCCTCGACCAGGAAGTGCTCGAGAACCCCGGGCCCGAGGCCTGTCTCTTGCGATGCCGTGGCAAGCGAGTGCACGCGGCGTTGTTCAACAACCTCTCCCAAGAGCTCCTTCCCGGCAGCGATCGGCCAGTGGTCGAGTATCACGTCTCGCAGCAAGCACCTGTAAGTCGCAAACCCCTCGTCCTCTGCGTAATCCCGGTTCAGGCTCGGAAACAGTGGTCCATAGGCCTTGTTGGGTTCGGCGTCACAGGCGCGCGCAATCCTTGCCAGGCTTGCGCGCACGGTATGCTCGCCCTGTCTGGCGATCTCGAAGTCAGCAACATGGTGCGCGCCGGCCGGCATATCGTCCCCGGCGCCATTGTCATGGAGAATCGCCTGCCCCAGAAGACGACAGAAAGTCGTCGCGGCAAACAACGGATGCCCAGAGAACCAGGTTTCGTCACGGCCATCCTCAAGGCGACCGTCGAGCCAGATGTCGTAGGGCGTGGGCTCAACAGGTGGCTGGTCGAAGTCGCCTGCGATGATTTTGGTTACGATCTCGGACAAGCGCGTTGCAATGTCGTATCGTTCCCTCGGATGATTGGACGTCCAGAGTTCTACAAGCCGGTGTTTGTGCCGGAGGCATACGTTGGCCTCGCGCATTTGCCAATCGCCGCGCATCACCATGGCTGCAGTCGTTGGGCCGTCCGATTGCATTGCGTCTTCACGCAGGCAGACGGGACACGCTCGCATCACCGGATTGCGAAGCGCACGGGACACGAAGATCTCCCCACGAAACATCAACCGCACGTTCCCTGCCCGAATTCCGGTCCAGGAAAGCATGTTTTCCAACTGAGTCGGATCGAGATCGGCCCACACTGCGAGGGCGTCGAACGCCTCTGGGTCCTGGGCGAGGAGCCGCTTGAACGATGTCCCCATGTCGTTTGCGATCTCGACGACGTCTGTGTCCCAGGTCGCGGCGAGGCGGGAAAGATAGGAGAATACCGTCTCTCGCGGCGCTGGCGGAGGATTGGAAATCGGTAAAAGAGTCATGTTCCGAATGATCGGTTCGGTGAGTTCCGGGATGGCTTGCCTTGATGGGCGTCGGGAGGCTTCTGACTGAAGTTGATACCAGCCGCACGTCCCATCGCATAGACCGTCTGACGTACTGGATTGACGACACATCGTCCGTCGATGTCAGCAGCATCTTGTCTTGGCCCCACGGGTAGGAATGGTGAGGCTTCACGAGGAGTTGCTGTTTCCCGATGCATCAATTCAGATATGGCCGTCGACCATCAGTGTCGAGGCGGTCAACGGCTGTCTGTCACTCCGGCGCCGCCGCCGCCTTGATGGCTGATTCAATCCGCCCGTAGGCGCGCAGTGCCTCATGACTCGAATGATGGCCATCGCAGTGCTGGTGACCGTAAATATCTGCGCGCGTATCTTCGATCGTGTAGCCGAGCGCGAGGAACGCCCGATGCGCCGCCTCGGACAGCTGCGCCGGATTTCTCGGCGCGGTCATGACGGTGACGCCGGCCATTTCCCGATCGACATGTATGTAATGCCGATCGACGTAAACCCGGACCCGAGACAGGCCATATTTTTCGACGAGCCAGAGAGTCACGTCGCAGATGTCCTGCTCCATCCCGAACCGATCGGGATATACGCTCAGTCGGCGCTTGCGCGCCGCCTGAAGGACACAGCGTGCCCCGGTCTCAATCGGCATGACGGAACCGCGCGAGAAGCTCGCTGACGCGCGCGCCGTGCCACCGCGTCATGTCGGAAGCCGGCAGACCGCGTTCATGACCGATCCGATCGAGCGACGATGGCGTCTGGTCGGCCAGGACGCGCTGGATGTCCTGCAGCGCGCCCTCGACGGCAACTGCATCCGGGATCGGCTGCCCGAAAGCGCCGTGCAGGGCGCAGAGCGCGGCGAACCCGCTTGGATCGTCGAGCGCGTCGAGCAGGTCGCAGAGACTCGCGCCGTGGCGACGGAGGTGCTGCTCCACCGCGTAGGCGGCGCCGAGACGGGCCTCGGCGGTGTCGAGGGTGGTCGTATTGAGCATGATGTTCTCCCTTCATGCGGTGGCGGAAACGTTGGTGTTGTTGCCTATTCTTCGGCTTCATGGTCCGTGCATCGCGGGAGATGGGTCGGGGGCAGCAGGGTTCTTTCGGTTAGTCGCCAAGGCTGTTCTTCGGTGTCGGTAACGGAGAAATCAGTCGTTCTTTTGGACGAGGAAGAAGAAATCTGCCGGTCGCGCGGTTTTGGTCGCCGGTTCTTGAGCCGCACCGCCGCGCGTGTTTCGCGGCGGTGCGGGGGCCGCGCTCAGGCTGAGTGCTGGTATGAGGCAGGGACGATCCCCGCCGCGCTCAGTGCATCGCTGAGACCATCTGCCAGCAGGCAGATCTCCGGCACGACGGGGTCGTCGGGCTCGAGAATTGAGAAACGGCCCACCTCATCCCAGACATCATCATGAACATGATCCAGGAATAGAACGCGATGCAGCTCGGCGAGCAGGCGATGCACACGGCGCGTCATCCGCCCAGGCTGGTCGAGTCCCTCGCGAATGGCATTGACCAGCCGCGCACCGTGCCGCCCCGCCAGCAGGACAGCCGCATGGCCGAGCGCTTCGTCGTGCCCGGATAGAAACGCCCGCAGCGCCTGTTCTCCGGTTGGAATGACACGGCATTCCGCGCCGCGATCGAATTTCGTGTGAAACATGGGTCCTCCTTTGGTTTCGTGGTCCCGGGTTTCGTCCCGGGGGTCAGGGAGGGTCGGAGGTCCTTGTTCTTTTCCGTCCGCGGCGTCTGGCGCCTGTTCAGAGAAGGCGCAAGACAGAGGCCGGAGGACTATGCGTTTCCTTTCGTCGGGTTGCCGCGCTGTCTGCGCCTTCGGATGCAAGGGACATTGGCCGAAGCTGTCGAGCGCGAAGCCTATTCCGCAAGATTTCCTGAGAAAGATACGTTCAGTCCGGCCGCCCGGCCCCGCGGAACAGGACCAGGCGCGCCATTAGACCCTTCCGAGGATATCGACTGACGACTCGAGACTACGCGGTTTTCCGCAGCTTCGCCTTGGCCATTTACCGAGTTGAAAAAAGGCATGGGACGCGCCGTGACAACGCCACTCTAAGCATCGAAAGGGATCAAAACTTCGAGGGAGCGAACGGCCCTCAACCGCCGTTTGTTCACCGGTCAAATAGCCCGTCTAGGGTCAGGATTCATAACCAGTAGATGACGACTGCTGCGAGGGCGATGGCCGAAAGGAAGACTTTTGGGCATCGGTCGTAGCGGGTTGCCACGCGCCTCCAGTCCTTGAGCCTGCCGAACATGATTTCGATGCGATTGCGCCGCTTGTA